>JAZORP010000016.1:0-26979 GCA_045656665.1 Acutalibacteraceae bacterium | reverse complement strand
AATAACCTGAGAGTTAACAAGACCGGTCAGTAAAACCGCCTGATCTTTAACATAGGCGAGCACATCACTCATCATATCGCTTCCGCAAGCGGAATAAACATGGCGGGAAAGCCCGTCCTCACAGCATATAACATCTGCATTAATTAAATCTCTGATTGTACTGATCTTCATACCAATTTATCCCTTCGGGAAAAATTTATTTATTTTACATAACCGTACTTTTCAAGAATGCCGTCAACATCGTCAACAGTAAGACGACCGTAAACTTCATCATTAACTGTAAGAACAGGTGCCAGACCGCAAGCGCCTATGCAACGGCAGGCTGTGAGAGAAAATTTGCCATCGGGTGTGCATTCGTCAGCACCGATGCCAAGACGCTCGCTAAAGCGATCAAATATATCTCCTGCTCCTTTAACATAGCAAGCTGTGCCGAGGCAGACAGAAATATTATACTCACCTTTTGGTGATAAAGAAAACTGCGCATAGAAGGTTGCAACACCGTAGACCTTTTCAAGCGGTACTTCCATACCCTCTGCGATCATAGTTTGCACTTCGATCGGGAGATAACCGTAGACATCCTGAGCCTGCTGCATAACAGCCATTAACAAGCTTTTGTCATGCTTATTGGCATCGATTATTTCCTTCAGTTGCTTTTCTTGTTCGGCAGTTCCCTTAAAAGGGAGTTTACTGATTTTCTTTTGCATGAAACCGAATCCTCCTTTGAATAATTATAAGTATGTTTTATACACATAACATCAAAAATTTTAAAAAAATTTAAAATTTTGACAGTAAGTGCACGCAGACATACAAATACTATTGTAGTATAGCATATATTTATAATTTTGCAAAGCCCTTTTTTGAAAAAAAGGGTAAAAAACACTATTTTTCGGCGATGTAATTTATTAAGTTGAATTTTGTCGAATAATTTATTATAATTATGAGTAACGATGATTAAAAAACCGAAAGGACAGCCTATGTTTAAAAGATTTTTTTGTCTTATTTTGACGCTTTTGATGCTCGTTCCCTTTGCCGGATGTGAAAGCACGAAAGACGCTTACATATATTTTGAACTTCCCGAAACCCCCGCCACCCTTGACCCGCAGGTTGCCTCAAGCGATACCGAGCTGATAATTGTTAAAAATATATACGAGGGGTTGCTCAGGAAGAACGGTGACGGTGAGATAGTTTGCGGTATTGCTGAGTCTTATGAAAAAAACGGGCTTACATACACCTTCACTTTGAGAAAAGATGCAAAATGGAGTAACGGCAGCGAGATCACAGCCTACGACTTCCTTTACGGGCTTCAAAGAGCGGTCAACCCCGAAACAAAGGCCCCCTTTGCTTCGCGCCTTTACGCTATTGTAGGAGCAGAAGATATCAACAACGGTTCATCCTCCATTGATAGCTTAGGTGTGACCGCTACAGATGCCAAAACCCTTGTGATTCGGCTTGCATACGAGGATGAGCGTTTTGAAGAGACACTCACCACATCTGTTGCGATGCCCTGCAAAGAGGAGTTTTTCGAAGCGAGCGCCGGAAAATACGGACTGTTTGCAGACACCACCTTGAGCTGCGGAAGCTATAAACTGACCCGCTGGAGAAAAGAGACCTTTGGTATCAGGCTTTACCGCAATAATGAGTACAACAGCTTTGCAATCGCTCAAAATGCCGCCGTTTTCCTGACCTGCAACCCTGACGAATCCACGCTTGAAAAGCTGGAGAAAAATAGTATTGATATGGCATTTCTCGATGCCGCGCTCACAGATGAAGCAAAAGCCTTAAGCCTTGAAACCTGCGAATTTGAGAACATTTGCTGGGTTTTAACTCTGGGTAATGATTTCCCTCAAAATTTGAGAAAATCCCTCTCTATGCTTGTAGGTGGAGATGTTTTTTCAAAAGATCTCCCTACAGGCTACGCTACGGCCACCTCTCTTTTCCCCAATGCCTTATGTTTAGACAGTGTTGCTACCGGTATGACGGTTTATGATCCAATAACCGCGAAGCAGCTTTATTATGATGAGGTTGGTAATCTGCCTGACAGCAAATTCCCTTCAGATGTGATACTTTATTATTACGATGACGGAAATGTCAAAAATATCGTTACCGACATTGTAGGCCACTGGCAAAGCAACTTATCGGCCTTTGTTAATATTCAATCTGTGTCAGACAGCTCTCTGTTGACCACTCAGCTAACCGCCCCGACCTACAAAATGGCCCTATTCCCTATCAGAGCTGATAACGGTGAGCTTTCGGAATATCTCAAAAAATTCGGTATCACTTATAACGGCGGGGATATATCCCAAATCCAAACCGAAATTCTAAAGTTAAACAACATTATCCCCGTTATGTTCCAAAACACTGTTATCGCCTACTCCCCCGCTTTGACCGAGGTTTATACCGAACACGGCAACGGCTACATCGACTTTTCCTTCATAATAAAAAATGAATAGTAAAAACCGCTGTGTTGCAAAAACACAGCGGTTTTTTGTTGCTTTATTCTAATGTGTCGGCAATTTTCAAGACAAGCTCTTTTGTTTTATCCCAACCGAGGCAGGGGTCGGTTATAGATTTCCCGTAGCAATGCTCGCCTATCTTTTGGGCGCCGTCCTCAATATAGCTTTCTATCATAAGGCCCTTTACAAGCCTTCTTATATCTTTATTGTGATTGCAGCTGTATACAACATCCTTTGCGATTCTCACCTGCTCAAGATACTGCTTGCCCGAGTTTGCGTGGTTGGTATCAATAACGGCGGACGGATTATGCAATCCCGAATTCATATAAAGCTCGTTAAGCTTTACTAAATCCTCGTAATGATAATTGGAGGCACTTTTTCCTGCATAGTCAATGTAACCTCTGAGTATTGCGTGGGCATAAGGGTTACCCTCGCTGACGACCTCCCAGCCGCGGTAAATAAAGGTGTGCTTGTGCTGTGCGGCTGTTATTGAATTCATCATTATTGAAAGATCGCCGCTTGTGGGGTTCTTCATACCCACAGGAACATCGAGTCCGCTGGCGGTTAGTCTGTGCTGCTGGTTTTCAACCGAGCGAGCTCCCACCGCAACATAAGCCAACAAATCCGAAAGATAACGGTGATTATCAGGATACAGCATCTCATCCGCGCAGGTGAAGCCGTAGTCCTTCAAAGCTCTCATATGTAAATCTCTGATAGCCACGATACCTTTGAGCATATCGGGGGTTTCGTCAGGGTCGGGCTGATGCAGCATACCCTTGTATCCGTCACCCGTAGTGCGGGGCTTGTTGGTATAAATTCTCGGAACAATAAATATCTTGTCGCGAACCTCATCCTCTAAAACGCGAAGACGTGAAATATAATCAAGAACGGCCTCGCTGTTGTCAGCAGAGCACGGACCTATAACAAGGAGGAATTTATCACTCTCTCCCGAAAAAATTGCTTTAAGCTCTCTATCTCTGTTTTGTTTTACATTTAAAAGCTCATTAGTTACAGGATAATGAGATTTTATCTGCTTTGGAACAGGAAGTTTGCGCAAAAAATTTAAATTCATAATTACTCACCTTGGATATTAATTGTCAAACAGTTTGCGGCGTTCAGTGGATATTCGCATCATCTCGCGCACGCCCTCCCTGTCAGAGTTTTCGATTTTTTCATACAATTCATCAAACGACCTTTTAAAGCGCTTCATTTCCTTAAGCAAAGCTGATTTGTTACTGAGGAAAAGTTCACTCCACATTTCGTCATTAATATTGGCAATTCGAGTCAGATCTCTGAAAGAGTCACCGGTGTAGTTTTCCAAGCCCTCGGCATTGTTGCAGCACATAAGTGAAACTGCAATACAATGGGTCAACTGCGACAAAAATGCTATCATTTGGTCGTGTTCCTCAACACTAAGGCGCGCTATCTTTTTAAACCCTAACAATTTGCCGAGATTTTCGCAAAGCTCGATAGCTTCAGGGGTGTTTTTTTCGGTAGGAACTACGATATAGTTGGCGCCGCTGAAAATAGCATCATCACTGTTCTCCACGCCGCAAACCTCGCGCCCCGCCATAGGGTGAGCCGCGATATATTCAACATCGGCCCTGAGTATACTCTGTATTTCCTCTACAATGCCACCCTTAACACCTGTAACATCGGTGATAACACAACCACTTTTAAAATACTGCTGATTTTGCTTGAGCCAATCAATAAAAATATGCGGATAAAGTGCAAAAATAACCAAATCCGCCTGGGAAATTATTTCAGGGTCTATCGCGGTGGTGGCGAAGTCTACAATACCATTCTTCATAGCATAATTGACCGATGACTGCGACTTGGTGATAGCGTTAACAGTAAAGCCGAGCTTTTTTAAGCCTTTTGCATAACTACCTCCCAAGAGGCCCAAGCCAACGATCAGTATATTTATATTTTTTATCAATTTCATATATCGCTTTTCGCCTCCAAAGATATACCAAGCGCTTCCAACCTATCAAAAAAATCGGGAAAGCTTTTTGAAACCGCTTGCGCGCCGATTATAGTGCCCCCTGTGAGTGTTGCAAGCACCGCCATTGACATAACAATTCTGTGATCATTATGGCCGAAAAGGGGCGCTTTGGGAACCTTTAATTTAGATTTATAAACCCGAACACTGTTTTCCTCAACCTCTATCCTACAGCCGAATTTAGCAAGCTCGGCTTGCATAGCAAAGGCACGGTCACTCTCTTTGATTTTAAGCCTTTTGGTTCCTGTGAAAACTGCACCGTTCTTAGCAGCAGCCACCGTCATAAGAATGGGCCCTAAATCAGGACAATCTGAAATGTCGATGGTTGGTTTCAAGTGTTCAAGCTGTGAAAAAAGCTCTGTATAGACCCTGTCTCCCTGAACACTTTTGTCAGAAAGCCCCGTGACCACAACATTGCCGCCAAGCAAATTGAGAGCCTCAAAAAAGGCCGCATTTGAGTAATCACCCTCAACCGCAAGCCGCCTTTTTTTGCAATGCTGGCTACCTTTGATATATATCGTGCGCTCATCAACACGGCTGACTCTTACACCAAAATCAGCAAGAGCCTTTACCGTAAGCCCAAGATATGAGCCACTCTCTACAGCACCTGTTATATCAATAATACTGTCACCCTCAAGCTGATGCAAAGCAAACATAAGCCCGCTTATAAATTGACTCGACACATCCCCTCTTACCGAATATTTCCCGCTTTGAAGCTTACCTTTAAGAGTGACGCTGTTTTTGGTTTTTATAAACTTGATGCCCTGCTCTAAGCAAAGTTCTTCATAGACAGACAGCGAGCGGCTAAAAAGCCTTTCGCTGCCCCACAGTGTGATTTCTTGATCAAAAATCAGGCACAAGGGTATCAAAAATCTCAGGGTGCTGCCGCTTTCGTTGCAAAACAGTCTATGGGATGCCACGCCTTTTGCAGGGTCGATACCACCTAACTGCACAGCATTTCCATCGATTTTAATCTCAGCCCCCAAAGCCTTTAAACAATCAAGCGTAGCCTCGATATCCTTAGAGAACGCAATGCCGTCGATCCTACTAGAGCCGGACAGCGCACCGCATATCAAATATCTGTGAGCCATACTCTTAGACGGCGGCGCTTTAACCCTGCCGTTTGCTGGACTTTTGTTAATGGTTATGGTCATTTATTCTCTCCGTGGTTTTCTGCCAAAAAATCAATCGCTTCTAAATATCCTTTAATTCCGTGGCCGGTTATTGTCTTAACGCAAGCCGCTCGGATATAGCTTATCTGCCTGAAATCCTCACGCTCTTCCACTGCCGAAATATGCACTTCAACCGTCGGAATAGCCACCGCCTTGACAGCATCAAGAATAGCAATACTTGTATGTGTATAGGCGCCGGGATTGATAACGATGCCGTCATACTTGCCGTATGCTGCCTGAATTTCATCCACAAGGGCGCCCTCGTGGTTAGACTGAAAAAGCTTTACCTCTACTCCATTGCCTTTTGCATATTGTTCTACCGAATTACACAAGGCTTGATAGCTTTCATCACCGTAGATACCGGGTTCTCTGATGCCCAACATATTTAGATTTGGCCCGTTAATTACAAGAATTTTCATTTAAAAAAACCTCTTTTACAGAGTCGATATTTTTCTTTAGGTTCTTAACAGCTTTAAGCACACAGTCGGCCGAAGAAAGATATATTCCGTATCTTTCGTTATAGCGCTTTTCGAGTTTATCTCTGTCGCTTGAAAGCGGGCGGTCATCGGTCGTTACAAGTTGCTCTAAGGGGCGGTCGATAAAAAGAACTGTGCCATTTTCTTTTAAAAGGTCAACATTTCTCTTTTTAAGCACTGCCCCGCCGCCCGTTGCGATAACAGCATTCTGCTCCAAAGCCAGACGCGCTATCACTTCGGACTCAAGGGCACGGAAATGCTCTTCGCCGTACTTTTCGAAAATCTCGGGGATAGACATTTTTGCAAGCTTTACTACCTCCTCGTCACTATCAAAAAAATGCTTTGACAAATTCTTTGCCACAGCTTTGCCGATAGTGGATTTTCCGCATCCGGGCATACCTATAAGCACGAGATTGCGTTTCTCATGCAAAAGCTTATTGTAGACCCTGTCAATTTCCGAAATAGGTATTCTTTTATCGGTGAATTTCTCTGCCGCAAATACCGCCTGTGCCACCAACATATAAAGCCCGCCCTCTGCAGGGATGCCTTTTTCTTTGGCAGCTGTAACTAAGGCAGAACAAAGCGGATTATAAACCGCATCAACAACACCCGAAAGCTGCCCGAATTTTTCGATATCTATAGCTGCTTCACCGATATTCGGATACATTCCGCAGGGTGTGGTATTAATAATAATTTGAGCATCGCGGTGTTCAGCCTCAGCCTTAGAGTAGGTAATAAGGCCCTCGCCGCCGCTTCTTGACACCCGCAGAATTTCACCGGCGCCCATACTTTCAGCCACGGCAAAAGCGGTTTTAGAAGTACCGCCTGAGCCTAAAATCAAAACCTTTTTATCCCTCAAAGAAATGCCCATATGCTCTATTAAAGCGCTAAGACCTAAAAAGTCTGTATTATAACCGTAAAGCTTACCGCTCCTGTTTACAACGGTATTCACCACTCCTATTTTACGGGCATTTTCATCTATTTTAGAAAGATATGGAATGACAGCCTGCTTGTAAGGAATTGTGACATTTATCGCCTTAAAATCAGCCGTTTTGATAAAGGTGTCAAGCCCCTCAGGGGGGATTTCTTTTAGCTCATAGGTATAGTCGCAAAGCTCGTTATGTATTATCCTTGAAAAGCTATGTGAAAGCTTTTCTCCTATACAACCGTACTCCATTATTTAACCAGCCAATCTGTACCAAAACGGCCCGAAAGTATATCGCAAAGGACAATAGCGGTCATACTATCAACTACCACCCTCGCTCTATGCACGATACAAGGGTCATGCCTGCCAAAAGCCAAAAGCTCGGTATCGCATTTGTTTATAAAATCAATAGTTTCCTGCGGTTTTGCGATGGTGGGGGTTGGCTTTATCACAGAGCGGAAGATCAAGGGCATTCCGTTTGTAATGCCGCCGTTTATGCCGCCGTTGTTGTTGGTGCGCGTTGCAACCGCCTCACCTTGATAATAAAAGCTGTCATTAGCCTCACTGCCGCGCATATCGCTAAGAGCAAAGCCGGCCCCAAATTCAACACCCTTTACTGCCGGCACCGAAAACAGTGCGTGGGACAAAAGCCCCTCGACCGTGTCGAACCAAGGCTCGCCGATGCCTTGCGGCAAACCTATAACAGCGGTCTCCAAAATTCCGCCGACGCTGTCACCCTCTGCTTTGGCGGCTAAAATATTGTTCTGCATTTGCTCGCCCGCTGCATCATCTATCACCGCAAAAGCTTTTGTAGATAGAGTATTTATCTCATTTTTCAAATCTAAAAACGCAGCATCCGAAACACCCGCACATTTTGAAATGTGGGTGCCGATATAGATTCCCTTTTCTCTTAAAGCCGCGATTGCAATTGCGCCCGCAGCCACTATACCTGCGGTTATTCTGCCGCTGAAATGACCGCCACCTCGGTAGTCCTCAAAACCGTGGTATTTAGCAAAGGCCGCAAAATCCGCGTGACCTGGGCGAGCTTTCGACTTAATATCGCCGTAATCCTTAGATTTTGTGTCACCATTGGGTATCACGATACAAATAGGTGTTCCCGTAGTGCGGCCCTCAAAAACTCCACTTTCTATAACAAAAGGGTCAGCCTCTTTACGCGGTGTAGAGATATTACCCGATGGCCTCCTCAATGAAAGCTGAGAAGCGATAAATTCCTCATCCACCTCGATGCCGGGGGCCATTCCGTCCAGCACGGCGCCGATAGCTAAACCGTGGCTTTCACCAAACAAGGTTAAGGAGACATTATTACCTATAGTGTTTTTCATTCACAGCTCACCTCTTTCATTTCCTTTACAAATTGAGGGAATGGCAGGGTCCTAAATTCAAATCTCCCCACCTCGGGCACAAACACGATATCAATATTCTCGCCCTTTTTCTTTTTGTCGTGGCTCATGGCCTCTATTATCATATTTATATCATAGTCTGTCTTTGTCGGCAAATTAAGCTTTTTAAGCACCGGCAAAAGTCTTTTTCGCACATCCGCAGAGCACATCGGTATCATACCAAGGGCTACACATTCCCCGTGATATAAGGTTTGCAAATCGTTCTCGGTTTCAATAGCGTGACCTAATGTATGGCCGAAATTGAGCACCTTTCTAAGGCCGCCCTCTTTTTCATCTTTTTCAACAACATCTCTCTTAATTTTAAGCGAGGCCTCGATTATGCGGTCAATATTCGGCATAATTTCCTCATTTTCAAAGAGCGAGAAAAGCTCGTCATCGGATGTTAAAGACATTTTCACCGCTTCGCTCAACCCGTTTGATATCTGCCTTTGTGGCAAGGTTTTAAGGGTTTCGGAATCGATTATAACACATTGCGGCGGATAAAAGGCCCCAACAATGTTTTTGTATCCCGCAAAATCGATTGCAACCTTGCCGCCTACTGATGAATCAACCTGAGAAAGCACGGTTGTCGGGATATTGTAAAACGAAACACCCCGCATAAAGCTTGATGCAACAAACCCCGCAAGGTCTCCAACAACTCCCCCGCCTACCGCAACAACACAATCACTTCTTGTGAATGATAGGTTAACCATTTCGGATAGAAGTAGCTTATAGTTATCGAAGCTTTTTGAGGGCTCCCCCTCGGGGATAGTGATTATATGAGGCTCCTTGCATTGTGCAGCCACAATTTTTGAATACTCCTTTGGAACGCCGCTATCAGTCACAATAAGAACTTTTCTTTCAAGCATAAGATGATCATTAAGCTTGTTTAAAGCCCCGCGTTCTAAAACTATATCGTATCCTCCGGTTGAGGTTTTTACCGGAATTATCATCATATCACTCCAACTTAAATCTAAAGGGCAATCTCTTTCTCGTAGTAACCGATAACCCGCAGGTCACTACATTTTTCTTTGAGCTCTGCAAGCATTTTAGCGCCGCTCGGGGTGTTAATATTCCCCTCACCTTCGGCATAGAAATAATAGCTCCAAATCAGGTCCTTAGTAGGGCGGCTCTTTAAAGCCCGCAGGTTAAAGCCGTTGTCACCTATAATGGATATTGCTTTGCCCAAGGAACCCGCCTCGTGGGTAACCGTAAATAGCATAATGAAATTATTATCAGCCGCACACGGGGTTTTCGCACTTCTTGAGAAAACAGCAAAACGAGTCGTGTTGTTATTGCTTTCGTTGATGTGAACCTCAAGCTTTTTAAGGCCAAATTTTTCAGCCGCTTCATCACTTGCAATCGCTGCAATATCGTGTCTGCCCATTTCGGCGACCTGCTTTGCTGCCACAGCCGTGTTGACAGCCTCAACCGTTTCAAATCCGTGCCGCCTTATATAATCGGCGCATTGGCCCAAGGCCTGCGGATGGCTTATAACGGTTTTGACCTGATCCATAGTGGTTCCCTTTATAGCCAAAAGGTTTTGAACGACCGAAATATCATAAACTCCGTTTATAAAGAGCGGGCCGAAGAAAGCAAGGTCCATTACTTGACCGACATCTCCGTTATAGCTATTTTCAATAGGCAGTATCACACAGTCGCACTCCCCGCTCACAACTGAATCATAAGCCGATTTAAAATCGGGATAAGGTATGGCCAATGCATCGGGAAAGACACGGTTAGCAGCGATGTTTGCAAACGCGCCCTCAACTCCGCTGAAAGCAACCCTCATACCCTCGAGCAGTCGATGCTGAAACTTTTTCGAAATTTCCATATTGCTCTGTAGGAAATTCACATAGTAGGATTTTAATTCCTCATCCTTTATAAAAGCGGAATTTCTTTTTATAACTTCGCCCTCGCGAACAGGGTCACTGACCTGTGTGCCGTGCAGCCTTTTATACTCTGCAACAACTCGCACCGCATCCATTCTCTCACAAAAAAGCTCGGCCATTTTTTCGTCAATTTGGTTAATCGCTTTTCTTGCTTTTTCAAGATCCGCCATATTCTCACCTGTATTCTTCCATTAATTTCTCGAAAGCGGGCAAAGCCCTTTCTATCATCTTTGTGCTGACACAGTAGCTTATCCTGACATACCCATCAAAGCCAAAGTCATCGCCGGGAACTATCAAAAGTTCATACTTTTTAGCCCTCTCGCAAAAAGCGTTTGCATCCTTTTCAGGAGATTTTACGAATAGGTAAAAGGCGCCGTCAGGCCTTGCGACAGTATAGCCGTATTCGGTCAAAGCGTCTAATAGCAGGTTTCTGTTTCTCTCATAAATCGAAATATCTGGCGTATTGCCTAAAACCTTGGCCACAGTATACTGCAAAAGGCTAGGCGCGCAAACAAAGCCCAGCGCTCTGCCGGCTCCGCAAACCGCAGCATAAACCTCGCCGCAATTTTTAAGCTTAGAAGAAACATATATGTAACCTATACGCTCTCCCGGAAGTGAAAGAGATTTGCTGAAAGAATAGCAAACTATCGTGTTATCATAAAAATTGGGAATATACGGCACCGTAACATCACCGTATACAAGCTCTCGGTAGGGTTCATCAGCAATTATGTAAATATCTGTGCCAAACTCCTCTGCTTTATTGCTAAGCAGCTGCGAGAGTTTAATTATTGTCTCTTCGCTCAAAACCGCGCCGCTCGGATTATTGGGGGAATTAACGATTATCGCCTTTGTCTTTAGTGTGATAGCAGCGGCCAAGCCCTCAAAATCTATTTGAAAATCGCTTTCCCTGCACTTTACTATTTTAACCTCAGCGCCCGCTTTTTCTGCAAAAACGCGGTATTCGGGAAAGAAAGGTGCCAGAACAATTATTTCATCACCCGTGTTTACTAAAGCGTTCAAAGTGATGGTAAGTGATGCAGCTGCGCCGCAGGTCATATAAATAAGTTCAGGCCTTGCTGCTGTACAAAACCGTTTATTGATATCATCGCTGATAGCCTTTCTGACCGATGCATCACCCTGCGCCGAGGTATACCCGTGAAGTGCGACAGGGTCCATATTTTTTATAAGGTCGGCCATAGTCTTAGTGACTATCTCAGACGCAGGGATATTGGGATTACCGAGGCTGAAATCAAAAACATTCTCTGCCCCTATTTCGCGGCGGCGAATATTGCCGTATTCAAATATTTCTCTTATAACAGAACGCCTTTTGCCAAGGTCGGTCATCTTTTTAGAAATCATCGAAAAATCCCTTTCTTAATTTATAAAAAGCCCGCAACTCGCACACCGTAAACAGCATAACGAATAGCGGGCTTCTGCATCGCATTAAAATATAGCCTCAGGCCATATCGGCACACAGACAGTCCGCATAATTAAAGTAATAAAATCGGAATTTGTAACTTCCAAACACGCTGTCCGCCTCCCTTTTGCAAAATCAAAAATAAAACTATAAATAATAATACTCCATTTAAACAGAGATGTCAACTGTGAAATTGCACAAAACTTTAGCTATTTAAAGCTTTAAACTATTAAATTTTATTCAATAACAAGTTCTTTTATAGATCTCAGCTGATAATCAACATTTTTAAGAAGGTCAGGTTTCTTGAGAGCAGCCGCAGCGCCTTTAACAACGCTATATGCCGGATCCTCAAGGGTGTTGACCTTAATACCAATATATTCCCCTATCTTATCTGCAAGTCCGAAAAGGCAAGATCCGCCTCCTGCAAGATAAAGACCGTCACTCATTATATCAGCAACCAAATCAGGATCGGTTTTGTTTAGAACCTGTCTTATTGCGTTACAAATTGAGTTTACAGGATCTAAAATCGCTTCAAAAACCTCAGAGCCTGATATTTCGAAAGCCTCAGGAAGGCCTGTAAACACATTTCTTCCCTTAGCCAGCATTGCAACCTCAATATCCCGCTTGATAGCCGCGCCTATTTTGATTTTTATCTCCTCGGCGGTAAGAGGGCCTATCTCAATGTTATACTCCTTACGGACATACTTGATTATATGGGAATCAAAGTCCAAAGAGGCGGTTTTAAAAGACTCGCACACAGCAATGCCGCCCATAGAAATCACAGCAATATCGGTAGTCCCTGCGCCGATATCAACTATCAAGCTTCCGCGAGGTGTAGAAAAATCGAGACCTAAACCGAATGCTATAGCCAAAGGCGACTCTATTACCGAGATATTACGCCCTCCGGCCGATTCCACGACATTAGCAAGAGAATGGTGCTGCAGCTCGGTAAGTCCGGCAGGCAGAGTCGCCATTATGCGCGGACGCAATATTTTATTTCCAAAAGCCTTCTCAAAGTAATTTTTAAGCATTGATTCGGCAATATCATAATCTGCTATGGCCCCTCGCTCAATTGGGCTTACACATACATAACTGTCGGGAGTTCTGCCCAAGGTTTGTTTAGCTTTTTCGCCATAGTAAACGGGCTGCCAGCTATCGGCATCAACCGTCGCAATATTGGGAAGCTCCAAAACTATCTTCGAGCTTGAAAATATGACAGTTTTTGATGTTCCTAAATCAATTCCTATATCTGTTGCCATCGGTTTTTCCTTTCTTTTTTCTATACTTACTCATAAGCCCTGATACGCAATAAACATCATCGGCCCCTGCTATCAGAAGTTGCTTTGAACATTCATCCAAAGTAGCACCTGTGGTTTTTATATCATCCACCAGTAAAACCGTTTTGCCGGTGACCTTGAAATTAGTATAATAAATTCCGCGAACATTGTCAAATCTAAAGGCTAGCGGCAACTCGTGCTGAATCTTTCGCTTGCGACAGCATCCAAGCGCATTATCACATAAAGGTATATTAAGAATTTGTGAAAGCTGCTCTGCTAAAATCCTGCTTTGATTATAACCGCGCCGCCGCTCTTTTGAGTGATGCATAGGAACATAGGTCACAATATCTATTTTTACTTCGCCCAAGCATTGCTTTACAGCAAGTGCCATCTGTTCTGAAAAATATTTAGAATACGCTTCCTTTTGCCGAAATTTGAAGGCATACATCATCCTTTTTGCAACACCCTCATTATAGAACGGCGCTATTGCTGCCGCAAATGTATAAATACGCTTTGCGCAGATACAGTGCTTTTCGTGAAATCCGCATTTAAGGCATATCTTATCCAAAGGGCAGCGTTCAATAATTTCGTGGCAATATTCACATAAATGCTCATCTTCCGCTATAACCTCGCCACACCCGATGCAGGTGTTAGGAAATAACGCCTCTAAGATAGGCCTAAATATCAAAGTGATTATTTTTTTCAAGGAAATATTTGAGTAATGTGTATCTGAGTGTTTTTCGATCATTAGCAGCCATTTCCCTCCAAAGCGCTTCGCTGCCTACAAGAATAAGCATTTTTTTAGCTCTCGTAACTGCTGTATAAAGCAAATTTCTGTATTTAAGCTTTGACGGAACATCTAAAAGCGGAAGCACAACATAATCATACTCGCTGCCCTGACTTTTATGTACAGTGACCGCGTAAGCTAACTCCAACTGCCCTATATCCTCCGAGAAATAGGTTGCCTCCTTGTCATCAAAGCGCACCTTTAAAACACCCGCTCTGGCATCAATATCTGTTATCACTCCGACATCGCCATTGAAAACGCCGCTGCCGTATTCGCCGTTCTGACGCCTGAACTGAAGGTCATAGTTATTCTTTGTTTGCATGACCTTATCCCCCACTCTAAGAGAAAAGCCTTTGTAAAAAAGCTGCGGCTGACCCTTTTTATAGGGATTAAGCTTGTCCTGCAAAAGATTGTTAAGATTTATTGTGCCTGTCTCAAGCATTCTCGACGGACAAAGTATCTGAATATCGGTCATGGGGTCCGCCTTGTACGCAGAAGGTAGTCTCTCAGCAACAAGTTCAATAACAGTGCTTACTGCAGAATACTTGTCACCTCTTTGCAGGAAAAAACAATCCGAATTCTTTTTGGAAAAATCGGGGCTTTCACCATTTATCAGAGCGTGGGCGTTGCTTATTATCATACTTTCGCTTGCCTGCCTAAAAACCTTTTTAAGCTTTATTGAAGGAAAAATACCGCTTGATAATATATCACCGAGCACATTCCCTGCTCCAATACTTGGCAGCTGGTCTGAATCGCCGACTAAAATTATTCGGCAAGAAAGCCGCAGAGCTTTCAGCAAATCATCAAACAGCAACGCATCAACCATTGAGGCTTCGTCAATGATAATCACATCACAACTGAGCGGATTTTTTTCATTTCTGGCAAATCGGCGGTGCTCGCCATCCCCCCATTCTACCTCTAAAAGGCGGTGGATGGTTTTAGCATCTCGGCCGGTCAGCTCGGTCATTCGTTTGGCGGCTCGCCCCGTAGGAGCGGCAAGCTCAATTTCAAGGTCGCGCCCCTCAAATAGCTTTATAATAGCATTAAGTGTAGTGGTCTTACCGGTGCCGGGTCCGCCGGTAAGTATTAAAATACCGCTTTCAAAGGCCTCAAAAATGGCTCTCCGTTGCATTTCTTCAAACTTCATCCCAAGCTGGTTTTCGACATTTTCTATCTCCAGCTCATCAACCGTCACAGCATTGCCGATATAACGCCCCACAGATGAAAGCCGCGCCGCTATCCTTTGCTCTGCTAAGCGGTATTGCGGGATTGATATAAATTCCTCACTGCCCACAGCATCATATGACAGCCTCATACATTCAACCAATCTGTCAATGCAGATATCAGCCTTACTTTCTTTACATTCAAGCAATCTGCAAGCCACGGCTAAAAGCTTGTTTCTCGGCAGACAGGAGTGGCCGTTTGCAAGATTTTTTCGTAATATGTATTCTATTCCGGCCGAAATTCTGGAATCACTTTCTTTGTCAAAATTAAAATCGGTTGCGATATCTTCAACCAATTCAAAGCGAAAATCAATACCCTCCTCGCATAGGATATAGGGATTAGCTTTTATGAGTTCATTCGATTTGTCGCCGAACCGTCTGTAAATGCTAAGGCACCTGTCGGGGGATATCTTGTACTTTGAGAGCAAAAGCATTATATCACTAATGCTGTATTGCTTTTTATACTCTTCTGAAGCCATCAAGGCCTTTTGCATAGAAAAGCCTTTAATTGCAGTGAGTTCGTGAGGGCGGTTTGCGAGGATATCCAAAGCATCCTCCCCGAATTTCTCAACGATTTTTGCAGCCGTAGCAGGGCCAATGCCCTTTATAGCACCCGAGGATAAATACCTAAGTATAGCGGCAGAATTCTGCGGTATCTTTTTTTCAAAAGAGGAGACAGAAAATTGACTGCCATATGTAGGATGAACAATATAATCTCCGGTTATTTCGAGCAAATCCCCCTCGTTAATAAGCGGCATTATGCCCACAGCAGTTATCAGTTCTTTATCAACCCTCATTTCGGCAACGGTATAGCAATTTATATCGTTTCTATAGGTGATTTTTTGCACGGTTGCCGTGAGCGTTTGTCTGTTTTCGGTTTTATCGATTTCTTGCAAAAAAACACCCCCTTTTATTTACGGCAAAGTTGAAACAACACCCGACAATTCATTGCAGGATAATAATATCACATTATATCTTTCAGCGGTTTTTCGGCATTCTGATAAAGCATCAGGCTTTAAAAAGGAATAGACAGCTATTATATTCTCAGCATATCTTCCCCCTCGCCAACGGTATTCTGCTATTGCAGAATTAAGGGTTTGCAGGGCATCATCACCTTCAAGGAAAACAAGTCTGTATGATGGTCTTTCCTTTTTAGGTTTTAACAAAAACATTTTAAAATTATGTAAAACCTCTGCCAAACCCAACATAGCAAGGGCTGCAGTCAGTAAAATCAAACCGTATTCAATCATAAGTTATCCCCCCGTACAGTATATGTAAAGGGAGGAAATCCGTCATAACAAACACAAGGGCGGATATAATCCGCCCGTATTTTAAGCCGCTTAGCTATTTAATTGTAACGGTTGTTGTATAGGTTCCCACTATCCATACATTAGCATAACCGTCAACCTTAAAGGTAACAGGCAGTGAATGCTCACCCGATTTTTTATCGGTAAGGTCTACAGTGGCTAAAATTTTCGAAACATTAATATTGTTAACAACCGATTTGGGACCGCAAATCTTAACATTTCTTATTATTTTGCTGCCGCTTGCCGAAAGCCCCGACGAAAGGCCGGTATAGGATACCGAGGAAAGGTTAAAGGTTTTTTCAACATAATCGGCCGTGTTAACCGTTACAGTAAAGTGATCAATAGCGTCTAACAACCTTACCCCCTCAGGAAGCTTTGGTGAAACATCAAAGCTTGCGGATGAAAGGGATATGATGGAAATGTCTATCGGCGTCAGCGACAGTTGAGATGTTTTATCCACCGTCTCAGGAGTTCCGATAATAGTGACGGTAGGATGGTCGATCGAGGTTTTAAGGGTCGATTTATTAAACCCTTGAGGCAAATTGGAAAATTCGACCACTACCGGGATAGTCTTTTTCTTAGAAATCGGAACTGTAACCTTTGCATTGGCTGTGCTGAGGGTTAAATTTGTGGTGTCGATAAGCTCAGAATTCGCATCATACAAAACAATGTTTGAATCAAAGGTTCCGCTGGCAGACAAGGTCTTGTTGACTTCAGCCTCAGCCACAACCCGTTCGATCTTGTTAATAACGGTTCTCGGTCCCTTTATGGTCAAAGTATTGCTTTGGGTTCCACTGACAACAGCCGGTTCAGCAATCAAGCCTTCTTCCGCAGTTGCACCCACCGCGCTGGCTTCAATGGTGAACTCCTTGGTTTCGATATAATCGAAATTAACACTGACCGTCGGCGGAGAGATGCTTAAAATTTCATACTCAGATGCCGTTGAAGCGACAGCAACCTCAAGATTATAATCCCCTGGAGCATCAACCGCAGCCGCCGAAGCATAAAGGCTCAAATCGGAGGCTGTGAGAGAACTTACAAGATAGCTTGAACCTCTGACAACCACAGTGAATTTCTGCTCGGATATATCGCCGATTATACTCATACCGTTTTCAGCGGCACGGGTATTTTCTAGGTTTATAGTGACTGTCACATCGGTAAAGGTGCGCTCCATTATTGGCTTCTGATTTATAGTCACAATAAGCCAAAGCGTAAAAGCTATGAGAATAGAAAACGGAATGGTGAAGCGTTTATTGTAAAGCAATTTTCTTATCGAAAATTCTTTTAAAAATTTCAATTATCTTCCCCGTCCTTTCCGTTATCTTTCTTTTTATTAATAAACTTTTTGACCGTTGTGATAAATGCGGAGGATTTCGTTTCTTCCTCTCCCTCAAGCAAAAGCCTTCTAAGCTCAGCCCCTGCTGAAATTGCGTTATAATCACGCGTCATCTGACCGTTAGACACTATGGATATTGTGCCCGTTTCCTCCGAAACCACCAAAACAATCGCATCGGAATTTTCCGTCATACCAATCGCAGCCCTATGGCGAGTTCCTAACTGCAAGCTTATATCTTCACGTTGGGTAAGGGGCAAAATACAGCCGGCAGCGTATACCCTGCCGTCACGAATTATCATCGCACCGTCATGTAAAGGAGATTTCGGGAAGAAAATATTGTTAATTATAGAAACCGACGACTCCGCATCAATTACTGTGCCGGTTGCTATTATTTCACCGAGCTGAGTGGTTTTTTCAAAAACTATTAAAGCACCTATGCGTTTTTCCTGCATAGTCGCAATAGAACGGCTGACATTGTCAATGCACTGAGACAAAACATCAACCTCACCGTCTAAAAGCTGACCACGCCTAAAATTGGTCCTGCCGACCTTTTCAAGTATGCGGCGAAGCTCAGGCTGAAAAATGACAGCAGCAGCAATAATCGCCGAATCAAACACCCTCGACAAAATAATTTGTATCGTTGCAAGTTCCCACCATCCCGCAATCAAATAAGCCACAAACAAGACAAGCAGGCCTTTAACCAACTGCCCTGAACGCGATTCTCGCAAGAAGCCGATGGCTTTGTATAAAATATAAGCAATAACCATAATATCAACAATATCAAACAGCCTGATATTGGAAACTGCAAAAACTATCTGATTCCAAAAAGCATATATCGCATCAAATATGCCACTCACGGTCAAACATCCTTTACACTAATTATATTTATTATATTTTAACATAATAAGAGCTCTCAATCAATAACTTTTTTAAGTTTTTCACGAAATTTTTTATTTCTTATGAGCCTTAAAAAATCTTCGACTTCTGAAACGGTGTTAAAGGCTGATAAAGAAATTCGCACAGTGCCGTTTTCATCTGTTCGCAGGGCTTTATGGGCCATACCGGCGCAATGAAATCCGCCTCTGACAGCTATGTGGTTTTCAGCTAAAAGTTCGGCCGTTTTCCCCGAGGGAACTCCTTTAAAGTTAAATGACAAGACAGGCACAAAAGATTGCATCCGGGGCGGCGGTGTATAAAGGTTAATATCCTCCATTTTAGACATCGCGTTATATATCCTGCCGATAAGCTTCATTTCGTGGGTATATATGGTATTTATACCGGTTTTTTTAGTGTATTCTAAGCCCTCACCCAAAGCAATTATACCAGGAAGATTTAATGTTCCGCTTTCAAGCTTTTCGGGAAGATATTCAGGTTGAAAAAGGTCCAAAGAATTGGTTCCGGTGCCACCCTCGATTATTGTGTTTTCGATAGATTTTTGAGCAATAAGAACACCTACCCCCATCGGTGTATAAAGTCCCTTATGAGGCGCCACACACAGATAATCTATGTTCATCTCTTTAACATTTATAGTCATCATTCCTGCAATTTGCGCCGCATCAACACCAAAAAGTAGACCCCGCTTGTGGCATAATGCTCCAATGCGCGCTATTGGTAATATTTTGCCCGTAACATTAGAAGCTCCCGTGCAAAAAATCATTCGGGTGTTAGGTTTAATAAGTTTTTTAAATTCATCTACGGTTTTGTCATCGTCCTCCATAGAAACACCCGCCACATCATATAAAACGCCGAGCTTTGCCAGCGGTCTCATAACAGCATTGTGTTCAAAATTTGATACAATAACGTGGTCGCCGCGTCTTAAAACACCCTTTAAAACACAATTTACAGCATGTGTGCAATTTAGTGTAAAAATCACATTTTCAGGCCCGTCTGCACCAAAAAAATCAGCGGTTTTTTGTCTCACATCAAAGACCGCTTTTGCCGCTCTCACCGACGCCTCATGACTGCTTCTTCCGGGATTTGCGCTGTAGACCTTTAAAGCATTTGAAAAAGCCGTTATAACAGCTTGCGGTTTGACTCCGCCGGTAGCCGCATTATCAAAGTAAATCATATTTTCACCTCACAGAAAAAGGGCGTATTTTTACGCCCTTTCATTAATTTCAATAATTTTAATTGAGCCTTTGCGGAGAATTTCTTCGGCTCTGTCCCGATCATTGCTTATTATAGCATATCCGCAGCCCGAGCTGCCCTTACCCGAAGTTATCCTCTCCACTCTTGCTTTGATTCCGTTTTTTCGCAATAAGTCTCTGCCTTTGAGAGCATAGGTTATCGTTCCCGTAGTAATTATATACTCTCTCATTTTCTTCACTCCGAAATTTTTTCGGTTTTAGTCATAGCTTGACTACATTACATATTATGCAAAATAGAAAAATGTGACATTACTTAATAGTGCTTTATCTATGCCGTTCCTGCCGTCATCTCACTTTTATAATATTTTATAACAACGATCAGCGCCACAGGGAAAATCACAAGCCCCCAAAAACCGAAAATTTTAAGTCCCGCGAACATTGCAATAAGGGTAAAAAGCGGATTAATTCCGATTTGTCTGCTGATGATTTTGGGTTCGGCAAAATTCCTGACTAAGGTTATCACGAGATACAAAACGATAAGCCAAATGCCGAATGAGGTTCTGCCTAAAACGACCTGAATAAGTCCCCAAGGTATAAGCACAGTTCCGGTGCCAAAAACGGGAAGCAAATCTATTACTGCAACTAAAAGCGCCAAAAGAGGTGCAAGCTTTATGCCAAGCAGCATAAACCCTAAAAGCAGCTCAAGATAGGTTATAAACATCAGTATAAGATATCCCTTAAACATTTTAAAGACACTACCGGTTAAAATATTTTTGATTTTCAAAATATTACCAAATACCCTTCTACCGAAAAGCTCTCGTAAAAACTTTGTGAGAATTAGATAGTCCTTCGCGATATAGCAGCCTGCCACCAAAGCCACAAGTGTGCTGAAAAGGAATGACGGTGTAGCCGAAGCAACATCCGCCGCAAATCCCGATATCGCGCCGGTAAGGTTTGATGAAAGGTCTGAGAGCATATCGGTAACAACACTCCCTATTTTCTCACTGAGCTGTGGGGACATTTCCTCTAAAAATCCGGATATATCGGTTTCGAAATCAGATAGCGTCCCTGAAACCAATCCCACAATATCAGGAACTTCACCGACAAGGCTCTTTGCGGCCGCAACAAAAAAGTATATAATCAATCCGCAGACAGCAGCAATCGCCAGAAATATTACAGCCGCCGTGAGTGTAGCCGATAATCTGAGCCCTATTTTAGATTTTTTTGAAAGCCATCTTGCAGGCTTTTGGCTTATAATAGCAACTGCAACCGCAAAAAGCAGCGGCAAAAGATAGGAAAGCAAAAATTTGCCCGAAAAATATATAAGCGCACCAAGTAATAGCCAATAAACCACATTGATTATAAAGCTAAGTTTTGATTGTTGCTCCAATTTTTGCACCCCCCAAGGCATGATTTTTTCTACAATAAGACAAATTTGTGCAAATATCGCTTTTTTTGTTGATTTTGGCGGCGGATTGTAATATAATAGTTAGAAATTGTTTACTATATTATTATTAAAACAATGATCTGTAAATATTCTAACTACTAAGTCTTGGAGGAAAAAATGGTTAATGTTGCTATTATGGGTCACGGTGTTGTAGGCTCGGGAGTTGCCGAAATTCTCATACACCATAAAGCCCGCATCTCAAAAAAAGTTAAAACCGATGTCAATGTTAAATACATTCTCGATCTTCGAGATTTTGACGGTCTTTCCTACAGTGATAAATTCATAAAAGATTTCAATGTGATACTTAATGACCCCGATGTCAAAGTGGTTGCAGAAGTTATGGGCGGTGTTAACCCTGCCTACGATTTTGTTAAACGCTGTCTTTTAGCCGGCAAAAGTGTTGTCACATCCAACAAAGAATTAGTGGCAGCTAAAGGAGCCGAGCTAATTGAAATTGCGCAAACAAAAAATGTAAACTTCCTTTTCGAAGCAAGTGTGGGAGGCGGTATCCCGATTTTAAGGCCGCTGTCACAATGCCTTTGCGCCAATGAAATTACCGAGATTTCGGGAATTCTAAACGGAACCACCAACTATATCTTAAATAAAATGGTAGTAGATAATATGGATTTTGACACTGCCTTAAAGTTAGCTCAAGAAAAAGGCTATGCCGAAAAGAACCCTTCCGCCGATATTGAGGGGCATGATGCCTGCCGAAAAATCTGCATTTTAGCTACCTTAGCTTTCGGTAAGCATGTTTATCCTGAGCAGGTTATGACCGAAGGAATAACCTCAATAACCTTAGATGATATTGAGGCTGCTGACACCTTTGGATATGTTATCAAGCTTATCGCCCACACAGAAAGGTTGGCAAACGGCAAAATTTCCGCGTGGGTGCGCCCCACTCTCGTGAGCCGCGATTGCATTTTATCCGGAGTTGACGGTGTGTTTAACGCCGTTATGGTCACAGGCGACCAAACAGGTGAAGTGATGTTCTTCGGAAAAGGTGCCGGCAAGGAGGCTACCGCCAGCGCTGTTGTGGCTGATATTATGGACTGCGTCAAGCATCTGGATGCAAGAAAATATCTCTCTTGGGAGGACGGCTGCACCGACTATGTTGACACAGAGCTTGATGAATTCGGAAAGCTCTTTGTCAGAATAAAATCAACTGATTTTTATGAGCTTACAAATCAGTTCAACTACATTTTCGGTTCAGAGCTTAAATGCGTTAAAAACCAATTTAACAATGAAATTGTTTTTATGACCGATGATGATTATAAAAGCAATATCGATAAAAAACTTGCAATGTTTAAAAACTGCGAAATTAAAACATTACACACTTTGCTCAGCAAATAATGGGGGTTAAAATATGTCACTTATAGTAAAGAAATTCGGTGGCTCGTCGGTTGCAAATGCCGAAAGAGTTTTCAATGTTGCCAACAGAATTATTGATGATTATAAAAAAGGCAACGACATTGTGGTTGTAGTTTCCGCTCAGGGCGACACAACCGATGATTTAATCGAAAAGGCTAAGGAAATTAATCCTGCCGGCGTTTCTAAAAGAGAAATGGATATGCTTCTTTCAGCAGGTGAACAGATTTCTATAGCTCTGCTTGCAATGGCGATTGAAAAATTAGGCTGTCCCGTGAAATCATTGCTCGGCTGGCAGGCAGGCTTTTACACCGATTCGCATCACGGTATTGCCCGTATTAAAAAGGTAAACACCGAGCGAATTAAAAATGAAATCGCAAAGAAAAATATTGTCATAGTTGCCGGCTTCCAGGGGCTTAACAAATATGACGATATCACCACACTCGGCCGCGGCGGCTCCGATACCAGCGCCGTCGCTATTGCAGCTGCTATGAAGGCTGACCTTTGCCAGATATACACAGATGTTGACGGTGTCTACTCTGCAGATCCCCGTAAGGTTGCAAAGGCTAAAAAGATGGATGAAATCGGTTATGATGAAATGCTCGAGCTTGCAACCCTGGGCGCTCAGGTTCTTAACAACCGATCGGTTGAAATGGCTAAAAAATACAATGTTGAGCTTGAAGTGCTTTCAAGCCTTGAATTCAAACCCGGTACAATTGTAAAGGAGAAGGTAAAAATGGAAAAAACTTTAATAAGAGGCGTAGCTAAGGATGATAATGTTGCAAGAGTTTCGGTTATCGGCTTGCAGGACACTCCCGGAATTGCATTTAAGCTTTTCAACAAGCTTGCTCAGTTTAAAATAAATGTTGATATTATCCTCCAATCTGTCGGCCGCGACGGCACAAAGGATATCACCTTCACCGTTCCGCGCGATCAGGGCAAGCAGGCGCTTGAAGCTATCTCCTCCCTTAAGGATGATGTTCTCACATTTAAAGACTCAAGCATTGACGAAACTGTTACAAAAATTTCGATCGTAGGCGCAGGTATGGAATCTAACCCCGGTATTGCGGCTAAAATGTTTGAAGCTCTCTATGATGCCGGCATCAATATCCAGATGATTTCCACAAGTGAGATTAAAATTTCGGTGCTCATCGATTCCAAATATGCAGACAATGCAGTTTCGGCTGTTCATGATGCATTTATCGACTAAAAAAGGAGCGTGTCATTCTTGGAAAAGGATGCAGTTTCAGCAGGTGTATCAAAAATAGGCGGTCTATTCAGCACCGCTCAGGTTCGTATACTGATATGCTATATCCTCTCATCGATTAAAGACCCTGTCCCCGCAAGGTTGTTGGCAGACACCCTGCATTTCGAAGGGATTGCTAACTGCTTTGAGGTCAGCGATTCTATCGCAGCTTTGACAGAGTCGGGCCATATCAGGCTTCATGACCAAAAAGATGACACCTATGTTATCACCGACCTCGGCAAACAAATTGCCGAAACATTAAAGACAAATCTGCCCTATTCTGTTAAGGACAGGGCCTATTCGGCGGCGCTTAAAATGGTTTCGAGCTTTAAAAAAGCTAAGGAGACCGATATCAAAATTTCGCGCGAGGGGAACAAAACATATATCACCTGTTCTGCAATCGATAACGATGAGCCCTTCGTATCAATAAAGCTTATGGTGACCGACGAAGAGCAGGCCATCCATATAAAAGAAAAGTTTCTAAGCAGCACAGATAACATCTTTTCCGAAATAATTTCCTTGCTAACTAAATAATTGAAAAAACCGGAAGCTAAATAAGCTTCCGGTTTTTGCTTATATAACCGGCACTAATATCATTCTGCCGGCCGTCAAGTTTTCACTTTCAAGCTGATTTATCTGCATTATCTCTTCAACGCTTGCATTGTATATTCTGGCGATATCCCAAACACATTCGTTGTTGGAAGGGAAATAAATGGTCATAGCGCCTTTAGCTTTGCGCTGACACGGGCGATTTTCATCTATCTCCATATCGGAAATTAAGGACATATCCCTCTTTTCATAAACGGCGGCGTTAATACCAAGGTCTATTCTAAGCTCAACATTTGCAGCCCCCACTATCGTGTACCCACAAGAAAGTATCTCAATTTGAGGGTCGCAATGGGGAGTTCCCAACTCACAGATTATCGGGGTTTTATACTCAAATTCTATCGGCTTTTCGCAGTATATAACATTGTTTTCGGTGGTACAGACTATCATTCCTGCAATCAAAGTTCCGCAAATACTCATCGAAGAGGAGCTGAACTTAGTGCTACAGCTTTGAAGAGTGCACCACATATCGATAATTGAACCTATTTCCTCATCGAGTGTTATAGTTTTTTTGCAATGGTATGTTTCGCTTATATTTGAGGTTATCTTTTCGAATGCAACCTTGTTTCTTTTAATATCAGCCTGAAATTTTCTTGAAAAGGCATCTAAAATCACCGCGACATCATTTCCGCAAAAAGCCTCGCAGGTAAGCAGCACCTTTGCCATCACCGAAAAGCTTTTAGTCTCTCCACCGGCAGATGTTCTGGGTTTAATCTCTAAAAATGCGATTTCGGATTTGGTTTCACAGTCGCAGGTCTCTGTCACGCCCTCAACATCAACTATTTGGCTAAATGGTATAACCGTTTTCACGCTTTGGGGATTCGACCCTTCCTGAGGGCAATATAGTATACAAACCGTCATCTCTCCCTTGACCACGGCTTTGTCATTTATTATCTTAGTTTCTTTAACACAACTCACAGCATCGCTGCGCAAAACATTTCTTATTTGAGGCTGACCCTGACTGATGAGTACCTCCTCTTCAATCATCAAATATTTTTCGGAATAACCCATCGGGATTGTAGCGGGTGTAATACCTCGGCGAAGCTCAATATTTGAATCGTCATAATCTGAAACGATTTCAGTGTTCTTGCGCTTAAACACCTTTACAAATATCCCGACAGCGCCGTGGATATCGACCTTTCTGCCCGTTACAGCGCGGCAGTTTATGTACTCATTCCTTATTTTGCAGCATATATTTGCCCCCGCGCTCTCCCCCTGCATTTCAATATTTTTTGAAAAGGGATACTGATATTCATAGGAGCATAAATTGCCATCCTTATCCCCATAGATAAGAGTGATAGTTACTGCGCCGTCAACCGTGATATTATTCCCGTTTATACCTTTGGAGGAAATTCTCGGCACAGCCTGACACTTGAAAATCTTCGAAATATCAGGGCAATAATCAGGCAATGTAAAGTCTAAATCTATAGGCTGCTCGGCAGAATCGCTGAATACGGTATCATTCACATAAATATTAGTCTTTAAACATTTTTGTTCCATAAAATTATCCTCTCCTTGCTTACTAATAAATAGTATTCATTAAAGGAGAGGATTATTCTTAAAATTATTCTAACTCGAAAGCGCCGGTGTAAAGCTGGTAATACTTGCCCTTTTGAGCTATCAGAGCCTCGTGGGTGCCGCGTTCTATTATTCGGCCCTGCTCTAAAACCATAATAACATCCGAGTTTTTAACGGTGGAAAGGCGATGTGCAATAACAAAAACCGTTCTGCCCTGCATCAGTCTGTCCATACCCTTTTGAACGATAGCCTCGGTTCTCGTATCAATGCTAGAAGTTGCCTCGTCCATAATCATAACCGGAGGATCTGCAACAGCTGCTCTGGCAATGGCTATCAACTGCCGCTGACCTTGTGAGAGGTTAGCGCCGTTATTGGTGAGCTGAGTCTCATAACCTTTGGGCAGGCGGCTGATGAAATCGTCCGCTCCGGAAAGCTTTGCGGCCTCGATGCATTCTTCATCACTGGCCTCAAGGCGACCATAGCGGATATTGTCCATAACCGTACCGGTAAAAAGATTTGTGTCCTGAAGAACTATGCCTAAAGAGCGCCTTAGATCACTCTTCCTAATTTTGTTAATGTTGATGCCGTCGTATCTTATCTTGCCGTCAGCTATATCATAAAAACGGTTTATAAGATTAGTTATGGTAGTCTTTCCTGCCCCCGTAGCTCCAACAAAGGCAACCTTTTGACCGGGTTCGGCATAAACATCGATATTATGAAGAACTATCTTTTCCTCATTGTAGCCAAAATCAACATCATGAAGTCTCACATCACCCATCAATCTTGTATAGGTGACGGTGCCGTCGTGATGGGGATGCTTCCATGCCCAAATGCCGGTGCGCTCTTTAGTTTCGGAGATGTTGCCTTCGTTATCGATTTTAGCATTAACAAGTGTGACATAACCGTCATCTGTTTCGGCAGATGCGTCCATAAGAGCAAATATACGCTCGGCACCGGCAAGGCCCATAACAATAGCATTTATCTGCTGAGAAACCTGATTTATATTACCGGTGAATTGCTTGGTCATATTAAGGAACGGA
>JAZORP010000015.1:0-14311 GCA_045656665.1 Acutalibacteraceae bacterium | reverse complement strand
GACCGGTCATAATCTGCAATCCAAGCTCAAACCCATGCTTGCGAATAAGCTCGCTTGCTGCTGCAACCTGCTTAGCGGTGTGACCGCGTTTGTTCATTTTGAGCACTCTGTCATTAAGACTTTGAGCACCAAGCTCAATAGCTGTCACTCGATAATATTTTAAAAGCTCTAAAATCTCGTCATCAATAGCATCGGGTCTGGTTGAAATGCGGATTCCCGAAACAACACCCTCGTCAACAAATTTTGCAGCCGCCTTTAAAAGGTCGGTCATATAATTGCGGTTGATGGCTGTAAAGCTGCCGCCGAAAAAGGCGATCTCTGTGGTGGCGGGATCGTATTTCGGTGATTTTTGCGCCGCTTTAACCGCCTTTTCAACATCAGCTGCCCGCGGTGCCTTGCAAACACCTGTGATATACTTTTGATTGCAAAAACTGCATTTATTAGGGCAACCTATGTGCGGCACAAATATTGAAATATTAGAGTGAACTGCACTCATATATCGGCTCCCATAAGGCAAAGTGCCTGCTTTGCGGCCATCTGCTCGGCCTGTTTTTTACTCTTGCCGGTGCCGCGACCGATGACATTGGAATTGAGATGAACCTCAACCTCAAAAAGCTTATTATGATCAGGGCCGCTTTCCCTCGTGAGAATATATGTCACCGATTCCTCCGGATTGCGCTGGATTATTTCCTGTAAGGCGGTTTTATAATCCTTGAAAACCTCGTCCTCTGTGTGGTCAAGCTCATTTAGAATAAATCGCATAACAAGCTTTCGCGCATTCTCGATTCCGCCGTCAAGATAAATGGCCGCCAGCACAGCCTCAAAAGCGTCGGCCAAAATAGAGTCTCGTTCACGGCCGCCGCCCTTGTCCTCACCCTTGCCCAAAAGCATAAAAGAGCCTAAATCCAACTCCCTAGAAAAGCCACAAAGAGACTTTTCACAAACGAGCGAAGCTCTGGTTTTCGTAAGCTCGCCCTCGGGTTTTTTGGAAAATTGTTTGTAGATATAATCGGATACTATTACCGACAAAACCGAATCGCCCAAAAACTCAAGCCTCTCGTTTGATGAGGTTCCGTCATGCGCCTCATTGGCATAAGAGGAGTGAGTCAGAGCATTTAAAAGCAAGGCTTTGTTTTTAAATGTGTATCCTAATTTATTCTCAAGTTCCTTCATTAAAAAAGTTCCTTTTGTCTATTGATTTTAAACAGTAAGCGCAGCAGTTATAGTGTCAATAACACCGTTTTCGGTGAATTCAGACGCCTGTTTGATTGCATTTTTTATAGCTTTCGCATCTGAACTGCCGTGCGCTTTTATAACAGTTGACCTGACACCCAAAAGCGGAGCGCCGCCGACCTCTGAGCTATCCATCATACTTTTCAAGGAATAAAGGTCTTTTTTCAAAACCAAGGCCGCAAGCTTATTTGGCAAGCTTTTGTAAAGCACCTGTTTTACCATTTTGAAAAATGTGGTGGCTGTGCCCTCGATAAGTTTAAGGGCGATATTTCCCGTAAAACCGTCGGTAATAACAGCGTCGCAAACACCTTTTGGCATCTCGCGTGATTCAATATTACCCACAAAGTTGATGGGTGCATTTTTAAGCAACTCATAAGCCGACTTTTGAAGCTCTGTTCCCTTTGAATCTTCAATTCCGATATTAAGCAGCCCGATAGTGGGGTTTTCAATCCCCTCGACCTTGCTTAAATATGCGCTTGCCATAATACCGAATTGCTCAAGCATTTCAGGTCTGCATTCCGAATTTGCCCCCATATCCATAAGCATATAATGGCCTTTTGGTGACGGTATAAGCCCACCCAAAGCAGGCCTTTTTATCCCCTTTATGCGTTTAACTATAAGTGTGCCGCCAACTACAACCGCACCTGTTGACCCTGCCGAAACAAAGGCATCCGCCCTGCCCTCGCTAAGCTCTTTAAAAGCTAAAGCCATTGAGCTGTTACTGTGAGCCTTTAAGAGGGATGTAGGGTCATCGTGCATAGAAATAACATCATCTGTATCAATAATTAAAAGCTCGCCGCCAAACTCAAGAGAATTTTCGGTAATTATTCTTTCAATCTCTTGCTTTTTTCCGGTCAAAGTGATATCAACATTAATCTCTTTAGAAGCCAATGCAGCTCCTTTTACAATTTCTAAGGGAGCATTATCTCCGCCGTAGGCGTCTACAACTATGCGCATTATTAATTCTCCTCAATTTTTAAATTACTGTCAAACCACTCAAGCGAGCGATTTGATAAAGCAGAATATCTTTCCTTTTTATCGCGGATCTTTTCTTTAAGGGGTGGCAGTATACCGAAATTAGCCCCCATAGGCTGAAAATTCTCAACAGACGGATCGCAGATATACGAAAGCAAGGCGCCCATCATAGTGAATTTAGGCAATATGAGCGCTTCTCTGCCGCAAAGCGAAGCGGCCGCATTAATCCCTGCAACTATCCCCGATGCCGCAGATTCCATATACCCCTCCACTCCTGAAAGCTGACCTGCAAAAAAGATGCGGCTATCAGCTTTAAGAGAAAGGTCAGTATTAAGAACTTTGGGCGAATTTATAAAACTGTTTCTGTGCATAACACCGTAGCGCACAAACTCTGCATTTTCGAGCCCCGGTATCATTGAAAATACTCTTTTTTGCTCAGGGAATTTCAAATTGGTTTGAAATCCCACAAGATTAAATAGAGTGCCCTCGGCATTCTCACGCCTTAGCTGAACTGCAGCCCACGGCCTGTGACCGGTTGCAGGGTCTGTAAGACCTACCGGTTTTAACGGGCCAAAGCGTATTGAATCCTCGCCTCTTTTAGCGAGAATTTCAACCGGCATACAACCTTCATAAACCGTTACCGGTTTATCGAAATCCTTTAAAGGCGCCGATTCGGCATTTATAAGCTCGTTATAAAAGGCGGTGTACTCCTCCTTGTTCATAGGGCAGTTAATGTAATCATCGGTACCTTTGCCATAGCGAGAAGCAAAGAATGCCTTTTTCATATCGATGCTCTCGGCTGTAACAATAGGTGCTGCCGCGTCAAAAAAGCTTAGGTTTTCCTGCTTGCAAAGCCTTGCAATATCATCTGCCAAGCCGCCATCCGTCAAAGGGCCGGTCGCCACAACAGTTAGTGAATCTTCAGGAATTTTTGATACAATTTCGTGGTAGATTTCAATGTTAGGATGAGAGGTTATACTCTCGGTAACAAGCTTCGAAAAAATTTCGCGGTCAACCGCCAAGGCTCCGCCTGCCGCAACGGCACAACGGTCGGCAGCAGCAAGGCAAACCGAACCAAAGCGGCGCATTTCTTCCTTTAAAAGCCCAGCAGCAGAATCAAATCTTGCGGCCTTTAAAGAGTTAGAGCAGACAAGTTCGGCAAAATTATCGTTGCGGTGCGCGGGGGTCTTTTTAAGAGGTTTCATTTCCACTAACTTTACTTTGATCCCTCTGTTTGCGAGCTGCCAAGCAGCCTCACAACCTGCAAGACCTGCGCCAATAACGGTAACTTTATCCATTTTTCTGTTCCTTTGTTTTCTTATTAGCCTCGCTCTTTCTGGTGGAGCAATCAGCATTCATACAGTATTTTCTGCCTCTGATGCCAGAGATGATATAGCTTCCGCACTCAGGGCATTTTTCACCTGTGGGAACTCCTGGTGAAGCAAAATCACAATCAGGGTAATTCGAGCAGCCATAAAACTTCTTGCCCTTTTTAGATATGCGCTTTACAAGCTTGCCGCCGCATTTCGGGCAGGGCTGCTTAACTTCATTTTCAGGAGCGGGCTTTGTGTTTTTGCAAGCAGGATAATTCGGGCAAGCTAAGAATTTACCAAATCTGCCTGTGCGAACAACCATTTTACTGCCGCATTTCTCGCATATAACATCGGTCTCCTCAGCGGGAACCTTGACACGCTTACCGTCAAGCTCAGATTCAGCTATTTTATAGAGCTTGTCAAAATCCTTATAAAAATCGGATATGGTATCCACCCAGAAAAGCTCGCCGTTTCCAATTTTATCAAGCTTTTCTTCAAGGCCCGCCGTGAACTTAACATCTACGATTCGATTGAAATAACCTGTCAGCAGATCAACAACGACCATGCCGAGATTTGTCGGTTTAAGTGTTTTCTTAACCCTCTCGATATAATCGCGGTTCAAAATATTGGAAATTATCGGGGCATAGGTAGACGGTCTGCCAATGCCGTTATCATCCAACGCTTTAATGAGTGTGGGTTCGGTATACCTTGCGGGCGGCTGTGTGAAATGCTGATTTGGGGCGAGCTCTCTGAGCTTCAAAACATCCCCTTGAGACATCTCAGGTAATGCAACCTCATTCTCGCCTTCCTCATCCTTGCCTTCTTCGTATAAAACGGTGAATCCATCAAAACGGACAGAATATCCGCTAGCCTTAAAGAGATAATCACCTGCGGTGATATTGACATTAACGGTATCCTGAACGCAGGGCGCCATCAATGAAGCAATAAAACGCTCCCAAATAAGCTTGTAAAGCTTGTATTGGTCAGTCGTAAGTGAAGCCTTTGCATCTTCAGGAGAAAGCGAAATAACGGTCGGGCGGATGGCCTCATGGGCATCCTGAGCGCCGCTTTTGGTCTTGAAATATCTAGGTGTTGAGGGCAGGTATTTATCACCATAACGCCCGATGATATATTTATTAGCCGCAGCGCGGGCTTCTTCCGAAATCCTGAGCGAATCAGTTCTCATATAGGTTATAAGACCGGTAGCTCCTAACGAGGGAATCTCAATACCTTCATAAAGCTGCTGTGCAATGCGCATTGTGCGCTGACCGGTAAACCCAAGCTTTCTCGAAGCTTCTTGCTGGAGGGTCGAAGTTATAAACGGGGGTGCGGGTTGGCGGTTGCGCTTGCCTTTTTTTACCTCGTCAACGGTATAAACTGCATCCGCAAGGCTTGCAACTATATTTTCAGCGGCGGCCTGTGTTTCGATTGTATCAATTTTTTTGCCGTTTTTATCGCCGTAAAGCTTAGCAAAAAAGGTTTTTCTACCCGCTGCCAGCTTTGCATCTATTGACCAATACTCATCGCTAACGAATTTTTCAATTTCGCGCTCGCGTTCAACAATAAGCCTTAAAGCAACTGTCTGTACGCGGCCTGCAGAAAGGCCTCTTTTAACCTTTTTCCAAAGGAATGGGCTGAGCTTGTAGCCAACAATTCTGTCAAGCACTCGCCTTGCCTGCTGAGCATCCACCAAATCGATATTAAGCTTGCGCGGGGCTTTGATTCCCGCAGTAACACCCGATTTTGTTATCTCATTGAAGGTTACCCGATTTTCGGCATTTGTATCCAATGCCAATATCTGCGCCAGATGCCAAGATATAGCCTCTCCCTCGCGGTCAGGGTCGGTTGCGAGATAAACTTCATCACACTCGGCAGCGGCCTGCTTTAAGGAATTAATCAAATCCTTTTTCTCGGGTATGTTTTTATACTGAGGCTCGAAATTATTTTCTATGTCAACACCAAGGGTCGATTTTGGGAGGTCTCTAATATGACCCATCGAGGCCATAACCTTGTAATCGCCGCCGAGGTACTTTTTTATGCTTTTTACTTTTGTGGGTGACTCTACTATTAAAAGTTTCGACATATACTTCCTCCATACCAATTAGCCGTATTAAATCAGCAGCATTCGTACATACCACCCGGCAAAGCCCTTATTAAAAATTCCATTTCAAGCTCTGTCAGGGCTGCCAGCAGCTGCTGAGAATTCAGACCTGTTTCTCCGATTTCCTCGGGGAAAAATTTTTGTTTACTCAAACAATTATATACTATTTTTGCTTCTTTTGAAAGAGTTTGATTTAATTTTTTTTGCTTTATTTCTTCTTTCTCGATTTCAGCCTTGGATTTTGACCCAATTATAGGCTTGCTGAAGGCCTTTTCAATATTGATTTTATCAGGAAAGCGCGGTATATATTCATTAAAGATGTCAGAAATGTCAAGCAGAGGCTTTGCACCGTCCCGCAACAAGGCGTTAGAGCCGACATATTCCTTTAAATTAGGAGCCCCGGGTATCACAAATACATCTCTACCCTGCTCGTAGGAATACCTCGCTGTGATAAGCGCGCCGCTTCTTTCGCCCGTCTCTATCAGAATCGTACCCAAAGACAATGCCGACACAATGCGGTTTCTTACCGGAAAAGTGTATCTTGAGGCCGGAGTATCCGGAGGGTATTCACTGATAAGGCAACCGTTTTCACTCACCGCCTGCCTCAAAGCGGCATTCTCGGGCAAATAACCGTTTAGTATGCCGCAACCCATACAAAGCGACGTTTTACCACCCGCTTTAAGAGCACCTGAATGGGCGTAAGTATCAGCACCGAGCGCACCACCGCTGACAACTGTAAACCCTGCGCTTGCTAATCTATAGCCCAAGGAGTAGGCGGCCTTTTTCCCGAATTCGGTCACATTTCTGGGACCTACAATGGCTATCGAGGGTGTGTTGTCGAAATCAGGCAGCTCACCCTTGAAATATAAAACCAATGGCGGATTGGGTATAACAGAAAGGCAATATGGATAATTCGCATCCCCTAATGCTATAAGCTTTATGTCAGCCTTTTTGCATACAGCAACTATTTTTTCGGCATCTGAAATTTTAGTTGTTCGAAGCTTTAATAGCTCGCGTTTTGTGAAAAGTCGGCTCTTTTCTCGTATTGACTCGTCCGAATCGAATACCGCCTTTGCAGAACCGAAATATTCTAAAATCTCTGCAACTTTGTTGTTGCCGATACCCAATACCTGCTGTAACCAGACGGAATATTTCATTATTTCATCATTTCCCACATCAAAATTGAAGCCGCAACCGCCGCATTAAGCGACTCTGCCCTGCCGCTCATTGGAATAGTCATTTTTTCATCGCAGGCAGAAGCGGCGTTTTCGGTGATCCCGTTAGCTTCGTTACCGACGATGACAACCGTTCCATCACCAAACGACACATCATTAATGCTTTTGGCGGTTTTATCAACCACACTCGCAAAGCTTTTAAGCGAAATTTTTGAAATTTCAGCCGCAAAGTCTTCAAAAATTATCAGGGGCATTCTCAAAAGTGTACCCATAGAAGCCCGCAAAGCTTTTGGAGAATAAGGATCACAAGCAGATGAGGAAAGAATTATCCCTGAAACACCCAAAGCCTCCGCCGTGCGCGCAATGGCTCCTAAATTAGAAGGATCAGCTATATTTTCAAGCGCAATATACCGCCCATTAGGATGAATATTAGCCGCAGTTTTATGCGAGATAGCGGCAGTTGCAATTATGCCCTGCGGAGAGGTAGTGTCGCTGATTTTTTTAAAGAGGCTGTCGGGAATAACAAAACATTCATCAGAATTTTTGGAAAATTCAGAAACTTCCGCCTCATATTTTATAAGCGCAGACTCTGACACAACAAGTTTTTCAAAACGGATAGAATTGCTTGACGCGTCCGAACAGAGCCTTAGCCCCTCGAGCACAAAGCTGTTGCTTTCCCGCCTGGCTTTAGCGGAAGACTGCAAAGCACAAATTTGTTTAATAAGCGGATTTTCGCGGCTTGTAACGGCTTTAAAAGCTTGCAAAACTAAACTTCCCCTCTTGCTTTAAAAATGAAAAAGTCGCCCGAGGGTACTCGGGCGAAATATAATTATTTTTCAAGAGCCTTCTTTGCTGTTTTAACAAGAGAAGCAAATCCCTTTGCATCATTAACTGCTAAATCAGCAAGCATCTTGCGATTGATCTGAACGCCGGCTTTAGAAAGCCCGTTCATAAAGGATGAATAGTTAATATCGTTCATTTTGCAAGCAGCAGAAATACGAGTGATCCACAAACGGCGGAAATCACGCTTCTTCTGCTTACGACCTATATAGGCATAATTGCCCGATTTCATAACCGCTTCTTTCGCGGTTTTAAAGAGCTTGGATTTAGCTCCGAAATAGCCTTTGGCTAATTTTAAAATCTTTTTTCTTCTCTTGCGTGTTGCTAACGCACCTTTAACTCGTGCCATTTCAAATTACCTCCACTTTTAAATTTTCCTTATTTATAAGGAATCATTTTCTTTACCTTTGCAACATTTGTTACATCGGCAGTAACTGTTTTGCGAAGGTTTCTCTTACGCTTGGTTGTTTTCTTGTTAAGGATATGTGATTTGAAAGCGTGGGCGCGCTTAACCTTACCGGTCTTTGTCAGCTTGAAGCGTTTCTTTGCGCCACTGTGTGTTTTAATCTTAGGCATGATAAATCCTCCTTGATATTTTACAAACTATTTGCCTGATTTGGGGGCTAAGAACATAATCATATTACGCCCTTCCATCTTAGCAGCCTTTTCAACCGATGAATACTCCTGACAAAATTCTGCAAAGCGTTTCATAGTGTCAAGACCTATTTCCGGATGGCCTAATTCACGGCCTCTGAAACGGATAGAAACCTTGACCTTGTTGCCGTCCTGCAAGAAGCGGATGGCATGCCTGCCCTTTGTCTCAAAATCATGAACATCAATACTAAGTCCAAGACGGATTTCTTTGACCTCGGTAACCTTTTGATTCTTTTTGGCTTCCTTTTCGCGCTTTGCCTGTTCAAAACGGTATTTACCGTAATCCATAATTTTGCAAACAGGCGGCTGCGCATTCGGGGATATGCAAACAAGATCAAGATCTTGGGCATAAGCCGCTTCCAAAGCCTTTGCTACGGGGATTATCCCAAGCTGAGAACCGTCGGCCGAAATCGTGCGAACTTCCTTGAATTTAATATTTTCGTTTATGGCGAGCTCTTTGCTGCTAATGTTGACGCACCTCCTGAAATCAGAAAAGCGTGGACGCAATAACGCCCACGCATAAGAATACCGTAAAAAGGAAATCTTATATACCCTTTAGGACAAAACCTCGGGGTGAGGACGCATAGCGTTCTGCTTCATTGTCTTAATCATTATATACCATTTTCCCGAAATGTCAAGACTTTTTTTAAAAAACACTTTTTGCTCAACAAAATTATGTATTGATCTTCAGCTCTTTTCGCCATTTGCCAAAGAAAAACATTACAAGGCCAAAGGCTGCATCTGTCACCCAAGACATTACCCAGCCGATATATATTCCGTTTTTATCATCGGGTCGACTATGTTATAAGTGACCATATATTTGATGATGCAGTAAAAAAATTTGAAAACACGGTTTTTTTAGAGGTTAAGACCCCAAAAACACAAAAAAATCTGTTTTAAAAGCTAAAAAACGCTCGATTCATTCGAGCGTTTTTTATTATTTTTCGGTTAAATATTCATCAATCGACTTTGCGGCGGCCTTACCTGCACCCATCGCTAGGATAACGGTGGCGGCTCCTGTTACAGCATCGCCGCCGGCATAAACGCCGTCCTTAGTTGTCTTCATATTTTCATCAACAATCAAGCAACCGCGTTTATTAGCTTCAATTCCGGGAGTGGTAATTCTAATCAGCGGATTAGGCGAAGTGCCCAAAGCCATAATGACCGAATCAACATCCAAAATAAATTCGGAATTTTCTATTTCTATAGGGCGGCATCTGCCTGAAGCATCAGGCTCACCGAGTTCCATTTTCACACATTCTATTCCTTTTACATAGCCATTTTCATCGGCGATGATTTTCTTAGGATTGCAGAGAAGCTTAAACTCGATTTCCTCCTCTTTAGCGTGGTGCACCTCTTCCTTACGGGCGGGCATCTCTTCTTCACCGCGTCTGTAAATTATATAAACATGCTCTGCTCCCAATCGCTTAGCACAGCGCGCAGCGTCCATCGCAACATTACCGCCGCCCACAACAGCAACCGAATTAACCTTTTTGATGGGTGTATCGTAGTCATCAAGGTAGGCTTTCATAAGATTTATTCTTGTCAAAAATTCGTTGGCAGAGTAAACTCCTACGCTGCCCTCGCCCTCAATGCCCATAAACATCGGCAGACCTGCACCCGAGCCGATAAAGACTGCCTCATAGCCCATATCAATAATTTCGTCGATTGACAAAACCTTGCCGATGACCATATCGGTCATAATCTCAACGCCCAATTTTTTAAGGCCATCAATTTCCTTTGCTACGATAGCCTTTGGCAGTCTGAACTCGGGAATGCCGTAAACCAGAACACCTCCGGCGGTATGAAAAGCCTCAAAAACCGTGACCTTATAGCCGAGCTTTGCAAGGTCACCCGCACAGGTAAGCCCCGCAGGACCTGCACCTATAACTGCCACCTTTTTGCCATTTGGCTTAATTTCAGGAGATTCAGTCTCGAAGTTTTCCATATAATAGTCGGCAACGAAGCGCTCAAGTCTGCCTATAGCAACACTTTCGCCCTTGATACCTCTCACGCACTTACCCTCACATTGCCTCTCCTGAGGGCAAACCCTGCCACAAACCGCAGGCAAAGAGCTCGTTTCGCTTATAACCTTATATGCCTCTTTAAAATCACCCTTTGCTACAAGAGAGATAAACTGCGGAATTTTAACATTAACAGGACAAGCTGAAACACAGAGGGGATTTTTGCAGTTTAAGCAGCGTTTCGCCTCGCTAACTGCCATTTCGGGGGTATAGCCCAAAGCAACCTCTTCGAAATTCTTGTTTCTCACTAATGGGTCAAGCTCGGGCATTTTTGTCTTAAAGGGAGTCATATCAGCCACCTAAAGCACCCTCCAATCTGCAAGCGTGAGCTTCCTCCTCGCGGTATAAGCCATTGCGGCGCATAAGCTCGTCATAATCCACCTTGTGGCCGTCGAAATCGGGGCCGTCCACACAAGCGAATTTTATTTCTCCTCCTACATGAACGCGGCAGCCGCCGCACATTCCCGTTCCGTCAATCATAATAGGATTAAGACTCACTATAGTTTTCACGCCGTATTCCTCGGTCACCTTAGACACAAACTTCATCATTGGAATTGGGCCTATAGCTATAACTAAATCATAGGTTTCTTTGCCGAGCAAGGATTTTAAAACATCGGTGACAAAGCCCTTTTGACCATAGCTTCCGTCATCGGTGGTTACATAATAATTGTTTGAAACCTTGCGCATTTCGTCTTCAAGAATAACAATTTCTTTGCTTCTAAAACCTGCTATAACGGTGGTATCAACACCCATATTATAAAGCGCTTTAGCCTGAGGATAAGCTATCGCACAGCCGACACCGCCGCCGATAATGATTGCCTTTTTAGGCTGACCGAACTCGGTGGGCTGACCTAAGGGACCTACACAGTCGGTCAAATACTCCCCTTCGTTCAAAAGAGCAAGCTTCTTTGTTGTCAGCCCTACCGCTTGGAAAATGATAGTAAGCGTTCCCTTTTCGCGGTCAAAATCAGCAACCGTCAAAGGGATGCGCTCTCCCTTTTCATCGATACGGATTATAACAAATTGCCCCGGCTGCACCTTTTTGGCAATAAAAGGTGCCGAAAGCGTGAGCATAGTTACATGCTCGTTTAATATTTTTTTACTGAGAATTTTAAACACAATAACCCTTCTTATAACACGGCTTTTAAAGCTTCGATTTTATCGGTTTTCTCCCACGGCAACACGATATCAGTTCTACCCATATGGCCGTAGGCAGAGGTCTGGCGATAGATAGGACGGCGAAGATCAAGCTTGTCTATAATAGCTGCGGGGCGCAGGTCAAAAACCTTGTTTATAGCCTCTGCAAGCTTATCATCAGCAACTTTACCGGTGCCGAATGTATCCACCATAACCGATACCGGGCGGGCAACGCCTATTGCATAAGCCAACTGAATTTCACACTTTTTAGCAAGCCCTGCTGCAACAATATTTTTTGCAACATAGCGGCTGGCATAAGCGGCGCTGCGATCAACCTTTGTAGGATCCTTTCCTGAGAAAGCGCCTCCGCCGTGACGGGCGTATCCGCCGTAGGTATCAACGATTATTTTTCTTCCGGTAAGCCCTGTGTCGCCCTGAGGACCTCCAACAACAAAGCGGCCTGTAGGGTTAATAAAAATTTTAGTTTCTTCATCGAAAAGCTCAGCCGGAATAACCGGCTTTATAACCTTTTCTAAAATATCGGCGCGAAGCTCTTCTAATGTGACATCAGCTGTGTGCTGAGAAGAGACGACCACTGCATCGACCCTTTGGGGACTGCCGTTTTCATATTCAATCGTGACCTGAGTTTTACCGTCAGGATTAAGATATGAAATTTCCCCTGATTTTCGCGCATCGGTAAGCCTTTTTGCCATTTTGTGAGCAAGCGAGATTGCAAGCGGCATAAGCTCGGGGGTTTCATCGCAAGCGTAGCCGAACATCATCCCCTGATCACCTGCGCCGTTGAGGTTATATATATCCTCTTGACCGCCTTTATATTCAAGTGAATTATCAACACCCATAGCAATATCGGGCGACTGTTTGTCAATAGAGGTCATAACAGCGCAGGTGTTACCGTCAAAACCGGCTTTGGGGCTGTTATATCCTATTTCGCATACAGTGTCTCTCACTATCTGTGGAATATCAATCTGCGCCGTGGTGGTTATTTCACCCATAACATTAACGACACCGGTCGTGCAGAAGGTCTCACAAGCTACGCGAGCTTTGGGATCCTTAGCTAAAATAGCATCTAAAACCGCATCGGATATGCAGTCGCACACCTTGTCTGGATGCCCCTCTGTTACAGATTCAGATGTAAAAAGTATCTTTGACATTTAACTTCCTCCAATAAAAAAACCGCTTACAAAAGAAGCGGTCAAATAAGGCCTCATCTTTCGGTTATACCGCCGGATTTGGCACCTTTAGGATAACCTCAGGTTGCCGGGCTTCTTCGGGCCGGTCCCCTCCACCACTCTTGATAAGGAATATATTTAATTCTTAAATATTCTACCACATTATAAGCATTTGTCAAGGTGAAATTTATGGATTTTCATTTTTAAGTATTGGCGATATCCGCTTGTAAACCGCAAAGCAGACTGCGGCATCTATTATCCCCTTTGCGAGGTTGAAGGGCAAATTAAAAATAAGTAAAGCTTTAAAAAGATTATCGGACATTGGCAGTAATGCTTTATACATACCTAAAATGGCCTCCATAGGCATACCGTAGATCACAACATAAGCCGGATAAACAACAAAATAATTTGTGGCAACACTTATAACAGCCATCGCCGCAGCGCCAATTAGTGCGCCGATAAGCGCACCTTTGCGAGAATGGTTCTTTTTGTAGGCAAGACCTGCCATACCGCAAAAAACAGCCCCCAAAACAAAATTCGAAAGCTCGCCAACACCTGCAGAGGTCGTCACAAACAGATGCAATAGGTTTTTAACAGCGCAGACGATTATACCGTAGATAGGGCCGAAAGCATAGGCAGCAATCAAAGCTGGTATCTCAGAAAAATCAAGTTTTATAAACGACGGGATTATAAACGGTAACGGAAATTCCAACATCATCAGGGCAAAACCCAATGCCGAAAATATTGCACAAACAGCTATCTTCCTAAGATTAAAAGCTTTCATAAGTCCTACCTCCAAAAATAAAGCCCTGCCAAAACTGGCAGGGCGAAAAAGCATAAATGCCATCTTCTCTCATCCAGACTTTAACTGTCGGCCTTGGAATTTCACCAAATCAACTGTCTAAAAAACAGCTCGCGGGCTATACCGCCGGTGAGGAATTACACCTCGCCCTGAAGATTACAAACTAATTATATTCGCATAAAGGTCGGCTGTCAAGCACTAAATGAGCATATCCCTGAAAGCGGCTTCATCAATTATAGTAACACCTAATTTGTGCGCCTTTTCAAGTTTGCTTCCCGCCTCATCTCCGGCTAAGACAAAATCTGTCTTTTTAGAAACTGAGGAAGAGGTTTTCCCGCCGAAGCTCTCTATCAAAGCCGAGGCCTCGCTGCGAGTAAGGGTCGGTAAAGTGCCTGTGAGAACAAAGGTCTTTCCGGCAAAGCGGGTGTCGGTCACCTTTTTCAAGGACTTCATATTAAGGCCTTTTTCCTTTAAACGCTCTATCATTTCGCGCGTTTCAGCGAGAGAAAAGAACTCTGCGGCAGATTGGGCCAATATATGGCCAAAGCCATCTATGGCCTCAAAATCTTCGACAGATGCCGCCAAAACAGCGTCAATTTCTAAAAAATGCTCTGAAATAAGGCTTGCTGCTTTGGCTCCTATATGCCTTATACCAAAGGCAAAAATCAAGCGGGATAAATCGTTTTGCTTAGAAGCTTCAATGGCGTTTTTAAGGTTGAGAACGGTTTTTTCGCCCGTTCTTTCAAGTAAAGCCACCTTGTCAAAATCAAGGTTATACAAATCCTCAATATTATGGATAAGGCCAGCTTCAAGCAGCTGCTCTAAAACCGCGGGGCCCATGCCCTCAATATCCATAGCATCTCTTGA
>JAZORP010000014.1:0-15762 GCA_045656665.1 Acutalibacteraceae bacterium | reverse complement strand
ATAAATAGTGTAACCGACAACAATTGTTTTGTCGTTATTACCGCAGCCTACAAAACAGAAAACCATTGCCAAACAAAGAAGGAGTGCTAATATTTTTTTCATTTTAAATATCCCCTTTTCAAAAGTTCTATGCAGTTATTATACTTCATCAAGATAAAGTTGTAAAGTGTTATTTTAAAAATATTATTTTTCTGCTGCGCTATATTTCTCTTTTACAAACTGCGCATATCTTTTAACCTCGTTGAACATATCGTCTGTTACAATCACATCGTCTCCGAAAAGGGCTTTTTTGAGGGCCTCCTCATTAGCGGCGGACAGCGGCGCTCCGCAAAGAAAACCAAGCTCCACTCCGAAATAATCAGCTATTTTACTTAAGGTGTCTAAAGAGAGGTTCTTAATTCTCCCCTTTTTATAATCGGTCATTGTGGAGCGCGGGATGCTGCAATCCCTGCAAAGCTTGGTTACATTAATTCCTTTTTTCATACAAAGTTCTTCAATGATATCATAAACAAAAATCATAATCTTCTCCTAAAATTTCGATATTCCGTAATTTTCTTCTTGACATTTACGGAATATCGTATTATACTATGGGTGAATTACGGAATACCGTAATCACAGATTTATTGTAATACACAAAGAAGAAAAAGTCAAGAGGAGAAAAAATATGTACTACTGCCCCGACTGCGGATTTGAATTTAAGACACCGCAGAAGATAATAGAGACACATAGCCTGCCCTGCGAGCCTTACGAAATTGTTTTAGTTTGTCCGGATTGCAAATCCACCGCATTTTATGAAAAAATCACCACACATTGCCGCTGCTGCGGAGCAAAACTTGTAGATAGTCAGGAGGAATACTGCTGCGAAGCCTGTGAAAAAAGGGGCCGCCTTTTAAGAAAACGGCAACTTAAGAAGCGGCAGCTCGCTATTAAAAGCCCGCTGGGGATAATTATAAAAGAAATTGAACTTTATAATAAAATTAATAATAAAAATCTAAGCTATGGTCAATATGTAGCTCTTGTAGAAAGGAAAGAAAAAAGCAAATGTCCAAAGAAGAAAAAAAGAAATACCTAAACTCTTATCTTTTGCAAGAAGCTAAAATTAAAAGGCTTAGAGAAATGTGCCGTATTCACCCTGAAAGACGCGCTGAATACGAAAAACTCATTGATGAAGCTTCGGCCCTCCGAGATAAAATTGAGGGAGAAATCAAAGCTGTAGGTGATGACTTATCAGTCGAGCTTTTATATCAAAAATACATATTCGGCAAGACCTTGGAGGAAATCAGCCTTATTCTTAATTACAGCAAACGGCATATCGAAAGGCTGCATATAAAAGCGCTTAAAAAATTTGGAAATTAAAAATTAGCCTTTACTTTTTTTCCCTACGAGGGTATAATCATAACAGAACTTATGTTCGGGGGTGTGGTTTTGAAAGAGCGAATAATTCTTCACTGTGATCTCAACAGCTTTTTCGCATCGGTTTCTTTGGTTTTTAACCCTACCCTCGCATGCCTGCCGGTAGCTGTTTGCGGAGATAAGCAAAACCGTCACGGCATCGTGCTTGCGGCAAACAGTATTGCAAAGAGCTATGGCGTTAAAACGGCCGAAGCTATTTTCGAAGCCAAAACCAAATGCCGCGAGCTTGTGATACTGCCCCCTATTTATGATAAATATGAAGAGTTTTCCAAAAAAGCCCAAGCAATTTATGCTCGCTATACCGACCTTATTGAACCTTTCGGCATAGATGAGTGTTGGCTCGATGTGACAGGCAGCACGATCTTGTTCGGGAATGGCGAAAAAATCGCAAATCTTATTAGAAACGATATTAAAAACGAGCTTGGCATAACCGTTTCTGTTGGGGTAAGCTTTAATAAAATATTTGCAAAATTAGGTTCTGATATGAAAAAGCCTGATGCCGTAACAATAATAAGTCATGATAACTTTAAGCAAAAGGTCTGGCCTTTGCCGATTTCCGACCTGCTTTTTGTTGGCAAAAAAACCTGCGAGAAACTAAAGAGCCACGGTATTAATACTATTGGCGATATCACCCTCTGCGACGATGCAACGCTGCATCGTCTATTGGGTAAAAACGGCACCGACCTCAAGCGATATGCTTTAGGAGAAGATACGGCCGCGGTAGTCACGCCGACAGAAAACGACAAACCTAAAAGCATCGGCAAATCCACTACGACCGCTAAGGATTTCACAAATTGCGACGAGGTATGGAAAGCCTTTCTCGAATTTTCTCAGCACATTTGCGATATTCTGAAACAAAAGGAATTGTATGCAGGCGGTGTTCAGGTCCATATCCGCACCGCTTCACTAAGTATTAAAGAATTCAGCCATAGCTTTCCCGATCCGACCGACTCCGCCCTGATTTTGGCAAAAAGAGGTTTTGAGCTTTTTCGCAAAAACTACAGTTTTTCTGAGCCTCTGCGCTCGGTAGGGCTCAGGGCTATAAACTTGAAGGACTCAAAAACCGCTGTTCAGCAAGATATTTTCGGCAGCAACGAGCAACTCGCCAAAATTGAGAGTATCGAAAAAACTGTTTGGGAGGTCAGGAAAAAGTTCGGAACTAAGAGTATCACGCCGGGAACTGTCATTAAATAGACTTTACAATGCTTCACTTTTGAGCTATAATGTTTTAGAAGTTTCAATATTCGAATTCGGAGAACTGCTATGAGCTCAAATAAATTTAACGACGATTACGCCAAGTTTATCGATATATATTCGAACACAAAAAGAGATATCTCTTCAAGCTATGAAGATATCTCCTCCCACTCACAACCTACTAAGACCGCACCCTCCCGCCGCAAGAAAAAGCGCAAAAAGCGTTCCTTTTTAAAGGTTGTATCGGTGCTGCTTTCGGTAGTGCTTATTTTTGCTATCGCCTTTTATGCCTATGCCTACAACCTGATAAATAAAATGACACGTGACCCTCTCGACACTGATAACTTAGGTATTGCCTCCGACACTTACAAGGGCATCACAAATATTGCCCTTTTAGGCATCGACACCCGCTCGGATGATGACACAGGTAGGTCGGATGCAATAGTTGTTTTAACTATAGATAAAGACCATAATAAATTAAAACTGACCTCTATCGCAAGAGATACATATGTCTCGGTTGATGGATACGGTAAGGACAAGCTTACCCACGCTTATGCCTATGGAAAATCGCAATTAGCCGTGAAAACTCTTAACCAAAACTTTGATTTGGAAATAACCGACTATGTGACCATGAATTTCTTCGGTCTTGCAAGGGTTATCGACTTTATCGGCGGTGTTACCATTGATATCGACGATGCCGAGCTTCAGGAGCTGAACTCATATATTATCCCCACTACTGATTTCGGTGACATCACCTGTGAAAATATTGCAGGAACGGGAGAACAGCTCCTTTCGGGCGCTCAGGCCGTATGCTATGCGCGAATCCGCCACACCGACGGTGATATCCAGCGCGGCAACCGTCAGAAAGAGGTGCTGTCGGCAATGTTCGCCGCAGTCAAGAAAATGAATATCTTAAAGCTGCCAGAGCTTGCCACCCTTATTTTAGAGGAGTGCTCAACCTCGCTTTCAACCAATGATATAATGGGCTTAGGGATTTGGGCGGTATTAACCTCTCCCGAATTTGAAAACCTGAGCATCCCTAATGACAATGTCCCATACTCAGGCAGAACCTACGGTGGCGTGTGGTACTATGTGTATGACCTAGATAAAGCCAAGGAAGAAATTAAGGACTTTATCTTTGAGGAGGGCTACTACTCCCCAGAAGAGGTCGCAAAAAGGCTTGAAGAAGAAAAATAAAACGAAAATAATTAGTTTTGCCAATATCCCGACTGCGGTCGGGATATTTTTTTTACCCTTTGCTTGACAAATGCTGTTTATATGGTATAATTAATAAAATGTCTCATTTGAGACAACATAAGGAGACCTATGTCTATTTTAGAAAAACTATTTTTATTTAACGGGCTTAAGCCTTATGAGTCCAAAGAGATAATTTCACTTTTTAAAGAGCCTACTCAATTTAAAAAAGGAGATATTATATACTCGGCGGAAAAATTCCCGAATGCTATAGGGGTTGTTCTCAAGGGTAAAGCCTATGCCCTCGCAGATAACGAAAATGAGTTGCATATGAAAACCTTTGAATCGGGCGCCTGTTTCGGAGCGGCGGCTGTTTTCAGAAAGGGTGAAAAATATGTAAGCACGATTGTTGCAAAAAGCGATTTAAAGGTTTTGTTTATAGATGAGGATGACCTGAGAAAAATATTTTTAAAATATCCGCAAACAGCACTTAACTATATAAATTTTCTATCAGAAAAAATAGGTTTTTTAAATGCAAAATTAAATCTATTATCCTGCGGTAGCGCCGAGATGACGGTTTATAAATACCTTTGCTCGGTGACCGACGATAACTGTGTTGCGCAAATTCCCCAAAGCATGACCCTGCTTTCAAAGATGCTTGGCATCGGCAGAGCCACCCTCTACCGTTGCCTTGACACACTTGAGGCGGAAAAAATGATTTTAAGGGAAAATAATATTATAAAGGTGATAAAAAATGAAAAAAATTCTTAGTTTAGCTTTAGCTGCTCTTATGGTAGTCAGCCTTGCGGCCTGCGGCAATACTAATAATGTGAGCAGCATTCCCGAAGCCACAGATGACGCTGTAAAGCTTGATGTGGCCTGCAATGTATACGCTATTAAAGGCCCAACCGGTGTAGGGATGGTCTCCTTGATGGAAAAGGCTGCCGGCGGTGAAGCAGGCCTTGATTATAATTTTAATTTAGTTGGGGCAAATGAAGAAATCGTTGCTAAAATCACTAACAAAGAGGCTGATATTGCCGCCGTTGCAACCAATCTCGCCTCCACGTTATATAACAAAACAAATGGCGGCATCTCTGTTCTTGCTATCAACACTCAGGGCGTTCTATCCCTTATTACAAAAGGTGAAGAAATAACCTCTATTGCTGATTTAAAGGGTAAGACAATTTATTCTACAGGTCAGGGCGCAAACCCTGAATATATTATTAATTATATTTTGAAAAACAACGGCCTTACTGTCGGCACAGATGTAACGGTTGAATTCGTCTCCCAGCCGACCGAACTTGTAGCAAAGGTCGTCGGCAACGAAAAGGCAATTGTAGTAGCTCCTCAGCCTGTTGCAACAGCTATAACCGTTAAAGACCAGAATGCTAAAATCGCCCTTGATATTAATGATGAATGGTCGAAATTAAATGACAATGACCTTGTTATGGGTTGTATAATTGCAAGAAATGAATATATAGAAGAAAATCCCGAAGCAGTTAAACTTTTCTTAAAAGAATACGAGGCTTCAATAAATGCAGTAAACAGTGATCCCGAAGCAGCAGCAGCCCTTTGCGAGCAATATGAGATCGTGACCCCTGCAGCGGTTGCTAAAAAAGCAATTCCCTACTGCAACCTTGTTTTCCAAGACGGTAAGGAATTAAAAAATAACCTTTCGGCCTATCTTAACTTCTTGTATGAAAGCTCTCCGGCAAGCATAGGAGGCGCTCTCCCGAGCGACGATTTCTACTATGAAGCAAAGTAAAAAGCTTTTTAAAAAAACTGCCGTATTGCTGCTTTGGCTTGCAATATGGCAGTTTGCTGCTTCACTCTTAAATCAAGAGATCCTACTCCCTACTCCTTTGGAAACTTTAAATGCTCTTATAACACTCGCACAAACCGCAAAGTTTTATCTTTCGGTTTCGCAGTCCTTATTAAGAATTGTTGCCGGATATCTTTTGGGCGTGGTTTTCGGAGTCTTGGGAGCGATTTTATCCCACCGTTTTGCATTTTTTAAAGCGGTTTTTTCTCCTGTTTTAAAAATCATAAAGGCTGTGCCGGTGGCCTCTTTTATAATTTTGGCATTAGTTTGGTTTAGATCTTCCACTCTGCCGATTTTCATTTCTTTCCTTATGGTTTTGCCGATGGTTTGGTCAACTGTTGAAAGCGGGCTATGCAATATTGATAAAAACTATCTTGAGCTGGCACAGGTTTACAGGCTGAGCGGCATTAAAACCTTTTTCCATATAAAGCTGCCGCTTATTCTCCCCTCTTTCATTTCCACGGCTCTGACCGCTCTCGGCTTTGCCTGGAAATCGGGAATTGCCGCTGAAGTTATCTGCCGCCCATCTAACTCTTTGGGCGGTATGCTGCAATCGGCAAAGCTTTATATCTCAACCCCCGATGTTTTCGCTGTCACAGCGGTAGTAGCAGCGCTTTCAATCTTACTCGAACTGCTTATTAAAAGAATTGTAGGGAGGTATACCAATGATAAATATTGATAATATCTCCTTTTCATATCCTGAAAAAAATGTAATTTCAAATCTTTCGCTTCAAATACACAAAAACTCTCGTATATGCCTTTTCGGGGAAAGCGGCTGTGGCAAAACCACCCTGCTAAAGCTTATTCTAGGCTTGCTCACCCCATCTTCGGGAATAATACACGGTATAGACAGCTTGAAGCCCTCTGTTGTTTTTCAGGAAAATCGTTTGCTGCCGTTTAAAAGTGTTATGGAAAATATCACACTTATCGGCTCTAATCAAGAAACCGCTTTAAAACATCTTAAAGCTTTGGGGTTGGAGGAATTTGCAAACAGCCGCCCAAAAGAGCTTTCGGGCGGTATGCAACGCAGAGCGGCTATTGCAAGAGCGCTAAGCGCGGATTTTGATTTTCTCGTTTTAGACGAACCTTTCACAGGCCTCGATGACGCTAATATCAAGACCTGCGCAAATCATATACTAAACACCGCAAAGCATCGACCGATAATATTGGTCACACATTCCCTTGCCGAAGCCGAGCTTTTCGGTGCTCAAATAATCAATATGTAAAATATTATCTCCTAAAATCCTATTTTGCAAAAAAATGAAAATAAAACAAAAATTACCTCAAATAAAACATTATTTTCATCACAAGATAATATTGCAAACGCAAAAGAAATTATATAGGAGAGAAATTACAATGGCTAAGAATGTAGTACCTGAGGCTAAAGATGCACTCAATCGTTTTAAGATGGAAGCTGCTAACGAGGTTGGCGTAAACCTCAAGCAGGGTTACAACGGTGACCTTACTGCTAAGCAGGCTGGTTCTATCGGCGGTCAGATGGTTAAAAAGATGATCGAATCTTACGAAAACAGCATGAAATAAGACTTTTTAAGTCTTGATTCCACAGCAAAAACACGGGCAGAAGAATTTGCTTCTTCTGCCCGTGTTTTTTAATTAAGTTCTGCTATCGTAACTCCGTTTTCACCCTCACCAAAGGTGCCTAAGCGGAAGCTTTTAACAGCTTTGTGTGAGCGCAGATGCGCCTGAACACTCTTTCGCAAAACTCCGGTACCTTTACCGTGAATTATCCTAATCGTTTCAAGCCCCGATATAAGAGCATTGTCGATATAATTATCAAGCTCTAAAATAGCTTCATCCGATGCCATTCCTCTAAGGTCAACTTCACCTGACACTTCCCTCTTTGCCCTTGACATAAGACCGGTGACTCGGCGGGTTTTCTTTGTTTCTGTGGAATTGGCGTGTTTAGACTTGTGACGCAGATTATCAAAACGAACCCACATTTTCATAGAACCCGACATTACAAAGGCTTGCTTTTTGTCCGCCTTAACTTCCAGTACAGTAGCATCCCGTCCTATATCAGCCACAAGAACAATATCTCCCTTTTCGAGGGTTTCCACAGCTTCACCCGAAGCGTTTTTTTGAACTACAGGGTCGGCGGTGTCTTCAAGCTCTTTTATAACCGATTTATAGGTCTCTCGCGCCTTTCTTGCCATATCGGCGGCATTTTCTGCGGTAAGCCCTTTTTTAAGCTCCTCAAGCTCGTTTAAAAGGAGGCTCGATTTATATCTGGCCGTCTCGATTATCTGATTGGCGGTTTCCCTCGTCTTATCCATAAGCTTTTGCCGCTGTGTTTCAAGCTCATGCTCACGTTGCTCGGCTCTTTGCTTTGAAGCATTTAACTCACTTCTCAAAGCCACTGCCTTTTTATGCTCCTCTTCGGCGGCTCGTTTTGCATTTTCAAGGGCTTCTACAACCCTTTCAAAGCGCATATCCTCTTCTGAGACCTGCGATTTTGCATTTTCGATTATGTCTTCACCTATACCAAGCTTTTTAGAAATTGCAAAGGCATTTGAGCGACCGGGCATACCAATTATTAGGCGGTAGGTCGGTTTAAGGGTTGCAACATCAAACTCGCAAGAGGCATTCTCCACACCATCTGTATCTATCGCATAGGATTTAAGCTCAGGGTAATGAGTGGTTGCGGCAACCTTTGTTCCGTAAGACGAAAGCCTCATCAAAATTGCCTTTGCTAAAGCCGCCCCCTCGACGGGGTCGGTTCCTGCGCAAAGCTCGTCAAAAAGAACTAGGGAGTTGTCATCGGCAGACTCTAAAATAGAGATTATGTTAACCATATGTGACGAGAAGGTCGAGAGCGACTGTTCGATACTCTGCTCATCCCCTATATCAGCAAAAATCTTGCTGTAAACAGCTACCTTGCTGCCGTCATCAACAGGTATCATCAGCCCGCACATAGTCATCAATGTAAGCAGACCCATAGTTTTAAGGGTTACGGTCTTTCCGCCTGTATTAGGGCCTGTTATAACAAGGGTGTTATAATCTTTTCCAAGCGCTACCGTTACGGGCACAACTGATTTATAGTGGATAAGGGGGTGCCTTGCATTTTTGAGATAAATCATCCCATTATTATTGATATCAGGCAATGTCGCCTTCATTTTATATGCGAGTTTAGCTTTGGCGAAAATCAGGTTTATGTCAACTAACGCATCGTATGACCCGATTATACTCTCTGCAAAAGAGCCGGCCTCAACCGAAATAGCGGTCAAAATACGCTCTATCTCTTCCTGCTCACGAAGTTTTAGTATCCTGATTTCATTATTCGTTTCAACAACCGAAATCGGCTCTATGAAAACGGTTGAACCCGTTGATGAGGTGTCGTGAACAATGCCGTTAAGCTGCCCTTTATGCTCCACTTTAAGCGGAACAACATAGCGGCCGTCCCTTTGAGTGACGATAGCCTCCTGCAGATATTTTGCGCTCGGTCCGTGAACAATTTTTTCGAGGATTTCCTTGATTTTGCCCGATTTAGAAATAATTTTGCGGCGTATATCATAAAGCTGCACAGAGGCATTATCCGAAAGCTCCTCCCTGCTTTTTATCGCAAAGGTAATTTTCTCTTCGAGATATTTATTTGGCACAAGGGCATCGAAAAGATAATCTATGCAGGTATTTGTCATACCGTTGCAATCTGCGCGCCACTCCTTTACAGAGCGGATAATGCGCAAGGTCTCGGCAATATCGAGAAGCTCGCCCATAGAAAGCATCGCGCCTGCATCTGCTCTACGAAGTGCGGAAGAGACATTAACAGCCCGCCCAAACGAGGGGGCCGAATATCTTGAAATAAAGGTGTGAGCAGCCGAGGTTTGCGAAAGGCTTTTTTCAACCTCATAAAAGTCAGACTGTGGCCTTACCTTGCGGGCCGCATCAGCTGCATCAGATAGGGTGGTTTCATCTGATAAGAGCTGCAATATTTTATCAAGCTCTAATGTTTTTAAATATTTTTCAATATTGTAGCTCATTTCTATCTCCCTAAATCATTTAAGTGTGTTATAAAAATCTAATGCGCTAAATCGGTAATCACTTTGAACGGTGATATATTTCTCTGTGATGCGGGAAAGTATATCTGCGCTTTCCTTAGGGATTTCAAAGGAATAAAGCTTTGAAAACTGAGAATAAACAATATGCCTCATTGCCGAAAGAATAGTCCTGTCCACAGCGCAAAAATCCGCGTTATCCTTACATTCTTTGCAGCAAAGCGAGCCATCGTCTACATTAAAGAACATAATATCGTCTTCAAATTTCCCACAGCCCTCACAAGCAACGAGGTTGGGGCTGTAGCCCGAAATAACGGCCGTTCTAAGCTCAGTTATAGCCTTTATCAGCGGGCCGTAACGTTTTTCCTTGGTTAAAAAATGCAGCGAATTTAGTATCAATCTCAAAAGCTCATCGTTAGGCATGCCGCTCTGAGCAAACTCCAACGCTAATTCGCAAAAATACTGCGAAAGCGCCAAGGTTTCAACTTCACTGCCCAATGTAAAAAATGTAACCTGAGGCACAGCCTCGTAAATACGATAGGTGTCCTTCTTGCGAAGAATGGTAAAGCTTGAATATGTAAGCAGAGAGGTCGCCGTGCCTTTTTTTGATTTTATGCTTTTCGCCCCTGAGGCAAAGGCCTTGATTATTCCGTAATCACGAGTAAAGAGAGTAACCAAACGGTCACTCTCCCCTATATTCATTTCCTTTATAACCAATCCCTCTGTGGTGAAACGCGTCTGTAGTTCCGTCACTGATTTCTTTCTCCTTGCAGGAATTTACATATGTGAGATAATCGGCAACGCTGCCGCTTTTTAGAAATTTTATCCAAGTTTTTTGCTCCATATCAAACACTTCCTTTACAATATAAGTGTTTGACCGAGCTTTAAAATTATAAAAGGAAATTAAAGTTAATCAAGCCCAAAACTGCGGATAAGACCCTGCCTGTTTCGCCAGTCCTCCTTAACCTTCACCCAAAGCTTCAAATTCGCCTTGATGCCAAAAAACTCTTCGATATCGCGGCGGGCCATCATTCCGATTTTCTTGAGCACGGCGCCGTTCTTACCAATGATAATTCCTTTATGGGAATCCTTTTCGCAAATTATTACCGCCTCAACATCAACTATCGGCTGGCCGGAATTTGTGTCCCGTTCAACAAAACGCTCAAGGTCAATAGCTATTCCGTGCGGCACCTCTTTATCAAGGGTGCGCAAAAGCTTTTCGCGAATCATTTCGGCAACCATCACCCGCTCGGGCTGGTCGGTCACATCATCAGCTGCAAAATAATGGGGCGAGGGTTTCGCAAACTTGTCAAGTTCTAAAATCAAAGCTTCTATTCCATCACCCGTTTTTGCAGAAAGCGGCACCACTGCATCAAACTCAAAATGCTTAGTGTAACGAATAATTATATCAAACAAATCCTGCTTTTTATCAAGCATATCGATTTTATTGATAACAAGAACTGCCTTAAGCCCTCTTTTTTTAAGACTTTTTATAAGCTCTGCCTCTGCAGGGGGCAGAGCCTCATCATCAGATTTAAACCTCGTTACAGCCTCAACCACAAGCACGGCGGCATCAACATCCGACATACCGTCCCCCACAGCCTTGTTCATACTGCGGTCAAGCTCGTTGCGTGGCTTGTGAAAACCCGGCGTGTCGATAAACACAAGTTGGGTTTCCTCCTTGGTGTGTATTCCCATTATCTTGGTGCGGGTGGTCTGCGGCTTGTTAGAAACAATAGCCACCTTTTGCCCCAAAATTCGATTCATAAGGGAGGATTTGCCGACATTCGGCCTGCCTATAATTGTTATAAATGCGGATTTTTGTTCCATAACATCCCTCAAACCTTATTAATTGCAAGACCGAGCGCCTCAAGAACAACTTCTTCCTTTTCGCGCATAATGGTCTGCTCAAGACCGCCGTTAACATGGTCATATCCCAACAAATGCAGCATTGAATGAACCGTCAGGTAAGCCATCTCACGCTCAATACCGTGACCGTAAAGCTCGGCCTGAAGCAAAGCGTGTTCCACAGAGATAACAATATCACCGAGCATTTTAGCCCCCGTGGCAGGGTTAGTGTCAAACTCGCCGTCTGCTCCTAACGGGAATGACAAAACATCAGTAGAAGAATCTATGTTTCTAAACTGCGAGTTCATTTCTTTAATAATACTGTCATTCACGAGCAAGACATCCACCTCTGCGGGCTCTTCAAAGCCTTCAAACTTTAAAGTAGCATTGCATGCTTTTCTTATAAGAAGACGGGTTCCCGTCGGAAGTTTTATCTGCTTTTGCTTGAGGGATATATTGACCTTTGCACTCATTTCTTTTCTGCACTTCTTTCATAAGCTTTTATTATTTCCTGCACTAATCTGTGCCTTACAACATCCTTGCCGGTAAGCCTTACTATTGCGATATAGTCGATATTTTTAAGGATCCTTACTGCATCTTTAAGCCCCGACCTTTTACCGTCGGGCAAATCGATTTGGGTTATATCTCCTGTGACCACTGCTTTTGAATTAAAGCCTAAGCGGGTCAGGAACATCTTCATCTGTTCGCTTGTAGTGTTCTGAGCTTCATCCAAAATTATGAAGCTGTCATCAAGAGTGCGGCCTCTCATATATGCCAATGGAGCAACCTCAATATCCCCTCTTTCCTGACACTTTTGGAAATTCTCAGCGCCCAGCATATCAAAAAGCGCATCATAAAGCGGGCGCAGATACGGGTCTATCTTCTGTTGAAGGTCGCCCGGCAAAAAACCAAGCCTTTCTCCCGCTTCAACAGCAGGGCGAGTGAGGATTATGCGGTTGACCTGCTTTGCTCTGAAAGCGTTGACAGCCTGCGCGACGGCAAGATATGTTTTACCAGTTCCCGCAGGACCCACACCGATAGTTATCGTATTTTCCTTTATAGCTTCAACATACTTCTTCTGCCCGAGTGTTTTAGGCTTGACAGGCTTGCCCTTTGAAGTGATACAAACACAGCCCGAATCGGTTATATCGGAAATCTGCCCGTCCTCCCCGTCCTCAACGAGGGAGGCCACATAATCAATATTCTGATCGGTTATCTGCTCGCCCTTGTTTATCATAGAAATCAACCCTTCTACAGTTCGGCAGGCAAGGTCAACATTCACCGGCGCACCCTTGATTTTGATACGGCTGCCGTGAGATGTGACAGTAACATTATATCTCTTTTCAATTCGCTTGATATTATTATCAAAATTGCCGAACAGATTAATAATCTGTTCAATTCTTTCAATATCTACCGTTTGTTCAAACAATGCATTTTCTCCTACCGCTATAATGTTATTTAGTATACCACAAATATTTCTATTCTTCAATTACAAAAGTGTTAATAATTGATAAAAATCTTGCTTTAAAAAGCCAAATTTGCTATAATTCTCAAAAGATCAATTAAAAGGCGGTGTTGTTTTGAGCAGATTGAAGTTTCTCACTTTATTTGTTATTATAATCTCCCTTTCTTTAATGGGTTGTTCCTTTAATAGCGTGACCTCTGCAGAGGAAAAAACGGTTCAAATCAACAGAGCCTCAGATAATTCGGTCAACGGTTATCGAGCTTCAAGTCCGCAAAACTCCGAATCGGATAATACTATAGATGCTTCATGCGTCACTGTGGGCACTGCTTCTCAAAGCTACTCAGCTTCAAGTGAAAATTCAGCCGACAACGGCGCTGCTATTCAATATTGCGCAAATATAAACAGCCGTGTGTTCCACCTTAAAAGCTGCGGCTCTGTTTCAAATATAAAGCAGGAAAATAGACTTTACCTCTCTGAACGAGACGAACTAATATCTTTAGGCTACACTCCATGCAAGCGCTGCAATCCATAACTAATAAAAAACCCTTCCGCTGCATAATATAATTTTAGGATTAATTATTCGGGAGGAAACGTTTTGAGTTTAAAAAAGAATATAATTGCATTTATATTTATAGGTCTGTTAGGCGTACTCGGCCATTTCTTTTACAAATGGTCTGGGGAAAATACTGCTGTCGGGCTTTTTTTTCCTGTGAATGAAAGCACATGGGAACACCTAAAGCTCCTTTTCTTTCCTACCCTTATATATTCCGTAGGCGAATACATCTTTTGTGAAGAAAAGCCCCGAAATTATATACCGGCGATCGTGATATCGGTCTTTTACGGTATGTTAACTATCGTAGCCTTGTTTTATACCATAAACGGCATTTTAGGCTTCAATGTGGATTTTATCAACATTTTAATATATTTTATTTCTGTCATAGTGACTCTCTGCAAAAAGCGAAGGCTTATCCAAAACGGAAAATTCGCCTCAAAAACTTCAAGATGTATTTTTTTAGGGATAGCTTTTTTAACTGCCGTTCTTTTTGCAGTTTTCAGCTATAATCCACCCTCACTTGGATTATTTACCCCTCCGGTTTAAAAATTAAAGGTGCGGTTTTAAACCGCACCTTTAATTTATTGTGAACACACCAAAGTTCCGGGGCACCCGCCCGCAATTTTAATTGCGTATGGCGGGTCGGGTTCTTATTTTGTGAATTCATACACTCCGTCTTTAAATCTGCAGGTGACGGTATCACCATTTTTGATGCTGCCATCCAAAATCCTTTCGCTGAGAGCATCCTCTATTTTATTTTGTATTTCACGCCTAAGCGGTCTTGCACCGTAAATCTCATCAAAACCGCTCTTTGCAAGTTCTCGCTTTACGCTCTCATCAAAATTGCAGGTGATATTCAGATTTTCAAGCCTTTCGCTTAAATTTAAAAGCATTTTTTCTGCTATCTGCTCAATTTCCAAGCTATTAAGCTTTGTGAAAACAATAATATCATCCACGCGGTTTAAAAACTCGGGTCTAAATGTGTTTTTAAGTTCAGAGAGCACAAGATTTTTCACATCTGAACCTGTGTCGCTCGCATCACCGAATCCAAAGCTTATCTTTTTGTCGGTTATCTGTCTGGCACCGACATTCGAGGTCATAATGATAACCGTGTTTTTAAAATCTACCTTGCGGCCTTGCGAATCTGTTAAAACACCGTCCTCCAAAATTTGCAGCAGCATATTAAAAACATCGGGGTGGGCCTTTTCAATCTCATCAAACAAAACCACCGAATAAGGATTTCTGCGAACCTTTTCGGTTAATTGGCCGCCCTCTTCAAATCCTACATATCCGGGAGGTGAGCCAACAAGGCGTGAGACGGTGTGCCTTTCCATATACTCCGACATATCAAGCCTTATCATCATATTCTCGCTGCCGAACATTGTCTCGGCCAGTGCTTTGCAAAGCTCGGTTTTTCCCACACCTGTGGGACCTGAAAAGATAAAAGAACCAATAGGTCTTTTTGAGTCCTTAAGGCCTACTCTGCCTCTGCGGATGGCCTTGGCTATCGCAGTCACAGCCTCATCCTGACCAATAATTCTATCGTGAAGCTCTGCTTCAAGCCTTAAAAGACGGCTGCTTTCCTCCTCGGTCAGCTGAGCTACGGGAACCCCCGTCCAAGAGGAAACAATTTCAGCTATGCTTTCTTCGCTAACCTCGCCGTTAGTGTGAAAATTCTTTGACTGCCACTTTTCCTTTTCGGCTTTGTAACGAGCTTTAAGCTCATTTTCAGAATCTCTTAAAGAGGCGGCGCGCTCGAATTCCTGAGAATTTATAGCCTCATCCTTTTCGGATTCTGTGGCCGAAATTTTCTCTTCAAGCTCTTTAAGCTCGGAGGGAAGGGCGCTGGAAGCAAGCCGCACCTTTGAAGACGCCTCATCCAACAAATCTATCGCCTTGTCGGGCAAAAATCTGTCGCTGATGTATCTCGAAGAAAGCTTGACAGCAGCCTCTATAGCCTTATCGGTTATAACCACCTTATGATGCGCTTCATACTTATCCTTAAGTCCTTTAAGTATCAGCACGGCATCGCTTTCAGACGGTTCTGCAACATTGACCGGTTGAAAACGCCTTTCTAAAGCCGAATCCTTTTCAATATTCTTGCGGTATTCAGCAATGGTAGTGGCGCCTATAAGCTGAAATTCTCCCCTTGCCAAAGCGGGCTTGAGTATATTGGCCGCATCGGTGGAGCCCTCTGCAGAGCCGGCTCCGATAATAGTGTGTACCTCGTCAATAAACAGAATGACATCCTTTGATTTGG
>JAZORP010000013.1:0-6089 GCA_045656665.1 Acutalibacteraceae bacterium | reverse complement strand
TCAAAGACAATAAAGAGGTTTTTGGTACGGCACTTGCAAATAATAAGACCTTGGGGTTTGAGGATGTCTATAAGCGAATGTTTGGCAACATATTCAATCCCATATTAGATAGGTTTCATTATTCACAGAGCGATAGGCCATATGTGATGATGTACTATCTTAATGGTATTAATGCAATCGTCAGTGAGTGGTTAAAAAACAACTGCGACAAACCAATTGACGAGTTATCAGAAATTGTTTCTATTTGTATTTTCGGACTTGAACAAAGAAAATAATGCTAAAACACCCTATGACTTTTTACGGTCATAGGGTGTTAAAAAACTTGCACCAAGTTTGCACCAAATCAAAAATGAGAGCAAAAGTAAAACCCCGAAAACCGTGATGGTTTCGGGGTTTTTGAATACTCTTTGAAATAAGAAATTATCTCTTTGAGAACTGCGGTGCACGGCGAGCGCCTTTGAGACCGTACTTCTTTCTTTCCTTCATACGAGGATCACGAGTGAGAAGACCTGCTTTTTTAAGAGCAGCTCTCAACTCTGCATCGTACTGAAGAAGAGCACGGGAAATACCGTGACGGATAGCACCTGCCTGACCTGTAACACCGCCGCCTGCTACTCGGCAAACGATATCGAACTTATCCAAAGTTCCGGTGAGGTTAAGCGGCTGACGAACAATCAGCTTTAAGGTTTCAAGGCCGAAATAATCGTCAATATCTCTGTCATTGATGGTGATCTTTCCTGTACCGTTATATACGCGAACACGGGCAACAGAACTCTTTCTTCTGCCGGTGCCGTAGAAATAAGGCTTTGCTTCAAACATAGTATCTGTCTCCCTTCTTAAAATTCAAGCTTCTCGGGTTTCTGAGCAACCTGAGCATACTCAGTTCCGCTGTAAACATGAAGCCTTGTGAGAGCCTTGCGGCCGATAGTAGTATCCGGAACCATTCCCTTAACTGCGAGCTCCATAGCAAGCTCGGGGCGGGTCTTCATAAGGGTTGCATACTTAACCTCTTTAAGACCGCCGATATAACCGGTATGGCGGCGATAATACTTATTCTCAAGCTTCTTACCTGTTAAAACTGCCTTATCAGCATTGATAACAACGACATGGTCGCCGCAATCAACATGGGGTGTAAATTCGGGCTTTAACTTACCTCTGAGGATGTCTGCAACCTTTGTAGCAGTGCGTCCCAACGGTCTGTCAGCCGCGTCGATTATATACCATTTACGCTGAATCTCAGCAGGTTTTGCCATAAATGTTGACATGATTCAAAACCTCCGTAATAAATTTTGTGCTAAGGGAATTAACCTCCCTCGCAACCAGCCTGAATATAATACCACATACAAAACCCCTTGTCAACACAATTTTTCACAAATTTTAATTTAAAGTTGCAAAACTCTTATTTTCTTCGATTTGCTCGTTTTTTCTCCAGTTTCCTCACTTGCGAATTTTATTTTAAGCTCTTTTCAAAAAAGAAATTTGACCGAAAAGGCTATATATGATAAAATAATAATAAAAATAAGTAAGGTTTCGGTAATCTGATGCGAAAAAACGATGAGATCATTTTAAAAATCACTGATATAACCAACGAAGGCAGCGGTATCGGCAGGTATGAAGGTATGGCTGTTTTTGTGCCGCTCACAGCAGTGGGTGACACAATTAAAGCAAAAATACTAAAGGTCAAAAAAACCTATGCTTTTGCAAAGCTTTGCGAAATCGTCTCCCCCTCTGACGACCGCATCGCCCCCGATTGCCCTGCTTTTAACCATTGCGGCGGGTGTACATTCAGGCAAATAAGCTATGAGGCTGAAACGCGCCTTAAAACCCGCAAGGTCTATGAAGCTATAAAACGCATCGGCGGTGTTGATATTCTACCCTCCCCCGCTCTTTTGTGTGAAAATTGCGACCGCTACCGCAACAAGGCGCAATACCCTGTGAGCCCTGATGGAAAGGTCGGATTCTACGCTTTTCATTCTCACAGGATAGTCCCCTGTAGTGACTGTCGTCTGCAACCGCAAATTTTTGCCAATATTATTGAGGCTTGCCAAAATTGGATAAGTCAAAACAATATAACAATATATGATGAATCGCTTCATCAAGGCCTGCTCAGGCATATTTATATCCGCCGCGCTGAAAAAACAGGAGAGACAATGTTCACCGCCGTTATCAATGGAGACTCACTGCCCCATAAAGACAAGCTCATTTCCGACCTTAAAGAGGTCTGCGGAGATTCATTGAAAAGCGCGCAGATAAACATAAACCGCAAAGATACAAATGTTATATTAGGGGACAAATGCGAGGTCATTTTCGGGCAAAGCTATATAACCGATATCCTTTGCGGAGTCAAAGTCAGGCTTTCTCCCCTTTCATTTTATCAGGTCAACCGCTCTATGGCCGAAAAGCTTTATGAAAAGGCGGCCGAATATGCAAAGCCTCGCGGTAAAAATGTTTTAGACCTATACTGCGGCGCCGGCACAATAGGGCTTTCTATGGCAAAAGAGGCAAAAAGCGTTATCGGGGTTGAGATAATACCCGAAGCTGTGGAGGATGCAGAATTTAACGCCGCCCAAAACGGTATAAAGAATGCCAGATTCATTTGCGCAGATGCAGCAGCAGCCGCAGCTCAGCTAGCCTCAGAGGGAGTAAAGACCGATGTTGTGATAGTGGACCCTCCGAGAAAGGGCTGCTCACCTAAGCTTATAGAGGTCATAACACAAAAGTTTTGTCCCGAACGGGTCGTATACGTCTCCTGCGACCCCGCAACCTTAGCACGAGATATCAAATTGTTTTCCGATCAGGGCTACGAATTAAAGCAATACACACCTGCCGACCTGTTTCCGAGAACCGCTCATATAGAAACAGTTGCTCTGCTCTTAAAACAACACATTTAATATAAAGGCCTTGATAATGCTTTAGTGTTATCAAGGCTTTTTGTTTAAGAACGGTCCTATTTTCAGGCGATTTTGCATAAATAAATCCCATTTTTCCACCTTTAGGCTATTAATTTTAACTTTTTTTCGAAAATTTACGCGGAAAGTGAAAAAAATCCTTTATTTTTTGGTAATAAATTGGTATAATAGGTTGGATACCTAAATGATATGTTTGGGTAAAAAATGTTAAAAATGGATAATATCCATAAAAAATTAGGAGGTTGATTCTTGATGAGTCATAAGTATGTTTACCTTTTCAGCGAAGGCGACGCTTCTATGCGTGAGCTTCTCGGCGGTAAGGGCGCTAACCTTGCAGAGATGACCAAAATCGGTCTTCCCGTTCCGCAGGGCTTCACCGTATCGACTGAGGCTTGCACACAGTATTATGAAGACGGCAGAAAAATCAACGATGATATTCAGGCGCAGATCATGGAATACATCGACAAAATGGAAGGCATCACCGGCAAAAAGTTTGGTGATAAGGAAAACCCCCTTCTCGTTTCAGTTCGTTCCGGCGCCCGCGCATCTATGCCCGGCATGATGGATACAATTCTTAACCTCGGTCTTAATGAAGAGGTTGTTGAAACTATGGCTGCTCAGTCCGGCAATGCCCGTTGGGCTTATGACTGCTACAGAAGATTCATTCAGATGTATTCTGATGTAGTTATGGAAGTCGGTAAGAAGTATTTTGAAGAACTTATCGACAAGATGAAGGAAGAAAAGGGCGTTACTCAGGACGTTGAGCTCACCGCTGACGATCTTAAGAACCTGGCAGAACAGTTTAAGGCTGAATATAAAAACAAGATCGGTAAAGATTTCCCCTCTGATCCTAAGGAGCAGTTGATGGGTGCTGTTGAAGCTGTTTTCCGTTCATGGGACAACCCCCGCGCAAATGTTTACCGTCGTGACAATGATATCCCCTACTCTTGGGGTACCGCCGTTAATGTTCAGATGATGGCATTCGGTAATATGGGTGATGATTGCGGTACAGGTGTTGCCTTTACCCGTGACCCCGCTACCGGCGACAAGGGCCTTATGGGCGAGTTCCTTACCAACGCTCAGGGTGAGGACGTTGTTGCAGGTGTTCGCACACCTATGCCTATCGCTGAGATGGCTAACAAATTCCCCGAGGCTTTTGATGAGTTCAATAAGGTTTGCGCCATCCTTGAAGATCACTACCGCGATATGCAGGATATGGAGTTCACCGTTGAGCACGGTAAGCTCTTCATGCTCCAGACCCGTAACGGTAAGCGTACAGCTAAGGCTGCTCTTAAGATCGCTTGTGACCTTGTTGACGAGGGCATGATCGACGAGAAGCAGGCTGTTGCTATGATCGATCCGCGTAACCTTGATACTCTCCTCCATCCCCAGTTTGATGCTAAGGCTCTTAAGGCTGCTGTTCCTGCAGGCAAGGGCTTGGGCGCATCTCCTGGTGCTGCTTGCGGTAAGGTTGTATTCACCGCTGAAGATGCTGAGGCTTGGAATGCTCGCGGCGAAAAGGTTGTTCTTGTTCGTCTTGAGACTTCACCCGAAGATATCACCGGTATGAAGGCTTCTCAGGGTATACTCACCGTTCGCGGAGGTATGACCTCTCACGCTGCCGTTGTTGCTCGCGGTATGGGTACCTGCTGCGTATCAGGCTGCGGCGACATCATTATGGATGAAGAAAATAAGAAGTTCACTCTCGCAGGTAAGACCTACAACGAGGGCGACTATATTTCGATCGATGGCTCAACCGGTAACATTTATGACGGCATCATCCCGACTGTTGACGCTGAGATCGCAGGCGAGTTCGGCCGCATTATGGAATGGGCTGATAAGTACAGAACCCTTAAAGTTCGTACCAATGCTGACACTCCGGCTGACGCTAAAAAGGCTCGCGAGCTAGGTGCTGAGGGTATCGGCCTTTGCCGTACCGAGCATATGTTCTTCGAGGCTGACAGAATCGCCGCTTTCCGCGAGATGATCTGTGCTGACACCGTTGAAGAGCGCGAAGTTGCTCTCGCAAAGATCCTCCCCTATCAGCAGGGCGATTTCGAGAAGCTTTATGAGGCTCTCGAGGGCAACCCCGTAACCATCCGTTTCTTGGATCCTCCGCTCCACGAGTTCGTTCCCACAGAGGAAGCTGACATTAAGGCTCTCGCAGACGCTCAAGGCAAAACTGTTGAAGATATTAAGAATATCATCACCAGTCTGCACGAGTTCAACCCCATGATGGGTCACCGTGGCTGCCGTCTTGCAGTTACCTATCCGGAAATTGCCAAGATGCAGACTGCTGCTGTTATCCGCGCAGCTATCAATGTGAAGTCGGCTCATCCCGACTGGAACATTGTTCCTGAGATCATGATCCCCCTCACCGGCGAGGTTAAGGAAATGAAGTTTGTTAAGGACATCGTAGTTGCTACCGCTGACGCTGAGATTGCTGCCGCAGGCGCTGACCTCAAGTATGAAGTTGGTACTATGATGGAGATTCCGAGAGCTTGCCTTACCGCTGATGAGATTGCTAAGGAAGCTGAGTTCTTCTGCTTCGGTACTAACGACCTTACCCAGATGACCTTCGGCTTCAGCCGTGATGATGCAGGCAAGTTCCTCACAGCTTATTATGACAGCAAGATCTATGAAAACGATCCCTTTGCTAAGCTCGACCAGAACGGCGTAGGCAAGTTGATGGATATGGCTGTTACTCTCGGTAAAAAGGTTCGTCCCACCATGCACTGCGGTATCTGCGGCGAGCACGGCGGCGACCCTGTATCGGTTGAGTTCTGCCACAAGATCGGCCTTGATTATGTATCCTGCTCACCCTTCCGCGTTCCGATTGCCCGCCTCGCTGCTGCACAGGCTGCTATCAAATATGGGGAGGACTAATCTGTACTTCAGTTTTAAGGTTAATTTCGACCAAGCAGAAGCGTACAGAAAATCAACAGACCAATATCTTCGTGCAAAACAGTGGGAAGATTTAACTGTTGAAGTCTTTATCTAAAACAATTAGCAGGCATATTACTGTAAAAAGTAGTATGCCTGCTTTTTTTATGCCCATTTTGCACCTTTGTCCCTTTTTCATACCTATTATATAATAAGAATGAAAGTGAGGTGTTCAGTTTGAAAAAGCAAAAGTATTATATCAATTTGACTGATCAGGAACGCAGTGAAATCCTATCT
>JAZORP010000012.1:0-13741 GCA_045656665.1 Acutalibacteraceae bacterium | reverse complement strand
GGTTGTGGCGCCAATAACGCGAAGTTCTCCTCTTGCAAGGCTTGGCTTTAAGATATTTGCTGCATCGGTTGAGCCTTCGGCAGAGCCTGCTCCCATAATTGTATGAAGCTCATCTATAAAGAGTATTACATCCTCATCCTCTATTGCTTCATCAATAGCAGCCTTTATTCTTTCTTCAAAATCTCCGCGATATTTTGTGCCTGCAACCATTCCCGTGAGATTCAGGGTGAATAGCTTTTTGTTCTGCAAAATATCTGGCACATTTCCCTCAGCAATCTTTTGCGCTAAGCCTTCGATAACGGCTGTTTTACCTACACCCGGCTCGCCTATAAGGCAAGGGTTGTTCTTAGTGCGGCGGCAAAGAATCTGAATGACTCTCTCCACCTCGGCCTGCCTGCCGATAACTGGATCAAGCTTTCCCTTTTTCGCCTCCTCGGTGAGATCGATTCCGTACTTTGACAATGTCTCGGTCTTACCTGAATGTGACTTAGAATTATTGTTGTTAGAACCCATCTGCTCAGGGGCAATACCGGTAGCCTTTAAGGCCTCGCCCGTGAGTAATCCCACATCAATACCCAAAGCTGCTAGTATCCTTATAGCGCAGTTGTCGCCGTCGCTGAGTATTCCCATAAGCAAATGCTCTGTGCCGACATATTTTTTACCCATATTATTACAGCCGCTCATTGCGGTTTCTATAACCTTTTTGGCTCTGGGTGTAAAGAAATCGGGCGAAAGCCTTGTCGGAGTTCCGCAACCAATATCACGGCGGATAACCTCTTCGATTTTTTCGGCGGTAATATCATTTTTATTTAGCACCGCAGCCGCAACACCGCTGCCTATCTGCAAGAGTCCTAAAAGCAGATGCTCACTGCCCACATAGGTGTGTCCCAATCGTTCGGCAGAATGTATTGCCTGATTCAGCGCATCATTGGCTTTAGAAGTAAATCCGTTAAAATTATATCTCATAGCCTTTTCTCCTTAAGTTTAAGTTAAGCTTTCCCTTATCGCCGCGGCTCTGCAGATATCCCTTTCCTCGGGTTGCATTTCGCCGTATTTTCTCATAAGCATAAAGGGCTGACCTTCTATCAAAAGCTTAATCGGTTTTATATCCTCTTTAAGTATGCCCAAAGTGATGCCGAGTTTAATCTGCGAGAGCAAATTCATCATTTCGCCGCTTGTAAGTATTCGGCAATTTTGGAGCGTGCCCATAGCTCTGTAAACTATATCCTCCACCCGTATTGTATCCAGTGATTTTTGGGCATTGCGCTCCTTTGCAATCAATTGACCGGCTATTATTTTAAGATTGTCGAGAGCATTCTTCTCACTGATTCCAAGGGTTATCTGGTTTGAAACCTGATAAAGTGAGGCTGATGATTTCGAGCCCTCACCATACATACCTCTGACGGTAAACCCTATCTTTCCCACAGTGCTGCTAAGCTCGGATATAATGCCGTTATGCTCACAAACCGGCAGATGCAGCATAACCGATGCTCTAAGCCCTGTTCCTAAATTTGTGGGGCATTCTGTAAGATATCCTAATTCCTTGTCAAAAGCGATGTCAAGGCTTTCAAAAAGCAGAGCGTCTATCATTTCGGCTGTATCGTAGGCCTTTTCAAGCTGCAAACCAGGAAGTATCACCTGAATTCTTATGTGATCCTCTTCGCCTATCATTATACTTATGCTTTCATCTTCGGAAAGTATGATAGCGCGCCTATCGGTAGCCTCTGAAAATTCAGGGCTTATAACATGGCGCTCTACCATAGCGCCTACTTCTGTTTGAGGCACCGCCGACATATCAATATATTTCAAGCTTTTAGCAAACGGCGTGTTGCTGTTCTCAATAGCCGATTTTACCTTTAATTTAAGCCCATCGGCCTGCTCAGCGGTCATTCTGGACGGGAACGGAATACCTGTGAGATTGCGCGCAAGCCTTATTCTTGTGCTTATAACAATGTCATTGTCACAAGCCGACGATGCATACCAGCTACTCATCCTCTTTCCCCTCCAATTCTTTGATTTTATCCCTAACGACTGCCGCTTCCTCGTATTTTTCCTCTCTTACAAGCAGATTAAGCTGATGACGAAGATTTTCAAGAGTCTCGGCCTTGGGCATCACTATAAGCGGCGCGCTGTTTGGTATTTTTCCAACATGCTCCGTGCTGCCGTGCACCCTTTTAAGATATGGCAGTAGACGGTCTTTAAAGGTTTTGTAGCAATCAGCGCAGCCTACCCGCCCACTTTTTGCTATTAAAGAAAATGTCACGCCACACACAGGGCACTTTGCTTCGGATTGAGGCAATTTGGAATTGGTGACCTCGCCGAGCATTGAAGCCAGCATCCCTGCAAGGCTATTGTGAGAAATATTAGTGTATCCATCCTCTGCAGCGCAATGAGGGCAAAGATTTATTTCTCTGACCACTCCGTTAACTACCGAGCGTATATGTGTGGTGGCGGTATTTTTCCCGCATTTTTCGCATAACATAAAAATCACCTTTAACTTATATTTGTGTGAGCAGCATTTGTTTTAAAATAACTGCGCGAAAATTTTCTTTAATGTGTGACGGCACCATCTGCATAACACTACCAGACACCGCCGCCGCCATAAGACGGGCTGTTTCTTTCGAGATAAGCCCTGCCTCAAGGCAATTTTCAATAACTATTCTCGTGCTCATCGAATCAATGGAATCACCAATAGAATTAATAATATGCATAAGCGCCGATGAGGAGTTAAGCATAACTCGCTTTATCTTGATATATCCTCCCCCACCACGGCGGCTTTCTATGATATAACCGTGCTCAGGTGTGAATCTGGAAGAAAGAACATAGTTTATCTGACTCGGAGCGCATCCAATAATTCCTGCAAATTCATTGCGCTGAATCTCAGCCGTATTTTCGGCCGATTCATTTAACATCCTTATTATTTCTCTGGTAATTAAATCACTCATTCTCATATCTTTGCACCTCTTTTTGACCTTTCCTGACTTTTATTATACATGAAAGTCAGGAAAAGTCAAATACTTTTTATGAATTTTTTTTCGCCATCCTATGTAACATATCCCCCGTTATAGGCATAGTATGTGATGAAAACAAAAAAGGAGGTTTTCTTAAATGTGTAACTTTGGTGGTAACAATTGTTCTTGGATCATAATCCTCATCCTCATCTTCTGCTGCTGCGGTAATGGCTGCAACGGCACTATGACCGCTAACAACTGCGGTTGCGGCTGCGACAACAACTGCGGCTGCTGCTAATCCATAGCAGAAAAAAACGGACACCTTATCGGTGTCCGTTTTTTATTTTAGATATTGAAGAGCAGATCACCATAGCTGGGATATGGCCAGTAATCCGAAGGCACAACGCTTTCGGCGCTGTCTGCATATTTCCTGATATCTGCCATAATCTTGAGTATCACATCGTGATATTGGGTAGCTCTTTCGAGCATATCAGGAGTTTTCTCGGCAGATGCAACCGCCATTTTAAGCTCGCCCGTTAAGGTGAAAATTTCCTTATTGGCGGCCGAAAGGCGGGCTATAAGCTCCTTTTCAACCGTAGAATTGATGCCGCCGATACTGTTTTTATTAAGCACTGCCGTGCAGAGCAGGTCGGTATATGCAGTGATAGCAGGGATAACCTCTCTGTTCATCATATCAATGAGGGTGAGCGCTTCGATATGAACTGTTTTTGAATAATTTTCAAGTATTATATCAACCCTCGAATTAATCTCATTGCGGTTGAAAACGCGGTGGCTCTCAAACAACTCAATGTTCTTCTCGGTTTTAAGAAGGGGCAAAGCGTCAACCGTGCTGCAGAGATTAAGCAATCCCCTCTTTTCGGCCTCCGCTTTCCATTCATCAGAATAACCGTCGCCGTTAAAGATAATACGCTTATGCTCGTGAACAACTTCTTTAACAATAAGGTTAATTTCGGATTTAAAATCATCAGCTTTCTCGAGCCTGTCGGCAAATTCTGAGAAAACATCTGCGACCATAGTATTAAGCATCACATTTGTGTCAGAAATAGAGGACGCCGAACCCAACATTCTAAACTCAAACTTATTACCGGTGAATGCAAAAGGCGAAGTGCGGTTGCGGTCGGTATTATCCTTGCGGATAGACGGAATAAAATCAGCGCCTATATTCATTTTTATGCGCTTGGCATTATCATGATGAACGCCGTTCTCAACAGCCTCTAAAAGCCCTGTTAGCTCATCTCCAAGGAATATCGACACTATTGCGGGAGGCGCCTCATTAGCGCCGAGGCGGTGGTCATTGCCCGCTGTTGCAACAGATATCCTAAGCAGCTCCTGATGCTCATCCACAGCTTTAATAACCGCAGCAAGCGTTAGCAAAAACAGTGGATTCTCATCAGGATTTTTGCCGGGGTTTAAAAAGTTTATACCGGTATCGGTTGAAAGTGACCAGTTATTATGCTTGCCGCTTCCGTTAACACCGTCAAAGGGTTTTTCATGCAAAAGGCAGACGAGCGAGTGCCTGAGTGCGATTTTTTTCATCATTTCCATTGTCAGCTGGTTGTGGTCGGCCGCAATGTTAATTGTAGTAAATATCGGAGCAAGCTCGTGCTGCGCGGGTGCTGCCTCGTTGTGCTCAGTCTTAGCAAGCACTCCGAGCTTCCAAAGCTCCTTATCAAGCTCACGCATAAATGCCGCCACACGCGGCTTTAAAACACCGAAATAATGGTCATCCATCTCTTGACCTTTAGGAGGCATTGCGCCTATAACAGTTCTCCCGCAGAAGATAAGGTCAGGGCGTTTTTCATACATATTTTTATCAACAAGGAAATACTCCTGCTCCGGCCCTACCGTCACATTAACACGCTTTACATCGGTATGTCCGAAAAGCCTTATTATCCTTAAAGCCTGCTTGTTTATGGCCTCCATACTGCGCAAAAGCGGTGTCTTCTGATCAAGCGCATCGCCCGAATATGAGCAAAAAGCTGTCGGGATGCAGAGGGTCTCATCCTTAACAAATGCATAAGAGCTTGGGTCCCAGGCGGTGTAGCCTCTGGCCTCGAATGTAGCTCTAAGCCCACCTGAAGGGAAAGACGAAGCGTCCGGCTCGCCTTTTATAAGCTCCTTGCCCGAAAACTCCATAATCACATGGCCGTCATCCGTGGGACTTATGAAGCTGTCATGCTTTTCAGCGGTTATGCCGGTAAGAGGCTGAAACCAATGGGTAAAGTGGGTTGCACCCTTTTCAATGGCCCAATCCTTCATAGCGGCAGCAACAGTATCAGCAATGCTGCTGTCGATAGTAGAGCCCTCTTTTATTGCATTTTTAAGTGTTTCGTATGTATCCTCGGGAAGGCGTTCCTTCATAACCGAGTCATTAAATACATTTGTGCCGAAAAGTTCACTTACCTTATCCAAGTCATTACCCTCCGAGTTTAATATATAGTTAGTATACAATTATAAATCAATTTTGTCAATCAAAGATAAGCAGAAAAACGGCCTATTCAATTAACAATTCTCACAGTTTTGCAGATATCTTTTATATAATCGGCCCAGAAGTAACAATCAGGCACTGTCAAATCGGTTTCGCTATTCTCAATTATATAAAGCAGATCTTCTTTTTCCATCCCGTTTTGCCGGATGCCATCAAGTGTTTTTTTGGTAACCTCACGCCTAAGCGTGTCAAAATCGGTAGAAACCGACAGCATATCCGCCACTTGGACCCCTGTAAAGGAAAGCATCTCACCCTCTGCTTCAAGGTTAATACCGCCCGCCATATCAACTATTGATGCCAGCAGCGGGTAATCTGCCATGACGGTATAATCCACCTGATATCCGTATATCTCATTATTATCTATCGCCTCATTATCCGCAAAAATAACCGCCATTGTCATATTTTCAAAATCAAGATAATATAGGGTTTTGCTTCCTGCAATATCAAGCAACACCCCTGCATTTTCAGGCACTGATGAATAATACGGAACGGACGGCGCCTCATTTTGAACAGTTTGGGTTTTACTGTCAAGATAGAAATACCCCACACCCACGAAAAGTGAAAGACAAAATACACAGACACCTACAGTTTTTAAAAAAAGAGCCGTTTTCTTCTTCAAATTCATCACCGTTTATATTCTGCCCGAAAATTTTCATTAAATATCAAAAACGGCACATTTTATTAAAAAATGTGCCGTTTTGCAAAAATCTGTTATTCTGCTTCCATCAGGCTCCTGAATTCCTCGCCTGATATTTTCTCACGCTCAAAGAGGATTTTGGCAACCTCATGAAGCTTGGGCATAGCATTTTTAAGCAGCTCTAAAGCCTTAGAATACTGCGCCATTACAACATTTTCAATTTCCTCGTCAATAACAGCGGCAGTTTTCTCCGAATAGTTTGGTGTGGAGGAAAAATCGCGTCCTAAGAAAACTTCGCTGTTGTCATTGCCGTACGACACAAGACCTAAACGGTCGCTCATACCAAATTTGGTGACCATTTTTCTTGCGAGGTCGGTTGCACGGTCGATATCGTTAGAAGCGCCTGTGCAGACATCGTCCTGTGTAAGTTGCTCAGCGGCGCGGCCGCCCAACAGCGAACATATCTGCTCAAGCATCTGATTTTTAGTGGTGTGACCCTTTTCAACAGCGGGCAGATACATTGTATATCCGGCCGCCATTCCGCGGCGGATAATTGAAATTTGATGGACCGGATCTTGAGTTGGCAGGAAATACGAAACCACCGCATGGCCGGCCTCATGATAGGCTGTGACCATCTTGTCTTTATCGCTTACAATGTGGGATTTCTTTTCAGCACCCATAACAACCTTGATGGTCGCCTCCTCGATTTCCTCCTGAGTTATCGCCTTTTTACCGTGGCGAACCGCCAGCAAGGCCGATTCATTCAAAAGGTTTTCAAGGTCAGCTCCTGTGAAACCTGAGGTTGACTTTGCAATAGTTTTAAGGCTTACATCCGGCCCTAATGGCTTGCCGCGGGAGTGAACCTTTAAAATCTCTTCTCTACCCTTAACATCGGGGTAGTTGACCGTAATCTGACGGTCAAATCTGCCGGGGCGCAAAAGCGCCTTATCGAGAATATCGGGGCGGTTTGTGGCCGCAATAACGATAACGCCCTCGTTAGTACCGAAGCCATCCATCTCGACAAGCAACTGATTAAGTGTCTGCTCGCGCTCATCGTGACCGCCGCCAAGGCCTGCGCCTCTCTGACGGCCGACAGCATCGATCTCGTCTATAAATATAATCGCAGGGGCTTCCTTTTTAGCTTCGCCGAAGAGGTCACGCACTCTCGAAGCGCCCACACCTACAAACATTTCAACAAAATCCGAGCCCGATATTGAGAAAAACGGCACATTTGCCTCACCTGCAACTGCACGCGCAAGCAGGGTTTTACCCGTTCCGGGAGGGCCTACAAGGAGAACTCCCTTAGGGATCCTCGCGCCCATATCATTGAACTTTTTAGGATCCTTGAGGAAATCCACAATCTCGGACATTTCCTCCTTTTCCTCATCCGCACCTGCAACATCGGCAAAGGTTGTCTTCTTTCTCTGATCCGACTTTTTAGCTTTGGACTTGCCAAAGCCCATTGTCTTATCAGCGCCCATTGAGGTATTCATCTTCCTCATAAAGAAGATCCAGAAAACGACCAATATGCCTATCATTAGAATTGACGGCAAAAGGTTCATCAGCCAAGCACCTTGACCGCCCTTATCGTAATCATACTTTATTGCCTTTTCGGTGCCGGCATTTTCTTCGTTTATTTTCATAACAGAATCGTTCACATCGTTATAAAATATCGAAGCGTCGGCCACGCTGTAGCGGTATTTCTTGCCGTCATCGCGCTTAGTGTAGGTGAGCTCACCGCTGTAAAGATTAAGTGTAAATTCCGAAATCTCGTTCTTTTTAACCATGGAAACAATTTCAGAGTATTTCATTTCGGCGGTGCGTTGTGTAGCATATGAAACCGACATTATAGCTATTATAAACACTATCGGAATTCCGATGTAAAGCAATAGATTTTTAATATTCTTTTTCAAGAGGTTGTCTCCTTTCCTATTTGTCGGCGTAAATTTTGGGTGACAGAATACCGACAAAAGGCAAATTTCTGTATTTCTCGTTATAGTCAAGCCCATAGCCCACTACAAACTCATCAGGAATCACCCTGCCCACATAATCAGCATGTATATCAGCGCGGCGATTGGCGGGCTTATCAAGCAAGGTGCATATCTTGATGCTTGCGGCATTGCGTTGCAAAAGCACATCTTTAAGGTAGGATAAGGTTATTCCCGAATCGAGAATATCCTCTACAAGCAGTATATCGCAACCGTCAGGATTTATGTCCATATCCTTTTTAAATTTAACAACACCGGTCGTTTTAGCACCGCTGTATGAAGAGACCGCCAAAAAATCAATCTCACACTCGCAGGTTATATTGCGCAAAAGGTCGCTCAAAAAAACAACTGCCCCTTTAAGCACGCTTACAACCAGCAATCTTTTACCCTTATAATCATCGGAAATCTGCTTACCCAAACGGCCGCATATTTCCTTTAGTTCCTCTTCTGTTACTAAAATTCCCGCAAGATCGTTTTTCATAAATCCTTTGTTCTCCTCTTTAAAATTCCTCTTTGATTTTTATTTCCGTTATCCGCTTCGAAGCCGCCGTAACGGCGCATCGCTGGGCCACTCCTATTTTGCAGACCCAAACAACACCGTTATCATCAGCTATTACCGGCAAACTGTCACGCTCGCTCGGCTCAATGCGATTTTCATTATAAAGCTTGTTAAGCGTTTTTGTGCACCCACGATTTCTAAGGCGTATACTGTCGCCCGGCAACCGCCCTCGCACAACTAACTTTCCCACAATTTTATCACAATCCAAAGAATTATTTAATAACAAATTATTAATTTTTCCCTCTTTTGCGAAAATATGGTTGTCGGTTTCAATTAAATTTACGGCGTACGCCTTTTCTTTTTTCTGCTCATCACAACAGAAACCGATATGGAGCAACCCGTTTCTAACCTCTGCAAAAGAGTCCCTCGGTAGGCTTGTTCTGCCGCCCTTCAAGGAAATAGCGTAAACCGCTTCTATATGCACACTCTCAAGCGAAATTGAAGCATCAATATTCTCAATATAAGCTTTTAATACCCGCTTCGCCACCGCAGAATTTAAATTGGAAAAGCCTTTAAGAGAAAGCCCCTCCTCTTTTGAGTTTGCAGTTAAATAATCCCCCGCCATACCTTTAAGCAAAGCAGAATCCTCTCTCAGGCAAATGCTTGTCCTCAAAGCGGCGATTTCTGCCGACGGATTAATATCCTTTATCAACGGAATGATATTGTGGCGGATTTTATTCCTTGTATACTCGTCGCAAAGATTGCTGCTGTCTGTAACGAAAGAGATTTCATTTTCTTGGCAGTAGCTTTCTATATCTGCTCTGGTGCAAAGCAAGAGCGGGCGAATGAATTTGTCCCTTTTAGGAGGTATTCCGCACAGGCCGTCAACAGCAGTGCCTCGGGCAAGATTAAAAATCATAGTCTCAAGGTTATCGCTTGCGGTGTGGGCTGTGGCAACAAGGCCTGATGATACCCGCTCTAAAAATCCGTACCTGAGGCGCCTTGCGGCAAGCTCTATGCTGATATTATGCTCTTTTGCATACTGCGGAACATCTACCCTCTCACAAAAAAGCTTTATACCAAGCCTTTCGCACTCTTTCTTTACAAAGGCCTCGTCACGCTCGGCCTCAGCTCCTCTTATCATATGATTAAGATGAGCTGCATCAAGCTTTATACCGAGTTTTTCTTTAAGTGAAAACAAAACCCTCAGCAAAGCCATTGAATCGGCCCCGCCCGAAAGGGCAACCGTTATTCTCCGTTCACCGTTAGATAATAAGCCAAACCGCTCTATAGCCTCTAAAACAATATTTTCCATTATCTGAACACATCCACAGAGGTGAATCTTGTATACTGACCGTCCCAATAAAGGTCAACCGTGCCTATCTCACCATGGCGATTTTTAGCCACGATACATTCTGCCTTATTAGGGTCTGCCCTATCCTCGTCATCGGTCTTTTCATTATCGTAATATGTTTCTCTGTAGAGGAAGAGCACGATATCTGCATCCTGCTCGATAGAGCCTGATTCGCGAAGGTCGGAAAGGGCGGGCTTGTGAGATTTTCCCTTAGCCTCTGTTCCACGCGAAAGCTGAGCGCAAACAATGACCGGAACCTTTAGCTCCTTTGCCATTATTTTAAGGTTTCTTGTTATCTCCGAAACCTCTTGAACTCGGTTTTCTGTCTGACGGGCAGATTTCATAAGCCCCAAATAGTCAACAACCACAAGATCGGGCTTAGGCTGAAGCCGCCTTAACTTTGCCTTCATTTCGGGAACGGTTATAGCCGAGCTTTCATCAAAAAAGATGTTGGCTTTTGAAAGGGCATCACCGGCCTGGGCAAGCCTTGCCCATTCCTTATCGTCAAGCTCGCCGGTGCGCAGCTTTTCACTCTTTATTCCGGCTTCACTCGAAAGCATACGCTGTGCCAACTGGTCACGGGTCATCTCCAGCGAGAAAAAGCAAACGGTTTTCCCTGCTCCCAACGCCACGTTACGCATAATATTAAGCGCAAAGGAGGTTTTTCCCATACCCGGACGGGCGCCGAGGATGATAAGGTCGGATTTGTTAAGGCCGGTTATCATCTTGTCAAGGGCGCCTATTCCGCAAGGGATACCGATATAATCATTTCTTGTTTCGGGGTCGGCCATCTTTGCAAGTCGGTCATAAGTCTCGTTTAAAATAACATCCTTAATATGGGTAAGGCCGCTGATATCTCTGCCCTGACGGATTTCATAGATACGCTGCTCTGCCATATCAAGTAGCTTGCCTGAATCGACAGCGCTTTCGTTAACATCTTTGATAATATCCTGCGCAGCCGTCATCAAAGAACGGGCATAGTAGCGCTCTCTTAAAATACTTACATATGTAAGAACATTAGCAGCCGAGGGCACAATTTGAACCAACTGTGTCAAATATGCCTTTCCGCCCGCTTCGTCATAAACACCGTCATCTTTAAGCCTTTCAAGCAAGGAGACAAGGTCTACTGTGCTGTTGAGTTCATACATTGAAGAAATCGCAGAATATATTGCCTTGTGCTGAGGAATGTAAAAATATTCAGTTTTGACCTGGTCTGCAATATCACTCAAACAAGAGGGGTCAATAATAACCGAACCCAAAACCGCCTGCTCTGCTTCTACAGAATAAGGCAGCCTTCCTCCGTCGAGACTGTAAATCAAACTGTTTTCACTCATAATCCTACTCCGTAACCTTCACTGTTACTTTTGCGGTGATACCCTGATACAGCTTAATTTCTGCAGTGTACTCACCGAAGTTTTTAATATCAGCGACATTCATTTTCTTGCGGTCTATCTCAATCCCTAAACCCTGCTTGATTTGAGCGGCTATCTCCTTTGATGTCACCGAGCCGAAAAGTTTACCGCCGTTGCCGGCCTTTGCTTTGATTTCAACCGATTTGCCGTCAAGCTTGGCTGCCGTATCCTTAGCGGCCTTAATCTCCTCTTGTTTATGATGAGCCTTTGCTTCTTCTCGGTTTTTCAGCTCGTTTAAGGCCGAGTTGTCGGCCTCAACAGCTAATTTTTTAGGGAATAGGAAGTTTCTCGCATATCCGTCAGACACATTACAAAGTTCTCCCTTTTTACCGTGACCTTTAACATCTGCTAATAATATTACCTTCATTTTTATTTCTCCTTTTGGCTTGCTCTTTAAAAATTTAAACTTCCATTATTACCGGAAGTATCATCGGGCTGCGCTTTGTTCTAAGGAATAAGAATTTTGAAACTCCATCTTTAATGCGAGTCTTGATGGTGTTCCAATCCCTCACATTTCCTATATAACAACGCTCTAGGATATCGCAAACAAGATCGTTTATCTCCTGCATCAGCTCTTCAGATTCCTTGACATATACAAACCCTCTTGACACAACATCCGGACCTGATACCACTTCGCGGGTGACCTTATCGATAGATACCGCCACCACGATAATACCGTCATCTGCGAGATGCTTTCTATCACGAAGAACTATGCTGCCAACATCACCGACACCCAGCCCGTCAACCAAAACTCTGCCCGCATGAACCATTTCGGAGCAGCTCATTTTCTCTCTGCTAAGCTCAATCACCGCGCCATTAACAGGAAGCAGGATATTTTTCTTGTCAATACCCATCTGCTCGGCTAAAGCAGCGTGCTTCATAAGGTGCTTTTGTTCGCCGTGAAGCGGAATAAAGTATTTCGGTTTTACAACGCTCATCAAAAGCTTAAGCTCCTCCTGACAGGCGTGGCCCGAAACATGCACATCGTACATCCTTTCATAAACCACATTGGCGCCGCTCTTCATAAGCTCATTTATTACTTTGCCGACAAGTTTTTCATTGCCCGGAATAGGGGTTGCCGAAATTATAATCATATCGCCTGGAATGATTTCAATTTGCCTGTGGTCGGAAAAAGCTATTCTGTGCAGGGCAGACATTGCTTCGCCCTGACTGCCGGTGGTGATTATAACAATATCACCGGGTTTATAATTCTTGACATCCGCGACATCTATAAGCACATTATCCGGAACCTTAAGATAACCAAGCTCGGAAGCCACCGTAACCACATTTAACATACTCCTGCCCGAAACCGCGACCTTACGCCTGCAATGAACAGCTTCGTCAATTATCTGCTGAATTCGGTGTATGTTGGATGAAAAGGTGGCAACTATAATTCGATGCCCCTCCGCCTTGGTGAAAAGGTTGGAAAAGGAGCCTCCCACTAACTTTTCCGACGCAGTGTAACCGGGGCGCTCTGCATTGGTGGAATCGGAAAGCAGTGCCAACACACCGTTTTTGCCGTATTCGGCAAAGCGACCGATATCTATAACATAATCATCTATGGGGGTGGTGTCTATCTTAAAATCACCCGTATGAATAACCGTTCCGGCAGGACAGGTTATCGCAAATCCCACAGCATCAGGGATGGAGTGATTAACATGTATAAACTCCACCGAGAATTTACCGAGTGAAACTTTGTCGCCCGGTTTTACGGTGTTAAGCTTTGCATCCGCAAGAAGCTTGTGCTCTTTCAATTTACCTTCGATAAGGCCGATAGTAAGCCTAGTTGCATAAATCGGCAAATTAAAATTGCGAAGCAAATACGGGATAGCGCCGATATGGTCCTCATGACCGTGTGTCACAACAAGACCCTTTATCTTATCCTTATTTTCAATCACATAGGAAAAATCGGGTATCACTATATCAATGCCCGGCATTTCCTCATCAGGGAACGCCATTCCGCAATCAACTAAAAACATATCCCCATCGTATTCATAAAGGGTTATATTTTTTCCTATCTCTCCGAGACCGCCTAAAGGTATAATTCTCACAGGCTTTTTAGGGACCTTTGGTTTGTAATTGCCTTTTTTGGACGAACCGGTTTTTTGATTGCTGCTAGCTGCCTTTGCTGTGTCTTTATTTTGCGCGCGTTTTTTCGCAGAGGACTGTTTGTAATGAGAAGCAGAGTTTTTATTTTTAGAATAATTATTTTTTCTGGCTTTATCGCCTAGCGATTTTTTAATTGGGGTTTGATCCATTAATTATTTCCTCCATATTGTTAAATTTTATGTATCAGCGGCTCCTTTCCACAGAGCCCACAAGTTTCTTATAAGAATATCTTTTTGCCCTTTTACACCTGAAAAAAAGAAAACTTTCCCTTTTAATTTATAT
>JAZORP010000011.1:0-24201 GCA_045656665.1 Acutalibacteraceae bacterium | reverse complement strand
ATCAGCGATGAAGAGGTGGAATTCCTTTTCGGTATGAATGTTGAGGATGGCGCTAAGCACATCATTGAAAATTACGATGTTAAGCTTGTGTTTGTTACTTGCGGCGCTGATGGCTGCTATTTTAAAAACGCCATTGCTGACGGAAAGGTTGCAAGCCTTTCGAATATTAAGATTGTAGACACAACCGGCGCGGGAGATATTTTTGGCGGAAGCGCTCTATGGAAGTTGCTACAGCTTCAAAAGTCTCCTGAAAAGCTTAATGAATCTGAGCTTAGGAATGTGGTTGAATTTGCCACTACATGTGCAGGCTTATCCACCACAAAACAGGGTGGGATTTCCAGTGTTCCTGAGTATGAGGAGATTATTAAACATCTCGTTTGATTAGAAGAAAAAATATTTGACTTTATATTTAACGATAAGGGTTAATTTATTATTGAAAATCAATAATATTTTTGGTATTATTTGTATCGAAAGGACTGTGATGATATGGAGTTTTTAAGAGCGTTAGAGCAATTGAGAACGCCTGTTGGTGATGCTTTTTTCTCTGTGGTAACCCATTTAGGGGAGGAGACGGTCTTCATCCTTTTAGGGCTTATATTTTTTTGGTGCGTAAACAAAAAAGAGGGCTATTATCTATTGACGGTAGGTTTTTTCGGAACAATAATAAATCAATTTTTAAAGCTTTGGTTCCGTATACCGCGCCCGTGGGTGAAGGATGAAAACTTCACCATTGTTGAAACTGCTAGAGGCGAGGCTTCAGGATATTCATTTCCCAGCGGGCATACGCAATCTTCTGTGGGAATATTTGGCGGAATAGCAAGATGGAATAAAAATCTTTGGGTAAGAATCATTTGCATTATAATTTGTGTTTTGGTGCCTTTTTCGAGAATGTATTTAGGTGTGCACACACCGCTTGATGTCGGTGTATCTATAGGGGTGGCGCTTATCCTTATTTTTGCGATTTATCCTGTAATTCAAAAGGCGACCCAAAATAGCAATTATTTGAGAATCTTGCTTATAACAATGGCGGTTTTGTCTCTTGGTTATTTGTGCTTTGTCTCGTTCTATAATTTCCCGAGCAATGTGGATGCGGCAAATCTTGCAAGCGGAACTAAAAATGCCTATAAAATGCTCGGCTGCTCATTGGGTATTTATATCGCCTTTGAGGTTGACGAGCGCCTTATAAAATTTGAAACGACTGCGTCATTTTTAGGTCAGGCTTTAAAGCTGGTTATAGGTCTTATCCCGGTTCTTATGATAAAAGAGGGGTTAAGGGCGCCGCTGGGGCTTATTTTCTCGGGATATTTTGATGACGGTGTGCGATATTTTATATTGGTCCTTTTCTCAGGTTGTATATGGCCGCTTACCTTTAAATGGTTTGCAAAAAAGTTCCCCAAAAAGTAAAGTTAAAAGACTCAAGGCTTGCGCCTTGAGTCTTTTTTAAATATCGCACTTTTCAAGTAAAAGCTTTAGCTTTAAGATGGCCACCTGAGTTTTTGCATCCTTTATTTCGCCGGACAATATCATTTCCGCTAAATTTTCGAGCGGGATTTTTTCTACTGTGAGAAATTCGTCGTCATCAGGCTCGGGAGCGCCGAAGGTGAGACCTGTTGCAGCGTATAGCCAAATTATCTCTCCGCAGTATCCGGGGGAGGGGTAAAGCTTTCCTAAGGGTATAAATTTTTCGGCCGTGGCGCCTGTTTCTTCCTTAAGCTCTCTTTTGGCGCATTCGAGCGGGTCCTCATCTCTTCGGTCTCGCTTTCCCGCGGGGATTTCGAGCACCGTTTCAAAATAAGGATAGCGGAACTGCTTTACCATCAGAACCTCATTGTCCTCAGTCAGGGCGGCAATGCAGACCCCACCCGGATGTTCTACGACCTCTCTGAAAGCGGTGCTGCCGTTAGGCAGTAAGGCAGAGTCGCGCCGCAGATTTAAAATTTTACCCTTGTAAATGTATTCGGCAGTTAATTGTTTTTCTTCTAAATTCATTTTTTGCACCAACTTTTAATATATTTATTTAAAGAAATATTTTTTAGGAGTTGTAAATGTGGAAAGATTGGTAAACTCGGTAGAATATGATTATTTTCAGAGAAAAGGGATTATTGAAGAGCTTTGCAGACGGTATAGCTTTATCAAAAAGACAGTTATAGGCCGCAGCTGCGCTGGTAGAGATATAACAGCTCTTAAGATTGGGGCAACCGACCGTTACTGCTTAATTACTGCCGCTTTTCACGGGAGTGAACGGATAACCTCGACGGTTTTGCTAATGTATATAGAAGAGCTTTGCGAGGCGATTAAAAACGAAGGGTATATCGCAGGGCTTAAAATGCCGAGAGCCCTTAGAGGCAGGGGGGTAATCTTTGTGCCTTGTGTTAATCCCGATGGTTGCGAGATATCGCTTCTCGGGCGCAAGGGTTGCGGAACGCTTGCCGACAACATAGCAAAAGCTTGCAAGAATGATTTTGAACATTGGAATGCAAACCTTAGAGGAGTCGACATCAATCATAATTTTGATGCCGGTTGGGAAGAGCTGCGCCAAAAGGAGAGGGAAATGGGGATATACGGACCTTCGCCCACGAGATTTGGAGGCCACAAGCCCGAAAGCGAGCCTGAAACACTGGCCCTCACAGAGCTTTGCCGAAAAGCCGAAATAAGACATGTTACAGCCCTCCATTCTCAGGGGGAAGTGATTTATTGGAGCTATGGTAAAAAGCAACCCTCCAGAAGTCGCAGAATGGCCGAAATAATGGCCACCTCATCGGGCTACAAGCTTGATGTGCCGACCGGAATTGCCGAGGGCGGCGGATTTAAAGATTGGTTTATAAACGAATTCGGCCGACCGGGTTTTACTATAGAATTAGGTGTGGGAGAAAATCCTCTGCCTGCAGAAAGTGCGGAAAGTATTTACAAAAAGGCAAGGGAAATGCTGACCCTTTGCACAATAATGTAATGTGTATAAAAAGTTTAACATACCGAAGAGAGTATGTCAAACTGTATAGCATTATATATTCTATTGACAAATAAAGCTGAGTTGTGTATAATTGTATACATATATGCAAGAGGGGTGGAATTATGCTTAAACTTTCAAACTCCACCAATCTATTGGAGAGAGACAGTTACAAATACTCTCTTCAGGATGTGGACGAGCCTAATTTATACAGAGAATTTTATACATACGATGATGTGCCGAAGGTTGCCTTTAACCACCGCCGCGTGCCGATGGGGATGCCTAAAGATATCTGGATAACCGACACATCTTTGCGAGACGGTCAGCAATCTGTCGAGCCTTACAGTGTGGACCAGATAGTGCAACTTTACAAGCTTATGTCAAAGCTCGGTGGGCCTTACGGAATAATTCGCCAAAGCGAATTTTTTGTCTATAGCAAGAAGGATCGGGAGGCTTTAGAACGCTGCCAGGCTTTGGGGCTAAAGTTCCCTGAAATCACCACCTGGATACGCGCCAATAAAGAGGATTTCAAGCTTGTGAAGGATCTTGGTGTCAGGGAGACGGGGATTCTTGTTTCCTGCAGCGATTATCACATTTTCAAAAAGCTTAAAAAGACAAGGAAACAGGCTATGGACGGATATTTAGCCGCTGTTGCCGAGGCTTTTGAGGCCGGTGTTATGCCGAGGTGCCATCTTGAGGATATAACTAGGGCTGATTTTTACGGTTTCGTGGTTCCTTTTGTGAACGAGCTTATGAAGATGTCTAAAGATGCCGGTATCCCCGTGAGGATAAGAGCCTGCGACACAATGGGTTACGGCGTGCCTTACAGCGAAGTAGCCTTGCCGAGAAGTGTTCCCGGTATAATTTACGGATTGCAGCATTATTCAGATGTGCCGAGCGAAATGCTTGAATGGCACGGTCACAACGATTTTTACAAAGCGGTAGCCAACGCTTCTACCGCTTGGCTTTACGGCGCATCAGCCGTTAACTGCTCCCTCTTGGGAATAGGCGAGAGAACGGGCAATGTGCCGCTTGAAGCTATGGTTATGGAGTATGCTTCCTTAAGAGGCTCGCTTGACGGTATGGACACCACCGTAATAACCGAAATCGCAGAGTTCTTTAAGACGGAGATGGGATATGAAATTCCGCCGATGACACCTTTTGTGGGCCGAAACTTTAATGTAACGAGAGCAGGCATTCATGCTGATGGTCTTTTGAAGGACGAGGAGATATACAATATCTTTAACACAGATAAAATTCTTAATCGACCCGCTTCGGTTTCTATAGGAAAGGCGAGCGGACTTGCCGGAATCGCTTATTGGATAAACAATAACTACCGCCTTAAAAAGGATGAGCTTCTCGATAAAAAGGACCCGCTTGTTATCGCCCTTAAAGAATGGGTAGACAAGGAATATGAGGACGGTCGGCAGACGGCCCTTTCAAACGGTGAGCTCGAAAAGAAGATAGCAGAGCTTTCGCATGGCCGCTTTTCAAACACAAATAAGGAGAAGAAATAATGATAGAGCATAAGACTGTATCTCTTGCCGATCAGGTTTTCGAGCACCTTGAAAATGATATTTTAAGCGGAAAATATCAAAGAGGAGATATTCTCACCGAGAGTAAGCTGAGCGCAGAGCTTGGAGTTAGCAGAACTCCTATAAGAGAGGCGCTTCGGAGGCTCAGCCAAGAGCATATTATCGAGGAAACGGGTAAAGGCTCATTGGTGATAGGTATCACTGAAAGCGATTTGGGAGATATTTTTCTAATAAGGGAAAAATTGGAGTGTATGGCAGCTGAGCTTGCCGCTGAGAACTGCACCGATGCGCAGTTGGGTGAGCTTAAGGAAATTCTTGAACTGCAGGAGTTTTATCTTGAAAAGCAGGATGCCGACCATATAAAAAGTATGGATAACAAATTCCACAGCACGCTATACAAAATCTGCGGCAGCGCCACCTTTAATGATATTTTGGTGCCGTTACATAAAAAAATTCAGAAATACCGCAAAGCTTCGGTCGAAAGCAAAAGCAGGGCAGAAGCTTCGGTTAAAGAACATCGCAACATTTATGAGGCTATAACAGCGAGAAATGCGGCCTTAGCTTCGAGTGCGGCGAGAGAGCATGTAGAAAACGCTTATCGACATATAATTGGAAAGGATTAGATAAAAATGGGTTACACTATTGCACAAAAAATCATTAAATCTCATATGCTTAGCGGTGATATGGCGGTTGGCAGTGAGGTTGCATTGAAGATCGATCAGACCTTAACTCAGGATGCTACAGGAACCATGGCATACCTAGAGTTTGAGACAATGGGTCTTGACAGAGTTAAGACAGAGCGCAGCGTTGCTTATATAGACCATAACACGCTTCAGTCGGGATTTGAGAATGCAGATGACCACAGGTATATTCAATCTGTAGCCAAAAAGCACGGAATTTATTTTTCCAGACCCGGTAACGGCATTTGCCATCAGGTTCATCTTGAGCGTTTCGGTAAGCCCGGCAAAACACTTATCGGCTCTGACAGTCACACACCCACAGGTGGCGGTATAGGAATGCTGGCTATGGGTGCGGGCGGCCTTGATGTTGCTGTTGCTATGGGCGGTGGAGCATATTATATCACTATGCCCAAGATGTATAAGGTCAATCTCACAGGAAAACTTAATCCGTTTGTCACAGCAAAGGATATAAGCCTTGAAATTCTCCGTATACTTTCTGTTAAGGGCGGAGTTGGCGCCATAATTGAGTGGGGCGGCGAGGGTATAAAGACATTATCTGTCCCTGAACGCGCCACCATCACCAATATGGGCACAGAGTTGGGCGCTACTACCTCAATATTCCCCTCCGACGAAATAACAAAGCAGTTCTTAGAGGCAGAGGGCAGAGTGGAGGATTATGTAGAGCTGAGCAGCGACCCCGATGCTGTTTATGATAAGGTTATTGATATCAACCTTTCCGAGCTCAAACCACTTATCGCTTGCCCTCACAGCCCTGATAATATCGTTACGGTTGAGTCCTTAAAGGGTACTAAGGTTGATCAGGTCTGCATCGGCTCCTGCACAAACTCCTCGCTTTTTGATATGCTTAAGGTTGCGGCTTTGCTTAAAGGCAAGGTTATTGATCCGACTGTCAGCCTTTCTATCTCACCCGGCTCAAAGCAGGTGCTTAAAATGCTGGCCGATTGCGGAGCTTTGACAGATATTCTCGCAAGTGGCGCAAGACTGCTCGAATGTGCTTGTGGCCCCTGCATCGGTATGGGCTTTTCTCCTAATTCGGGCGGTGTGTCGCTCAGAACATTTAACCGCAACTTTGAGGGCAGAAGCGGCACGGCAGACGGTCAGGTTTACCTTGTTTCTCCCGAAACGGCAGTTGCGGCCGCTATCACCGGAGAGATAACCGACCCAAGGCTATTGGGCGAGATGCCTGAAATAAAGATGCCCGAAAAGTTCCTTATCGATGACACCGCAGTTATTTCTCCTGCAAGCCCTGAAGAGGCGGCGGGGCTCGAGGTGCTCAGAGGTCCTAACATTAAGCCTTTCCCAACAGAAATTCCGCAGAAAGATATTTTAACGGCCGAAGTGGCTTTAAAGGTTGGCGACAATATTACCACCGACCATATAATGCCTGCAGGCGCCAAGATTTTGCCATATCGCTCAAATATTCCGCATCTTTCGCAGTTCTGCTTCGGTGTTTGCGACACTTCTTTCCCTGAAAGAGCAAAGGCTTTGGGCAAAAGCATTATTATTGGCGGCAGCAACTACGGTCAAGGCTCCTCGCGCGAGCATGCGGCGCTTGTTCCAATGTACTTAGGGGTTCGCGCAGTTATTACAAAGAGCTTTGCTCGAATCCATGTTGCGAATCTTATAAATGCGGGTATTATGCCGCTTACCTTTAAAAACCCCGATGATTACGATAAATTAAATCAGGGAGACACCCTGACGCTTACAGATGTGTTCAGCGGTATGGATAAAGGTGAGATCATTTTAAATAACGAAACCACAGGCGAGAGCTTTGCGCTTTGCGGCTCATTCACAGAGCGTCAAAAGGCTATACTCAAAGCAGGCGGACTGCTATCATATACAAAGGAAGGTAAATAATCATGGAACAGTATGTAAACGCAGCGGTTGAGCAGTTTCGCTCAATCTTGGAGGAACAAATTGCCCGTCAGAGAAAGATGGAAAAGGACAATGCTTATACCGATTATAAGAAGCTTGACAAAATTATAATCGGTGTTTGCGGCGGAGACGGTATAGGCCCGATTATCTCTGCCGAATCGGTGAGGGTTTTGGAATTTATCTTAAAGGACGAAATCAAAGCCGGCAAGGTTGAGATTCGCACAATCGAAGGTCTTACTATTGAGAACAGAATTGCGCATAATAAGGCTATACCTGACGATGTTTTGGCCGAAATCAAGGCCTGCAATGTTATTTTGAAGGCTCCCACCACTACATTAAAGGGCGGCACGCTTGAAAGCGCGAATGTTGCAATGCGCCGCGAGCTTGACCTTTATGCAAATGTTCGCCCTGTGGCTGTTCCTGAGGATGGTATCGACTGGACCTTCTTCCGCGAGAACACCGAGGGAGAATATGTTTTGGGCTCGCGCGGGGTTGAGATTCCCGACACATTGGCTTTTGACTTTAAGGTAACCACCAACGAGGGCACAAAGCGTATAGCAAGAGCGGCTTTTGAGTATGCAAAAAATAATGGCAAAACAAATGTCGCTATTGTTACAAAGGCAAATATTATGAAAAAGACCGACGGCAAGTTTTCGGAAATTTGCCACGAGGTTGCTAAGGATTACCCCGGTATAGAGGCGGAAGATTGGTATATCGACATTATGACCGCTAATCTTGTTAACCCGAGAGTTCGTTCTAAATTCCAAGTTATAGTGCTTCCCAATCTTTATGGTGATATCATTACCGATGAGGCGGCTCAGCTTCAAGGCGGCGTTGGCACAGCCGGCAGCGCAAATCTCGGTGATGTTTATTCTATGTTTGAGGCAATCCACGGCTCGGCTCCGCGAATGATGGAGGAGGGCAGGGGCATGTATGCCAATCCTACAAGTATGTTAAAGGCAAGCGAAATGATGCTTCGCCATATCGGTTTTACTGAATACGCCGATAAGCTTGACAAGGCTCTTCATATATGCACAGAGGTTGATGTCAAATATGTTATAACCGGTAGAAGCGATGGCGCAACCTGCTCTCAACTTGGCGATTATATTATGGAAACTATCGAAAAGATGTAATAAGAAAAGTAAAAGAGACTGTTCGTATGAACAGTCTCTTTTTGAGTTTAATTTCAATTTTAATCAGTTGAGCAAAGCTCGGTCGTTTACAAATTCAGAGCCGCTTTGCTTTGAGAATGCTGCAAGCAGGTCGTCAACCGTGAGCTTCTTTTTATCCTCGCCGCTGATGTCAAAAATTATTTTGCCCTTGTCCATCATAATAAGGCGATTGCCGTGGGCGATAGCGTCCTTCATATTATGGGTAACCATAAGGGCAGTCAATTTTTCCTCGGCTATAAATTTGTCTGAAAGCTCGAGCACTTTGGCGGCGGTTTTTGGGTCAAGCGCTGCTGTGTGCTCATCCAATAATAAAAGCTTCGGCTTCTGCATAACCGCCATAAGAAGGGTGAGTGCTTGGCGTTGGCCGCCTGAAAGAAGGCCAACTTTTGTGCAGAGCCGGTCTTCAAGGCCTAAATCAAGCTGGGCGAGCATCTCTTTGTATACCGAGCGCTCTTTATTGCTTATAGCCCATTTAAGACCTCTTGGCTTGCCGCGGCGGGCGGCGAGGGCCATATTTTCCTCAATCCACATATCTGCCGCAGTCCCCATCATTGGGTCCTGAAATACGCGGCCGAGGTATTTTGCCCTTTTGAATTCCGGCAGGCGTGTAACATCCACACCGTCGATTAAAATCGAGCCGCTGTCTACAGGGTAAAGGCCAGAAATCATATTGAGCATGGTTGATTTGCCGGCGCCGTTGCCGCCGATAATGGTAACAAAATCACCATCATTAAGCGTGAGGGAAATGTCGCAGAGGGCTTTCTTCTCGTTGACTGTGCCAGCGTTAAAGGTTTTATATACATTCTTAAGCTCAAGCATCAGCGTTACCTCCCTCGGTTGTTTTTAATGTTTTACTACCGTATTTTTCAGAAAAAAGCTTCTTCCAATAGGGGAGGCCTAAGAATACAGCAACCACTATTGCAGAGAAGAGCTTAAGGTCGTTTGCGTTAAGACCCATACATAAAACAAATGTCAAAACAATGTAATAGATAATTCCGCCGATAACAGCCGCTAAAAGCCTCAAGGCAAAATTGCGGAAAATTTTGCTCAAAAGCACTTCGCCGACTATAACTGCAGCAAGGCCGATAACAATGGCGCCTCGGCCCATGTTAACATCTGCAAAGCCTTGATACTGTGTAAGCAAACCGCCTGATACTGCGACGATACCATTTGAAAGGGTTATGCCGATAATCTTGTTTTTGGCGGTGTTTATGCCGTTTGCTCTTGCCATTGCTTGATTGCAGCCTGTAGCCCTCAGGGAATGGCCGAGCTCGGTGCCGAAAAACCAATAAAGCAAGGCGATTATCACAGCGACAAATGCGCAGCTTACTAAAATTGCTTTTGGAATATTTCGCAGCGAAAGCATCAAATCATACTTCATAACCGAAAGCGGCAAATTTGCGCTGCCGCTCATAATTCTCAAATTAATTGAATAGAGCGCAAGCTGGGTGAGAATTCCTGCGAGAATGGCCGGAATACCAAACTTTGTGTGCAAAAAACCGGTGATAAGACCTGCGAAGCAGCCGGCAACAAAAGCAAGCAATAATGCAAGCCATATGTTCATACCGCTTGTGGTGCAGACAACAAGAACAGCACCGCCGGTGGCAAACGAACCGTCAACCGTGAGGTCGGCTACATCGAGTATTTTATAGGTTATGTATAGACCGATGGCCATTATACCCCAAATTATACCTTGCGCCACTGCACCTGGTAATGAATTGAAAAAGGATGAAATCATAGTTTTTAATTCCTCTCGAAATATGCGAATTGGCCGCCCGATTTTTGTCGGGCAGCCTAAATATAAAGTTAATAAGCGAATCATTCGGTCATATCGATAGCTTCGTAGCTGTCGGGAACGGTGATTCCAAGTGCGGCGCAACGGTCCGCAACATACTGATTTGTAAGGTCGGTGGTGTATTCAATTTCCATTTCAGCAGGGTCAGCGCCGTTCACGAGAATCTCATAAGCCATTTCGCCGGCCTTGCAACCTAAATCATAGTAGTCGATAGAAAGGGTGGCGACGCCACAGCCTTTGCATATACCCGATTCACCTGCAATGATCGGAACCTTTTTGGGTTCAGCTACATTGTTGATGATCTCGGTGCAGTCAGCAGCCTTGTTGTCGGTGGGGATGTAAATAACATCGACATTGTCACAAGCGGTTGAAACAACAGAGGTGATATCATTAGAGTCGGAGAAGGTGTACTCCACAACCTCTAAACCGAGGGCTTTAAATTCTGCAGAAATATTTGTTGCCTGATATTTGGAGTTTGCTTCGCCCGAGCAGTAGAGGATACCGACCTTCTTAGCATCGGGGAGCAACTCTTTAAGCATTTTGGCCTGCTGGTCAAGGGGAGCCAAGTCACAGCTACCGGTTACATTGATGCCGGTTTTGCCTGACCAATCATCCATATCAAGAGCGGTTGCATAGTCGGTAATAGATGTTGCAACAACAGGAATCTTGTCTGTCGCAGCGTGAGCAGCCTCAAGCGCGGGTGTGGCGTTGGCCATTATAAGGTCAACATCGTTGGAAACAAACTGGTTAACTATAGTTGTGCAGTTTGCGGTTTCACCCGAAGCATTCTGGAAATCAAATTTAACATTTTCTTCGCCAAGCTTTTCAGTGAGGGTGTCCTTAAATCCTTGGGTGGCAGCGTCAAGCGCTACATGCTGAGTTAGCTGGCAGATGCCGACTGTGAATTTGCCGTCATCCTTCTTATCACAACCGGTCATCGAAAGGGCAGAGCCGGCAACCAGGGCGATGGCAGTAACCGCAGAGAGAATTTTTTTGATACTCATTTTTTACACTCCTTAAATCCGCAACAAAGCAAATAGTAAATCTTTGCTTTGAGAAGATATTTTCTATGAGCATCAGTATATCACTTTAAAGCATTAAAGTCAAGAGGGAATTTGAAATAATTTTATTTATTGATTTATTTCTCCTCAATAAGCTGATAAAGCCCCTCAACAACCTTAGAAAGAGAGCCGATTTCATCTATGAGCCCCTCACTTACAGCACGCTCACCCGAAAGTACTGAGCCGACATCTGTAACCATTTCTTTTGTATTCATCATAAGCTCCGTAAAGCGGTCGGATGAGATTTTTGAATTGCGCACAACAAAATCGGTTATTCTTGCTTGCATACGGGCAAAATGATTCATCATTTGCGGCACCCCGATAACCAATCCGTTTGTGCGGACGGGGTGGACTGTCATTGTGGCTGAGGGGGCAATATAGGATTTTTTGGCTGATACTGCCAGTGGAACTCCAATGGAATGACCTCCACCCAGAACAAAGGATACGGTCGGTTTTTTCATCCCCGAAATCAGCTCTGCAATAGCAAGGCCTGCTTCAACATCACCGCCTACTGTGTTTAAAATAATAAGCAGGCCTTCGATTTCTTGGCTTTCTTCAATAGCAACAAGCTGGGGGATAACATGTTCGTATTTGGTGGTTTTGCTTTGCTCGGGCAAAACATTATGTCCCTCGATTTCACCTATTATTGTGATGCAGTATATTTTATGCTTTCCTTCAAATGCGGAAACGGAGCCTATCTCCTTTATTTCTTCAAGCTCATTGCTTTTTAAACTGTTTTTGTTAGTGTTGTTGTCATTCATATTTATTCCTCCCGAGTTAGTATTCGGGGAATATTTATTATTATGAAAAATTTTAAAATTTTTTTTAAAAAACGCTTGACAAGCAATAGGGCAGGTGCTATAATACACTTGACGAACAAATGTTCGGGAGGTAAAAATTATGTTACAATTTGGTTTGCAAACTGCATTTGAGCTGTTTTTGGTTATTGCGGTTATATGGGGTATATTTAATGAGGGGCGTCTCGCATCTTTGGAGAGGCGTTTGTTTTCGGTCATCCGCCGCCGCAGATTAAAGGTTATTAAAACAGAGAAGTGCTCTTATAAGGCATCTTGATTTTCCGATTGTTAGATTAATTTTAAAAGAACGAACAGCCTACGGCAATATCTTTTGCCGCAGGCTATTTTTGTATATTGGAAATAAATAGTATATATTATCAAAAAAAGTTGAAAATATTCTAAAAAAGTGATAGAATTAAATAAATATGTATGATTTTAAAAAGGTGGTGACGGTATGGGTCTAAAGAAATGGTGTGTGGCCGATTATGACAAAGAGCTCGCAAAATCATTGGCAAACGAATGTGACGTTGACCCTATCGTTGCTCTTATTGCCTCGGCCAGAGGATATTCAGACCCTATGGAGCTTGAGCAATTTTTGTCTGACGAGCCGTGTTTCAGTTCTCCCCGCGAGACAGCCGATATAGAGCTTGCAGCCGATATTGTGAACAGGGCAATTGAGGATGGTCAAAAAATTGCTGTATATGGGGACTATGATTGCGATGGTGTCTGCGCAACAGCTTTGCTTTATAGCTATCTTAAAACAAGGGATTGCGATTGCATTTATTACATTCCTGACCGTTTTGACGAAGGCTACGGTATGAATACCGATGCTGTTAAAAAGTTGCGCGAGGAGGGTGTTAACCTTATCGTGACGGTTGACAACGGTATCGCCAGCATCGATGAAGTGGCTCTTGCGAAAAGCCTTGGTATGAATGTGGTTGTTACAGACCATCACCTCCCGCCTCAGCGTTTGCCACAGGCAGATGCGGTGGTGGACCCGCATAGAATTGATTGCCCCTCAAGCTTTAAAGAGATTTGTGGTGCGCAGGTAGCTTTTCGTCTTATTTGTGTTATGGAAAACAAGGAGCCTGAGGAACTGCTACCTTATTTTGCAGATATACTCTCTATAGCTGTAGTAGGGGATATTATGCCGCTTACCCTTGAAAATCGCAGTATCGTAAAATGCGGTGTGAGAAAACTCAAAACCAATCCCATAACCGGCCTTTCTGCTCTTATAAGCGTTGCGGGGCTGGATAAAGACAGTATCACTGCAGGCAGGGTTGCTTTCGGGCTTTGCCCCCGTATAAATGCTGCGGGGCGTATGGGCAAGGCAGAGCGCGCGGTAGAGCTGATTATTTCTGAGAATATGATGAGTGCTCTGACGATTGCCAATGAGATCGACGGTGAAAATTCTGCCAGACAGCAGATCGAAAAGAAGATATTGGAAGAAGCCACGCATATAATAGAGCGTGACGGCTTAATGCACGACAGGGTAATCGTTTGCTGCGGCGAAGGTTGGCATCACGGCGTTTTAGGTATTGTTTCTTCAAGGCTGACCGAGCGTTACGGTTGCCCTAGTATATTACTTTCGTCTGAGGGCGGCAGAGCATCGGGATCGGGCAGAAGTATAGAGGGATTTTCTCTTTATGAAGCGATAGCCTCTTGCTGTGATCTAATGCTTAAATTCGGAGGCCATTCTCAAGCGGCCGGCATTACAATCGCTACAGAAGACATACATGAATTCAGGCAAAGAATAAATGAATATGCCCGTTCTCTTGAATACAAGCCTCCCGTTTTGCATCTCGACTGTAAGCTTAATCCGTCAGCTCTTTCGCTTGATTTGTGCGCCGCTATTAAACAGCTTGAGCCTTTTGGCGCAGGTAATAACACCCCGCTTTTCGGTATTTACGGTGTCAAGTTAGAGCGGATAACCCCCATTGGCAATAACAAGCATCTGCGGTTGCTTTTCTCTAAAGGGCAAAATACTTTCCAAAGCCTTTTGTTCGGTGTAGCTCCCGATAATTTCTGCTTTGAGGTTGGGGATTTGCTGGACATCGCTGTGAATGTAGAAGAAAATTGCTTCAAAGGCAATTGTTCGGTTAGTGTGCAGGCAAAGGCTATCAGAGTGAGCGGGACTGACGATGACCTGATTTTTCAAGATATATGCGCGGTGAAAGATTTTTCGGCAGGTATTAAGGTCGAGACTAATTCAATTTATCCAAGCCGCGAGCAGATAGGTTGCATTTATCGTTATATATGCGAAAGCCCCGTCTTGGAAGACAGGATAAAATATATCTTTATTAACAATGTGGGCTATGGCAAAACGGTTATGGCATTAAGGGTTTTAGAGGAACTTGATTTAATTCAAAAAAATGCTAAAGGTGTTTATAAGGCGGCTCAAAACGCCGCCAAAACTAACCTTGCCAATTCAGCTACATATAAAATTTTGGGTGAAAGGAGCGGTAATGATGACTGAACAACAGCTTCGCGATTATGAAGAGTTGCATCAAAGCATGGTGAAATTCGGCGGTAATTATGATTTTGATATTGTTAAAAAAGCCTTTGAGTTGTGTGTTACTGCTCACGAGGGGCAAAAGCGGTGCACCAATGAGGATTATTATATCCACCCCTTTAATGTGGCAAAAATAATAGTGTCTTTAGGCATGGATACACAGTCTATCGCGGCGTCATTACTGCATGATGTTGTTGAGGATACAGATGCCACAGTAGAAGATATCAAAAACGAGTTTGGCGCAGAAATTGCCCTTTTGGTTGACGGTGTCACTAAAATAGGACGCCTTAATTTTTCTACAAAAGAGCAACAGCAGGCAGAAAGTCTCAGAAAAATGCTTATAGCGATGGGTCAGGATATAAGGGTCATTATTATAAAACTGGCCGACCGCCTCCACAATATGCGAACTATTGATGCAGTACCCCTGCAAAAGCAGAGGGATAAATCGGTGGAGACATTGGAGATATACGCTCCTATAGCTCACCGTCTTGGTATCAGGCCCGTAAAGGAAGAGCTTGAGGACCTTGCCATAATGCATCTTGACCCGATAGCTTACGAGGAGATCGAAAACTCGCTGTTACTACATCGGCAGCATCGCGAGCAGATTTTGGAGGAAATCAAAAACCGCATCGAAGAAAGGCTCTCTGAGCAAATGCCGGGTGTGAGAATGGCCTTTCAGGGCAGAGTTAAATCTATTCACGGCATATATCGCAAGATGTATGTTCAGGGCAAGGATTTTGACGAGATATACGATATTTATGCTATCCGCATAATAACCGATACCGTAGCCGATTGCTACAATATCCTCGGTATTATGCACGATATGTTCCGCCCAATTCCTAACCGTTTTAAGGATTATATTTCGACCCCGAAGCCTAATATGTATCAGTCGCTTCATACAACGGTCATAAGCCGAGCGGGGATACCTTTTGAAATTCAGATACGAACATTTGAAATGCATCACACGGCCGAGTTCGGTATCGCGGCGCATTGGAAGTATAAAGAGGGCATCACCGATAGCAACAAGCGGATGGAAGACCGCCTTGCTTGGATAAGGCAGATTCTCGATAGCCAGAACACAACTGCTGACGCTACCGACATTGTCCGCAGTATTAAGGTGGACCTTTCCCAAGAGGATGTTTTTGCTGTTACGCCCAAAGGCGATGTTATAAATTTGCCTGTAGGCTCTACAGTTGTGGATTTCGCTTTTGCTATTCACTCGGCCGTCGGCACCAGAATGATAGGTGCAAAGGTAGATGGTAAGATAGTTCCTATCAACCACGAAATCAAAACGGGCGAGGTTATAGAGATTCTCACCACAAATCAGGCTGGTCACGCCCCTAGCCGAGATTGGCTTAATATCGCGGTTACATCTCAGGCAAAGGCAAAGATACGCTCTTGGTTCAAAAAGGAAAAACGAGAGGAAAATATCGCCTCAGGTAAGCTGGATTTTGAGCGTGAGCTTCGCAAAAACGGCATTGATATAATTGATGACGAATACCCCGAATTTATTGAAGAACTTGCTAAAAAGTGCAGATTTGCTAATGGGGAAGAGTTTTTCGCAGCTATTGGCTACGGAGGTATTTTACTTTCTAAGATTATTCCGCGTATAAAAGAAGAGTTCAATAAAAAGCAGGCTGCTGCAAAGCAACAGGAAATTGTGCCGATTGATAGAGTCAAGTCTGCTAAATCGTCTGACGGAGTTGTGGTTGACGGAATCGACAACTGCCTTATTAAACTTTCGAAATGCTGCGCTCCGCTGCCGGGCGATGATATAATTGGCTTTATCACACGCGGCCACGGTGTTTCTATCCACAAGCGAGATTGCAACAATGTTCCTGAAAATCTTGCCGATGCTACCGAACCTGAGCGTTGGATATCAGCCCATTGGGACGGTAAGCATGCCGAATCCTTTACCTCTACCATTCAGGCAATGTTTATCAACCGAGAGGGGATTGTTGTTGATGTGATGAACGCGGCAAACAATATGCGGGTTCCGGTTCACAGCATAACCGCTAGAGAGACTAAGGACGGCAACTGCACGGTTATTGTAACAGTAAGCGCCGAAAGTGTTGAACATTTGCGCAGTATCATAGCAAGAATTGAAAAAATTCAGGGAGTTTTTCATGTGGAAAGGATAAATCGATAATGAAGGCTGTTATTCACAGGGTGACTGCTGCAAATGTCAATGTTGACGGTGAGACTGTCGGCGAGTGCCAAAAGGGTTTTTTAGTGCTTTTCGGCGCTGCTGAGGGGGATACCGTAGCAGATGCTGAACTGTTGGCAAAAAAGACAGCGAATTTGCGAGTTTTTTGCGATAGCGAGGATAAAATGAATTTGTCTATCCTTGATGTTGAGGGCGAGATATTGGCTATTTCACAGTTTACATTGCTTGCAGATGTCAAGAAAGGGAACAGACCGTCATTTATCAATGCGATGGAGCCAAATGAGGCCGAAAAGCTTTACAAACACTATTGCGAAAAGCTCCGAGAATTTGGAGTTAAAAAGGTTGACGAAGGTGTTTTTGGGGCTGATATGCAGGTCTCCCTTATTAATGACGGCCCTGTGACTATAATCTACGATACCGAGATATGGAGAAAAAATGGAAATTAGAACCCTTGCCTTAGGGCTTATACAAATTAACTGCTATCTCGTTTCTACCGATAATGCTGCATTGGTCATCGACCCGGGTTTTAGCTCGCCTGAGGCTGAAAGCTTTTTACTTGAGAACTGTGAAAAAGAGCGCGTTATCCTTATAACACACGCTCATTTTGACCATATTGGCGGCGCTAAGGAATTGAGGGAAAAAACAGGTGTTAAAATTGCCGTTGGGGAGAGAGATGATCAAGATTTGCGCAATCCTGAAGCCAACCTTTCCAACAAATTTCATGCCCGAGTAGAGCCTTTTTCGGCCGATATTTTACTTTCGGACGGTGAGATTTTAAAGGTAGGGGATATTGATATAAAGGTTATATCCACACCTGGCCATACCGTAGGTGGAGTTTGTTTCCTTGTGGGCGATGTTCTCTTCTCAGGAGATACATTGTTTTGTGAGTCGGTGGGGAGAACCGATTTTAAGGGCGGCGATTTTGCGGCCTTGATGGAATCGGTCGGCAGATTAATGCAGCTTGACCCAAAGCTGAGGGTTTTGCCGGGGCACGGCCCTGCGACTACAGTCGCACACGAGAAACAATACAATCCTATTATAAGTTTGGGTAGAAAGAACAATTTATGAAACTTTGCCTTTTAAACCATTCATACCGATATGAGCTTGAAAAGCTTATAAGAATATTCTTGCCGTTCGAAAAGATTGAGTTTTCGGACACGCTTGTTATATCTGACAGCTCGGCTGTTACCGAAATATGTGAAACCGACCGAGCGCTCAAAGCCGTTGCCACGCTTTATTTAGGCGGTAAGGCATACGATAAAACAGAAGTTATTGATACAGAAGCCGAAGATATTAAAAAGGAGTGCGAGCTAAAACTTGCAACTGCTCTTTATCATTGTTTTCTGGAGGCTACGGGGTACACTCCCGATTGGGGAATACTGACAGGTGTTCGCCCCGCAAAGCTATTTTCAAGGCTTTCTAAAGCGAACGGTCAGAAGTGGGCCGAGGAGTATTTCAGCAACACACTGAAAGTCAGCCCGCATAAAATATCTCTTTGTAAAGAGGCGGTTTCGGGTGAAGAGAAGATAGTCTCACTTTCAAAGAGGGATTCATTCAGTCTTTATATTTCGATACCCTTTTGCCCTACACGCTGCTCTTATTGCTCATTTGTCTCCCATTCGGTTGAGCAGGCCAAAAAGCTTGTGCCTCAATATATAGAAAAGCTTTGTTTGGAGCTGCAAATCACCGCCAAGATAGCCCGTCGCAATAATCTAAAGCTCGAGACGGTCTACATAGGCGGAGGAACACCAACCGCTGTCTCGGCTGATGAATTGAGGCTTGTTTTAGAAGCGGTGAGGAATAATTTTGACCTTTCTAATATTAAGGAATATACTGTAGAAGCGGGCAGACCTGACACATTCTGTGAAGAAAAGCTTAAATGCATCAGGGAAATGGGTGTTACGAGAATCAGCATAAACCCTCAAACGATGAATAATTCTGTACTCGAAGAAATAGGCCGAAAGCATACCAGTGGCGATACTGTGAAGGCTTTTAAAATGGCAAGAGAATTGGGATTTTGTAATATCAATATGGATTTGATAGCAGGCCTGCCGACCGACACATTTGAGAGCTTTAAGGTGACTTTAGATGAGGTTTTAGCTCTTGACCCTGAGAGTGTCACTGTGCACTCCCTTGCTATGAAGCGCTCATCGGGAATGAATGTGAGCGGCAAACTGCCTGAGAGAGGCAGTGGTCAAACTGTTTCTCAAATGGTGGAGTATGCCAGGGAAAAGCTTTCCCAGAATGGGATATTGCCTTATTATATGTACCGTCAGAGCAAAACGGTGGGTAATATGGAGAATGTTGGCTATGCTAAGAATGGGTATGAGTGCTTGTATAATGTCTATATAATGGATGAAACACATTCAATTTTAGCCTGCGGAGCTTCTGCTGTGACAAAACTCAGAGAACCCGAAGGAGATTATATTGAAAGGATTTTCAATTTCAAGTATCCGTATGAATACATAGACCGCTTTGAGGAACTTATTTCTCGAAAGGATGCAATAGATGAATTCTACAGAAATTTCAGTTTGTGATATAAACAACGCCGCAACGAAACCTGAAAGGCTCATCGCGGCTGCAGAGAAGCAATATATTGATGAGGTGTATGCTGCGGCAGACAGGATAGCTCGTGACGATGATATTAAAATAGTTGCATTAGCGGGTCCCTCGGGCTCGGGAAAAACCACAACCGCCCATATCCTTTGTGACCGTTTGGCTCAGCTTGGTGAGAAAACCGAAGTTGTTTCACTTGACGACTTTTATTTACCACCCGATAAGCTGCCGATTTTAGAAAACGGAACTAAAGATATTGAGTCGGTCAATGCGCTCAATATTTCTCTTATCAATAAATGCTTTAGTGAAATTATAACTGATGGTAAAACAATACTTCCGAGATATGATTTCACCGCAAAAAAAAGCATTATAAATGACAGAGAGATAGATGTCAGCAATCGCGGAATTATAATAGCCGAAGGCTTGCATGCGCTCAATCCGCTTATTACCGACCTTGTGCCTGCAAAAAATATTTTCAAGGCTTATATCAGCGTCAACTGCTCCATTGGTGATGGATTCGGTGAGCAGTTACTTTCAAGCCGACAGATAAGGCTTGTCAGGCGGTCCTTGCGAGACAGCATTTTCAGAGGGGCCTCTGTCAATGACACGCTTGCCCTTTGGCATGGTGTTGTAGAGGGGGAGCGCAAATATCTTTACTGCTTTAAAAACACGGCAGATATCAAGATAAAAACATTGCATATTTACGAGCCGAGTGTTTACAGAAATGAATTTTTAAAGCTTAAAGCTGATGTCAATCCAGAAAGCGTAGGCTTTGAATATTTTATGAGAACCGCCGCAGCAATTGAAAAGTTCTGCTCGATAGATCCTTCACTTGTGCCGAAAAATTCGCTGATACGGGAATTTATCGGAAACGGCAAGTATAATTGACACACTATTTTCTTGAAAGATGATTGTAGTTGTGTTAAAATTTATGTATAAAGTTTAAGGAGGTCATTTTATGGATTTTTTGGATAATGCAGTCAGCAAAGCAAAAGAGGCAATAGATATTGCCTGCAAAAAGACCAATGAGGTTGTAACAACCCAAAAGCAAAAATTTGATGTTGCCGCTATTGAAAACAAGCGCGCAAAGGATTTTGAGGCTTTAGGTAAACTTTACTATAATTCTATAAAAGACAGTAAAATTAAAGACGATGATGTCAAAGTCTTGGTTGATGCTATCAATGAGAAGAATAAAAAAATCAAGGAATTAAAAGATGAGATAAATACTGCAAAGAACAAGCGTATTTGCCCAAGCTGCGGCGCTAATATAGAGAGTAACTCGGTTTTCTGCAACAAATGCGGCGCAAAGCTTGAGTTCGGTAGTGAAGAGAGCGGCAATGAATAATCTTAAAATAGGGATTATCGTTGCTGACGATGACGAATACGCACCTCTGCAGCAATTTATTGAAAGCGGCAGCTTTGAGTCATACTCCTTTTTAGGGCGCAAAGGGCATAAGTTCTCGGTTGCATCTGAAAACGGTCAGGCACAGGTAATTTCCATTCTTTGCGGTATAGGCAAAGTGAATGCTGCGGCCGCGGCTGCCCATCTTGTGGATATGGGGTGCGATATTCTGCTCAATTTCGGGCTTTCGGGCGGCATAAGTGGAATTGGTAAGGGCGAGCTTTGCCTTCCTGATCGCTTTTTGGAGCACGATTTTGATTTAACAGGGATAGGGTACAAGCTTTGTGAAAAGCCCTCGCAGAAGTACATTTATGATGCAAACAAGGCTCTTATAAGCTTGTTTTGCGATAATGTTGCTGATGTTAAGTGTGGCACAGCTGTATCGGGAGACCGTTTTGTCTGTGACGCGGATTTGCGAAACACCTTGAAAACACAGTTTGGGGCAATGTCCTGCGATATGGAAACCGCGGCTATTGCTTATGTTTGTGATTTTGCGGCGGTGCCTTTTTTAAGTCTGCGCCGTATTTCCGACGATGCGGGTGCCGACGCGCTTGATAGCTATCGCGCGATGAACACCTCGGGAGAGACGGTGCTTTCCGATTTAATTTTAATGCTTATAAAATCGGTCATTGATTCCGATTATGAGCGGAAAGAGTAATATGAACCTTAAAAATAATAGTAATGCGCAAACCATTCAAAAAGGCGCTTCAATTTTACTGTTTTCAACGGTTATTGCAAAAATAATTGGAGCCCTATTTAAAATCCCACTTTCCTCTGATTTCTGCTTGGGAGATTTAGGCTTTGGATATTTTTCGGCAGCCCACGATATTCATACCCCTTTTTGCACACTTGCAATTTCCGGTTTCCCTGTTGCAATTTCAAAAATGATAGCAGATTTTGTTGCTAAGAAACGGTATGACCAAGTGGAGAAGGTTTTTTCCACCGCCAGAAAACTGCTTTTTTGGGCGGGCGTTTTGTCGGCTTCGGCTTTGGCCGTTTTTGCCTTTTATCTGATGGATACCGATAGAACGGGTAAAACCATATACAGTATTATGGCAATTGTGCCTTCTGTTTTGTTTGGCTTCGTGGCTTCTGTGTACAGAGGATATTATGAAGGCCTTTGCAATATGACTCCACCTGCGATTTCCGGTATTATTGAAGCTTTGGGTAAGCTTATATTAGGTTTTGGATTAGCTTATATCACAATTCTTACAACAAAGGATGTAGCAATAGGCTCAGCCGCCGCGCTTTTTGGAATTTCTGTTGGTGAGTTTATTTCAATGCTTTATCTGCATTTTAAATATAAAGCCAAAAAGAAACGCGAAAAACAAAATGACCAAAACCTAAAATTTGACAATACTATTGCTAAAATGCTTATAATTTTGGCGATTCCGGCTGTGTTGTCTTCGCTTTCGGGCAGCTTTGTTGCTTTTATTGATTCCCTCACAGTAAGATATCAGCTTTCTGAAATGCTCGCAGATACGCCTGGGGTTATAAGAGATATTTATTCGTCTCTAATTGATGAGTATAACAAAGTTTTTGCCTCGCCGATATCCAATGATGCAATCCCCACCTTGCTTTACGGAATAAAGTCCAAGGCCTTTACGCTTTATAATTTGGTCCCCACGCTTACTGCCGCAATAGGAGTAGGCGCGATTCCTGTTATTGCCGGCGGCTTGGCTTGCGGTGATTATGAATCGGTAAAACAGGGAGTGGGGAACACAGTTAAGCTTTCTGCTATTATATCCTTTCCGGCGGGTCTCGGTTTCTTGGCAATAAGCGGCAGAATAATGTCACTTTTATACGGTGCGGGCGTTTCGGCGGATTTAGGCGGAAGGATGCTCTGTCTCTATGGTTTGGCAGCGGTTTTTTCAGGGCTATCGGTTCCCTTGGGTTGCTTGATTTTGGCCTTTGACCGCAAAAAAGCGCTTTTGCGAAATGTTCTAATAGGATTAGGTATAAAGATTGCGGTAAATCTTCTGCTTTCCGCCTTGCCGCGGGTCAATATTTTCGGTGCGATTTTAGGAACGGTTATTTGTTTCTTTGTGATATTTGTTCTGCATTTTATAACCCTCCTAAAAGCTATCGGCGGTTTTCCAAATATAAGACAAGCCTTGTTAAAACCATTAATCTCTGCAGCGGTTTGCGCTTTATTCGCTTATCTAATCACCTTTACAGGAAGCTCAAATTTTGTGACATTCCTTGCTGTTTCGGTGGCCGCTGTGATTTATTTGGCTGTGTTGTTACTGCTTAAAGTTTTTAATGAAGCAGACATTTTGGCTATTCCCGCAGGTGAGAAGCTTATAAAGCCCCTCAAAATGCTTAAATTAGTATCTTGAATTTATAAAAAATGCACAAAAATCATTTATTTAGTGGTTTTTTTAAAAAAATGCACCAAAATCTATTGATTTTTTTAAAAAAGTATGGTAAATTTATATAGTACACACGAGTACTTAGAAAATTTAGGGTTTTCGTTAAAAAAATTATGGAGGTTCTAAAAATGAACAAGACAGAATTCGTTGCTGCTATCGCAGAAAAGGCAGGCATCGCTAAGAAGGATGCCGAAAAAGCTCTCGCAGCTGTAATCGACACGGTTGCTGTTGAACTTAAGAAAGGTAATAAGATCCAGCTTGTTGGCTTCGGTACATTCGAAGTTCGTGAGCGCGCTGCAAGAACCGGTATCAATCCTCAGTCCGGCAAGAAGATTGAGATTGCCGCTTCTAAGAATCCTGTATTCAAGGCAGGCAAAGCTCTTAAGGATGCTGTAAAATAATTAAGGTTTTCAAAAAGCCGTCCGACAAGGGCGGCTTTGGTTTTGGGTATATTTATGAGATTAGATAAATATTTAAAGGTTTCAAGAATAATTAAGCGCCGCACCGTTGCAAACGAGGCATGTGATGCGGGCAGAGTTTTTGTAAACGGCAAAGCGGCAAGGGCTTCGTATGATGTTAAAATGGGAGATATAATTGAGATTACTTTCGGCACACGCAATTTTAAAGCCGAGGTGCTGGCTGTAAAAGAAACCGTTAAAAAAGATGATGCCGAAGCTTTGTATAAGATAATATAAAAATAGAATAAGATAAACACTCCGAAAATATATTTTATTATGAAATATGATTTTGGAGTGTTTTATTTTGGAAGAGACTGTAAGAGCAAATCAAAATATAATATTAGAAAACCGAAAGAAATTCACTCTTACGGGGGTCAAGGATGTCGTTTCCTTTGATGAGGAGACGGTAGTTTTAAACACTGCTCTCGGGAAGCTGGTAGTAAAAGGAGCGGGGCTACATATATTGAATTTTGATAACGAGAGCGGGGATCTTGCGGGAGAGGGCAGAGTGCACGCTTTGGTTTATACTGCCGAAGAACAGAACGGCGGATTTTTCTCGCGGATTTTTAGGTAGTTTATGTGGGAGATAAGCAGTAATTTACAGATTGCAAATTTTTTGCGCGCAGTTTTACTTGGTGGCTTTTTTTGCCTTTTATATGATTTGTTCAGCGCAGCAAGAAAAGCGGGAGCCAACTCTACTGCCGCCGTATTTTTACAAGATATTTTTTATTTTGTTATTATAGCTCCGATAACCTTTTGTTTTTTGCTAGCCACAACAAACGGTGAAGTTCGAGCTTATATCATTTTCGGTGTTTTTTTAGGTTTTACTCAAGTCGGATCGTAGCCATGTC
>JAZORP010000010.1:0-9358 GCA_045656665.1 Acutalibacteraceae bacterium | reverse complement strand
TGTGAGCTATCTGCTGCAGAGCCTGGCCCAGATCATCTTCGGTTCCGCACCCAAGATGGTTACGGTTTATGAATTCGGCTCTATTCAGTTCCTGGGTGTGACGGTGCAGGTTTCTGCCCTGGTGACCCTGGCTGTGACTTTTGTTGTGATGGCCGCGCTGACGACCTTCGTTAAGTGCACCCGGGTCGGCCGGGCCATGATCGCCGTGTCCGAAGATAAGGCTGCTGCCCAGCTTATGGGCATCAACGTGGACGGTATCATCACCATCACCTTTGCCATCGGCTCCGCACTGGCAGCCCTGGCGGGACTGTTCTATTTGCTTAAGTCTCCCAGTATTTCCAATACTCTGGGCGCGATGCCCGGTATCAAGGCCTTTACCGCTGCGGTTATCGGCGGTATCGGTTCTATCCCCGGCGCTATGCTCGGCGGTATACTTATGGGTGTGGTTGAAGCTATTTCTCTGACCATCCCATCCATCGCCCCCTACACCGACGCTATCGAGTTTTTAATACTCATAATCATCCTTCTTGTGCGCCCGACAGGCATTTTAGGTAAAAAGAGGAGGGAGAAGGTATAATGGCTAGTTTAAAAACCATAAAATGGAAACATTATATAAACTATATTGCAATTGCCGGATTCACCGTTCTTTTTGCCGTTTTGTCCTTCACGGGCATTCTTGAAAGTTCCGATAAATACCTGCTGGAAAAAATAGCTATAGCCATTATCTTGGCAGTGTCGCTCAGCATGGTAGTAGGCTTTTTAGGTGAGCTTTCCTTGGGACACGCCGGATTCATGTGTGTTGGCGCATATCTCGGCGGCAAAACCGCGGTTATTCTTGAGCCTTTAATGGGCGAATATCCGTCATTCATTGTGTCACTAATAGTAGGCGGCCTTGTGGCAGCCCTTTTCGGCATTGTAATAGGCTTGCCGGCACTACGCCTCAGAGGCGACTATCTCGCTATCGTAACCCTTGCCTTCGGCGAAATCGTGCGTTCAATATTTATGAACTCAAGTGATGAATCCTTCGGTGGCTCTTTGGGACTCAGCACTCCAAGATTTGATAAAGATACGCTTTTCGTCATCGCTTTTGTTCTCGTTCTCGGGTGTCTGGCTGTTACTCAGAACCTTATCCGTTCAAAGCATGGGCGCGCTATCACCTCTATTCGTGATAATGAGATTGCCGCCCGCGCCACAGGTATCAATGTCACAAAGTACAAGCTGATAGTTTTCACCGTTTCCTCCTTCTTTGCGGGAATTGCCGGTGTGCTTTACAGCTATTCTAACTTTACCGTTCAAAGCACCAAGTTCAGCTATAACTATTCTATCGAGATTCTTGTTATGGTCGTGCTGGGCGGTATGGGCAGCATTAACGGTTCTATTATTGCCGCCACACTTATCACCTTCCTTGATGTTAAGCTTCAAACCATCCTCACCGGCAACCTTGCGGTGCTGCAGGACCTTTTCTATGCACTTATTCTTATCCTGCTTGTTATCTACAACAACGCGCCTGCGCTCAAGGGCTTCCGTGAGATATATAATATGAAGAATCTGCTTTCAAGATTCAAAAAGCATAATCCCGCAAATGTGAACGATGATGAAGCCAAGTGGGACCGTGTTCCCACCAAGATAAAAATGGACGAGGTGCTCTCTGTTGATATTCAGCCCTCATCACCCTACACACCCGACAAGCCCGAAAAGGAGGAAGAATAATGTCTAAAGTTGTTCTTAAAACCGAAAACCTCGGCATCTCCTTCGGCGGCCTCAAGGCTGTTCAAAATCTCAATCTTGAGATAAAAGAGGGTCAGCTTTACGGCCTTGTCGGCCCCAACGGCGCCGGAAAGACTACTGTTTTCAATATGATAACCGGTGTCTACAAGCCCACCACGGGCAAATTCTGGCTGGACGGTGAAAACCTCACCGGAAAAAGTCAGGAAGCCATCAATCACAAAGGTATTGCGCGAACATTCCAAAACATCCGTCTTTTCAATAATATGACGGTAATCAGAAATGTGCTTGTAGGTCTTCATAATCAGCCCGAGTTTAAATGCGGTGTTTTTGCAAGCATATTCCGCGCGCCGAGCTTTTTCAAAACAGAAAAGGCAATGCGCGCCCGCGCTAAAGAAATACTTCGCATTGTCGGTCTTGAGGAGGAGCGCAACAATCTCTCCTGCAACCTACCCTACGGCAAACAGCGCAAGCTTGAGATAGCCCGCGCCCTTGCCACAAACCCGAAACTGCTCTGTCTTGATGAGCCTGCTGCAGGTATGAACCCGAACGAAACTGCCGACCTTATGGATATTGTTCGCCGCATTCGCGATGAATACAATGTGACTATCCTGCTCATTGAGCACGATATGAAGTTTGTATCAGGCCTTTGCGACGAGATCACAGTGCTCAACTTCGGCACGGTGCTCGCTCAGGGTTCACCCGATGTGGCTCTTAATGACCCAGAAGTGGTTAAAGCATATATAGGAGGATGACGCTATGGCACTTTTAGAAGTTAAAGATTTAGAAGTTTATTATGGCGTCATTAAGGCGCTCAAGGGTATAAGCTTTGAGGTGAACGAGGGTGAGATTGTCACCCTTATCGGCGCTAACGGCGCGGGTAAGACCACCACTATGCAAAGCGTTATCGGGCTTATCCCCTCTCGAAGCGGAAGCGTCATTTATGATGGCCACGATATCACCAAGACTCCTTGCCACAAAATAGTGCATTTAGGTATGTCTCAGGTCCCTGAAGGCCGCCGTGTTTTTCAGGAGCTGACTGTTTATGAAAATTTAGTTATGGGAGCTTATTCCAAGAAAAAGAACCAAAGCTTCAAAGAAGACATCGAAAAGATATACACCCGTTTCCCCCGTCTGGCCGAGCGTAAAAACCAAATCGCCGGAACCCTTTCGGGCGGTGAACAGCAGATGCTGGCAATGGGCCGAGCCCTTATGTCGCATCCAAAACTCTTAATGCTTGATGAGCCTTCTATGGGCCTCTCCCCTATTCTTGTTGATCAGGTTTTTGAGATAATCAAGGACATTAATAAGGACGGCACAACCATCCTGCTCGTAGAACAGAACGCGGGTAAATCCCTCGCCATTTCCGACCGTGCCTATGTTTTGGAGACCGGCAGCATCGTTCTCACCGGTACCGGCGCTGAGCTTGCCGCTAGCGACGATGTCAAAAAAGCATATCTCGGCGGATAACTTCAAATTATATTTTAAAACCTCCTATGGAATTCCATAGGAGGTTTTTGTATCTGTAAATTTAAGCTAATATGCCGTTATCCTGTGCGGTATTTTCCTGTCTTTTGGCTCTTTTTGCTATTTTAATTTTTATATACACAAGTCTTGAAAAAAACATTAGAACACAAGCCAATGCCAACCCGCAAGTCAAAGTAAGCCCGATAATAAGTTTGCTTTGACTTAAAGAGATGGTGGACATTATAACGTCTGTCTCGAAGTTCGATAGCTTCTCTGCAATAAACTTAACCAAAGCAGTTTTGCTGAAAATCGCCGTAGCGAGAAGTATTAAAGAAGCTATGCCGAAATCGACCGACAGCCAGATAAAGCCGTTTAATCTTCTGTACCTTATAAGGCAGATAACAACCGCCGCCATAAAAACATTAAAGAAAATTATTGCTATTATTGCGGGAGTTAAAGTGTTTTCTATCTGATGGGAAGCCTTCACCGTTTGCACAATAATTCTCACAGGCTCAATAACGGGAATCACATTTTTAATTACCTGCTCGTTTTTAATAATAACAGTTTGAACCCGCTCTTTTATATACTCCTTTGGAATGCTGACAGCAGTGTTCTCCTCTGCAATTTCCAAAATTGCATCAATATTATCTTCAAGCATCTGCTTAACAGTTGGAATATCCAATTCCTTATCTGTGGGGATGCCCATTAAAATTTCGGACGCTTCATCGGCATAAATTTCGATAATCTCCTCTGCCTCTTCGCTCTTTATAAACTTGTCAATTAAATCCGCATTTATACCGAAGCTTTCTACCGTCTCTTCCAGAACCACATTTTCTTCAATCACCGTTTTATAGTCAATAGATTGAATGATTTTCACTATTGTTTTAGGCTTGGTCAAAACGGTTATAGATAAATAAAAAGGCGTGATCACTGAAAATACTATCAGCAAAAGACTTAAAACTACACAAACAAATATGCCTGTCCCGTTTATAACCTTCCGCATTTTCAAAGAGATCACCACCAACAGTTTATACAACTATTATATGGATAAATTTTACAAAAATTCAAGCAACAAAAAAGTAACAATCATTACAAAATTTTAATGTTTTCTATCTGAAATCTATAGTGGACCTAACCTTCAGTTCTAAAACACCATCTGTACCAAAATCATATAGCATACCGTGCCTGATACGATGCTTGCAAGGGTGTTCCGCTTCCAGACATATACGACCCCCACAAAAACGCAGGCTATAAGCGAAGGCAAAAAGCCAGCCGCACTTGTAAAGCTCACTCCTTTAAGGCAATAAACCACTAACATCCCCATAATCGCAAATGGCAGCAGCCGACCGAGCTTTTCGATTATCTTAGGGGTTTTCCTCCCCTTTCCCCATATTACAAAGGGCAGAAAGCGAAGCGCCGCAGTCACCAAGGCGATCACCGCAACCATACCCCAAATATGTAAATCAGCCATTTTCGCCTTCCTCCTTGTAAAAACAAAGTAAAAGCGCAATAACAAGCATTGCGGGTATGAGGAAATTCCCTCGCCCAAACAAGGCTAAACACCCAACCGAAGCCACAACACCTATTAGGGCAGAGGCGTGTTTTTCAGTTGTTAGCCATTGTTCAAGAAAAACGGTCAAAAAGAGCGCCGTCAGTGCAAAATCAATACCCTCGCTGTTAAATTCAACAAGCGAGCCTACCAGAGCTCCCGCCAAAGACCCGATTACCCAATAAATCTGGTTAAAAAGTGACACTAAAAAATAATAATCGGTTCTATTTTCATGCTTTATGGTGGGATTATCACCGCAAACAAGCGAATATGTCTCATCAGTGAGCGCAAAAATAAGATAGGGCTTTATATTGCCGGTGTCTTTGTATTTATCTATCATTGAGATTCCATAGAAAAGGTGTCTTGCATTGACCATCAACGTGGTGAGGGCGGCTGTGATAAGTGATGCCCCGCCTGTTAGTAGACCTATTGCAGCATACTGCATTGACCCCGCATATATAAAAAGACTCATTGCAAGGGCTAAAAGGAATCCGTATCCATTGGCATTAAGAATGATACCAAAGCCAAATCCCAGCACCAAATATCCTGTCAGCACCGGGATTGTATCAACAAATGCAGTTTTCAGTAATTTTTTCACTATATCATTTCGCTTCCAAATCTTTTATAGCTCTATCCTAACAGCGCATCTGTTGCAAGCATAATGCAAAAACCGACCAAAAGCGCATAAGATGCCCCTCTTTCGTTCCCGTGAGCGTGGGTTTCAGGAATCATCTCGTCACTTATGACATACAGCATCGTGCCTCCTGCAAAGGCAAGCGCAAACGGAAGAACAACAGCGGCAATGTTAACTGCAAAATATCCAATCAATGTGCCCGCCACCTCGACGAGACCTGTGAGCATAGCGCAGATGAAGGTTTTGCGCGGTGAAACACCTGCCGCAAGCATAGGGCCAATTATCACCATGCCCTCAGGAATGTTTTGCAACGCTATACCGCCGGCAATGAGCAACGCTTGTGTCGTATCGCCCGATCCAAAGCCTACCCCTGAGGCAATACCCTCAGGCAGATTGTGTATGGCAATGGCCGTCACAAATAAAAGCACCTTGCTTAGATTTGCGTTGTTATGAGGCTCTGTATCAGCCCCCGCCAGCCTATGAAGATGCGGCACAAGCTTGTCAATAAGATTAAGGCAAAGTGCTCCCGCAAATATTCCCGCAATCGTGATAATAAGACCGTACTTTCCGCCGTAATCTAATGACGGCAACACAAGCCCCAGCACCGCCGCAGCAAGCATAACACCTGCCGCAAAGGATAGCACAATATCCGAAAATTTGTGGGATATTTTCTTGAATATAAACCCTATTAAAGAGCCCATAACAGTGGCTCCCCCTACACCGAGAGCCGTCAGCAACACTAATTTCATAAGCAACTCCTGCAAGGCGAGCAGAAAAATTCAAGCCTGAATTTTCTCTCGCCCTGCATTTTAAATTTTGATTAAAGCACTAAAGATGGGGCTGAGTAAACCCTTGCAGCAAGCTCCTGATTGAGCATATACAAACTCTTAGGGTCAGAGCCGAACAACTCCATTTTTGAAATCAAATCATTCGCATTGGTCTCCTCTTCACCCTGCTCTTTTACAAACCAGTCAAGAAACTGCATGGTGCGGAAATCTCGCACATCGTATGCCGCGGCATAGATATCATTGATAAGCGAGGTTACATACTGTTCGTGCTCAAGACCTGCCTGCAGAACTGCCATATGATTGTCAAACACCTTATCGGGCTTGTCAATAGCCTCAAGGGTAACGGGCATATTTTCATTTTGCAGATAGGTATAGAACAGCATAGCGTGATCTCTTTCCTCCTGCGCTTGTATCATGTACCAATTTGCAAAACCGTCAAGCCCGTTTGCCTTAAAGTAATTGGAAAAATCAAGATACAGATATGCCGAGTAGAATTCTTTATTGATTTGTTGGTTTAAAAGCTTGTGTACTTCTTTATTTAACATAATGCTTTCCTCCTATTATTTATTAGCTCTACCATAGGGTAGAGCTAATAATCCGAACTCCGTTTTTTAAAGGCGGATTTCTGCTCACCCTGTGTTAAAATACTCGTAAATCCGTCAGGATTTACTGCGTCTTGTGCCTTGGTTGAACAAAAATCCGCACTTAAAAAAATCTTCAACCTCAAAGTGAGAAGGTTTTGAGGGATTTTTATTCAAGTCAGGCGCAGTAAGGCTGACGCCTTACAAGAATGAATTGGGTAAAAAGCACCGAAATATGGCGCTTTGAGGCGGGTTCGGATTATTAACTCTACCCTAAAATAAATTTTATCACAAAAATATAATAATTGCAATTTATTAATCTGAGGATTTACTCTTTACTGAAATCTCATTAAAAAGCGTGAACCCCAAAATCAAAATTCCACCAACCACCTGCCATAGGGTCATCGTTTCTCCAAGAACAGTAACCGAAATCAGCACCGCAACCAATGGGTCAATATAGCTGAGAATGGCCGTCTCTTGACCGGGAAGTTCCTTTAAGGACGAAAAGTACATACAATATGTCACACCGGTATGAATAAGACCTACGACAAGCAGATTTGCCCAGCCTATCGCGTTCAAGCCTCCTAAAGTCACACCGCCAGTAAATGCAACATAAGGGATAAGTATGATAATAGCTGAAAGGAATTGCAAAAATGTTCTATGTATTCCCTCAACATTTTTTATAAACTTATTAAGCAAAATGACCGCCGCATAAAATACCGCTGCGCCGAGACCAAATAAAATTCCTATAAAGTCGGTGTCTCCGCCAACATCGCCGATACCGGTAATCAATACAAGACCCAATGTGGAGATTATAAAGCATATTATCTGCTTGAGGGTCAGCTTTTCGCGAAATATAATGGGACATACCGCCGTGACTATAACCGGAGCAAAGTAATAACTGAGGGTAGCAACCGAAACAGTTGTATATTTATATGCTTCAAACAGAAGTATCCAGTTAATTCCCATAGCCATACCCGATGCAAGCAACAATAGAAGCTGACCTTTTATATTTGCAAAAGGTATTTTTTGTTTTGTTATTATTAAGAACAATGCTATCAACAGCGTGGCTAAAATCGCTCGGTACAAAGCCAGCTCACCCGACGACACGGGTATATTTCTCACAAATAGCCCTAATGTACCGAATATCACCATCGATGCTACAAGCATCAAACGGGGGCTTTTAAAGTGTTTCATCTTCTACATTCCTTATTCCAAATATTAAAATAAACAAAAATTCCAACCAAGGGGAAAAGTATACCAACAAGCATTCCTATTTTCATTCCTAACTGTTCAGGAGCGAGGCTGAGTGTCTCAGCCAAGGCGATTGCTTTGGGATTTGCTATTGCAGCGTCGGTGATAATACCAACCAGCTGCGGTGCAACAGACGCGCCGAGATCTCCCCCTGCCGCCATCATTGCATAAATGAAAACTCCCCCGTCAGGAAAACGGTTAGAGGCAACAACGAGATTTCCGGGCCAGAGCATCGATGTGCAGAAGCCTGTAAACGCACAGGCGATAAGCCCTACCACAGTAAGGCTTGAGAGCGCGGCTGCAAAATAACAAATAGCCGCCCCAATTGCGCCAAAGGTGATAACCTTACCGATATCATTGCCGATTTTAGCATAAAGCGAGCGACCGAGACCGAGCATAACCGAGAAGAGCGCAACTCCGAAAAGATCTCCCCATATTTTAGGTATCCCAAGCGCCTGCTCAAGATAGCTCGAGCTCCACTGAGCCATTGTGCATTCAGCAGCTCCTCCGAGGAATATCGCAAAAACACTAAGCCAAACACCTTTATTCCGAAGCAGTTTTAGTGCGCCCGAAGCCCTTTGGGGTGTTTCCATTTTGGGTATCTCGCTTCCTGCAAAGAGAAAAGCAGAAGAAATAGGTATGAATATAAAAATCAACGCTAGTATTTGCCATTTTTCCTTTCCGGCGAGATATAAAAACATTGTGCTAAATATGATTACAAAAACAACGCCCCAAGCATAAACAGAATGTAGCTTGCTCATTTCGCGATCGGGGTCTTTCGCCGGAAGAGCTGCAATAACGGGACTTATGAGAACCTCGCCAAGCCCAGCAGCAGCCGAGAAGACAATAGTTCCGATAACAAGCCCCGCATAAACATTAGCCGGTACAAAAAAGGGCCAAACAGCGTATATTAAAAGACCTATGCCTGCCAGAATGGGAATAGTCCTAACAGTTTTCGGGATATTAAACCTATGAGAGAAAAATGAGAAAATTAGGTCTATTAAAAGCTGAGTGACAAAATTTATCAGCACCAACAACCCTAACAGAGAGTAAGAAATGCCATATAGAGAGCGGAATGTGAGAAAAAGCACGGGTGAAAGATTCCCCACCACCGACATAGTCACATTCGAGCTATAGCAAGCATATTTGAGCTTTTTTATCTTAGTACTCATAAAAACTTCCTTTACTTAAGGGGAATCGCATTTTTATGTCAGTATAGCATATAAAACAGGTGTTTTCAATAAAAAATAACTTCTCCCCTAGGGTAGAGCTAATAATCCAAACCCGCCTCAAAGCGCCATATTTCGGTGCTTTTTACCCAATTCATTCTTGTAAGGCGTCAGCCTTACTGCGCCTGACT
>JAZORP010000009.1:0-7917 GCA_045656665.1 Acutalibacteraceae bacterium | reverse complement strand
ATTATGTAGTAATATAATACATAAGTATATAAAAAGAGGTATTAGATGAGCGGAGCGATTTCAAACTCGGTAATAAAGCGTTTGCCCAGATATTATCGTTTTTTGGGCGAGCTTAAGTCTTTAGGAATGACAAGGATTTCTTCAAGAGAATTATCAGAGCGAATGGGTCTTACAGCCAGCCAGATAAGGCAGGATCTTAACTGCTTCGGCGGTTTCGGTCAGCAGGGCTACGGCTACAATATAGAATTTCTTCATTCTGAGATAGCTCGCATTCTAGGGGTGGACGCGCCCAAAAATGCAATACTTATAGGTGTGGGCAATTTAGGTCGCGCCATTACAATGCATATAAATTTTGAAACAAAGGGCTTCCATCTGGTGGGCCTTTTTGACGGTAAGGAATCCCTTGTGGGTCAGGTGGTAAAAAATTTGCCCATAAGAAGCACTGCTACGCTTGATGAATTTTGCAGAGAAAACCGCCCTGACGCGGCAATACTTTGTATTCCCAAAACAGCGGCAAAGGATGTATCTGAGCAGCTAGTGAAATTAGGGATAAAGGGTTTTTGGAATTTCAGCCATTATGACTTAGCGCTGCAACATCCGGGGATAACGGTTGAAAATGTACACTTCGGCGATAGTTTGATGACCCTTTCTTATAAAATGAGTAATTAAAAAGTGCCGCTTTTGGGGGTGGCACAAAGCGACACTTTTAATAACAGATGATTTTTATTTGCCGTTATTATTGACGGCATTTTCTGTTTCTTCGGCAAATATGCTCCTGAAGGTGAAAATAAGCAGGGAAACAAAGGCGAATGTTGAGCCTACTATGAAAAAGGGCAAATAGAATTTACCGGCTATTAATGTGATTGCCGAGATGACTATACAGCAGTATGCAAGATTGCGAAGAAGTTTTAAATTGCCGCTGCCAAAATCAATCTTTACAATAAGATTTTTGAGCAGCTTTCTTAAAAACACAAGAGCCCCCACCGCAAATGGGACACAAGGATAGCAGGTGACCATTATGGTTGAAGCAAGGCTTGCCGAACGGCCCATAGTTTCAACATACCAAGTAACCATCCAAGGAAGCGCCACGGTGAATACCGCTAAAATAATGATGAAAATATTTGTAATATAAAGTGAAAGCTTTAAATGTTTATGCTTATTCATAAAATACTCCTATGAAATATGATATAATCTTAATATACATCAAATCTATTTGTTTGTAAACAATATTTTATGAAGGACTTATGTATGGTAAGATATCTCAGTAAAAGACCAATGCTTTTGTGTGGAATACTCTGCAGTATAGTTTCTTTAATAGGGTTTTACTGTGCTATATTATTGACAGTGTTGCTAATTGTTGCTCTAATAGGATTAGTATTATCTTTTGTAAAACGGGTGCAGCCTTCGATTAATGTCTGCCTTGTTTTGGTTGTGATGATGATTTTTTCAAACATAGCCAATAACAGGAGGATAGAGCGCTTAGAAGGGCTTGATTCAACCGTTCATACAGCAAGGCTTACTATATATGAGCAATCAAAAGAGTGCGACGGGTATTGCATAGCATACGCCGAGGTGGTAGAAAGTAATACTCTTGAAAAGGGAACAAAACTTCACATATATTATGACGGAAACGAACTTGATATCGGGCGGACCATAGAGGGTGAGGTAAAGCTCAGCAAGATTAAAGAAAAGTACCAAAAGAATTATTACAGCCGCGGGGTGTATTTATCGGCAAGTGTCAGTTCATACGCACAAAATTCGCAATTTGATGACAAGGTTGTCGGATTTGTGGGCAAAATCAGGGAGCATATAAAAACCGTATTATTTTCTAATATGGGATATTCCCAAGCCTCGACAATGTCGGCCCTGCTTTTTGGGGAGAGCAGATATTTTACAGATGAGTTTTACGGAAATGTAAAAGCGGCAGGGGTTAGCCATGTGATGGTCGTTTCGGGTATGCATCTTTCGATTTTGGTGAGCCTTTTTACGAGGATTACTGAAAAGTTTTTCAACAATCGGTATTACAAAGCGCTTTGCACGGTGGCAGTTGTCGTATTTATGACCGCTCTTTGCGGGTTTACAATGTCAATGCTTAGGGCGGGAATTACCTACCTTCTAATGGCGGCGGCGCTTTTGCTTAAAAGAAACGGGCTGCCCGAAAACTCTTTGGGAGCGGCGGTCGCGGCTATTCTTATCTTTTTGCCCACAGCTGTTTTAAATCTTGCATTTAGGCTTTCTGTTCTATCGACCTTTGGGATTTTGGTGGTGGCTCTGCCGATAATAAAATATGTGAAAGAAAATAAACTTATACTTTTTCCGCCTTTTCTTTGGCTTTTTTCTTCGGTAGTGATATCTTTGAGCGCTTTAATGTTCACCTTGCCGGTGGCTATAAGCGCATTTGGATATATTTCTACTATGTCGGTCATCAGCTGCCTGCTTATTTCCACTCCTGCGACAGCGGCAATTTGGATTGCGGTTACGGCTTTAGCGGTAGAACCGATTTTACCTATTGTGGGCAGATTGCTTTTTTATGTTTGCGAAAAAATTGTGGCTTTCATAAATTTTTGCATAAACAAAATAGGAGCGCTTTGGTTTAGTGTGGTTGATGTGCCGCAGTTTGCGGCCTATTTTGCGGCGGCAAATATAATAGTTATTTTATGGGCGCTTATTGCTTGTAAAAAACATAATGATATGATAAAATTAGAGAAAATACGAAAAAAGATAGCAGAGGAAGGCGGGCGAAGTTTAAGATGGCGATAGTTTTTGAAGAAGCATTAAAAAAGAATTTGTCAAAAGGCGAGCTTCTGCCGGTGTATATTCTTTTTGGGGATGACGGATATTTAAAGAAAAACTATGCCGACAAGATCGGGAAAATGATAGCTTCGCCCGATGATATATTTAATTACTGCAGCTTTGGAGCTGAGAGTGACCTTCAGGTGATATACGATGCGGTGATGCAGTTGCCGCTTATGGGGGATAAAAAGTATGTTGAGCTTGTCGATTATGATTTTGAGAATTGCGGAAGCTCTGAGCTTGAAAAGCTTTGTCTGATATTGTCAGAGGCGCCTGACAGCGCAGTATTTTTGCTGAGGTTTGATAGCGTAGAGGTCGACAGCAAAAAAAGCTCAAAATTCAAAAAAATCGTGACTGCGGCCGAAAAGTCGGGGGGCGCGGCGGTAAGGCTTGACCACCGCAAGCTGCCCGAGCTTATAAAAATGCTCGTTAGCGGAGCTTCTAAAAGGGGTTGCAGTATGGAGCAGTCGGCTGCAAAGTATTTGGTGGAAACCGCAGGCGAGGATATAAATTTGCTCCACAATGAGCTTGAAAAGCTCTGCGCCTTTGCTAATGGACAAATTATAACAAAGGACACGGTTGATAATGTTTCTGTCAAGACGGCGGAAGCATCAATATATAACCTCTCGAAGCATATTTTGTCTTGCGATACGGCCGGCGCGCTTTTGTGCCTTGACGAGCTTTTATTTATGAAGCTGGAGCCCATTTCGATACTTTATAGTGTTTCTTCGGCTTATGTCGATGTATTTAGAGCCTATGTTGCAAAGGAGCAGGGTGTTGGCATTAAAGAGGTGTCCGAAAAGTTTGGGTACAAGAGCCGCGAATTTCTGCTTGAGCGGGCTTGGACGGCAGTTAGGAAGTTTGACATGAAAAAGCTCACCCTCAGCCTAGCTGCTCTGACAGCGGCCGACAAAAGCCTTAAATCTTTCGGAGGGGACAGCAGAACAGTATTAGAGCAGCTTATAATAAGGCTTATCTACATTAATGTAAAGGGTGAATCGGTTGATTAAGGTAAAGCAGCTGATAATAGTTGAAGGTAAGTACGATAAAATCGCCCTTGAAAATGTTATTGACGGTCTTATAATCCCAACCGACGGCTTTGCCATCTTCAAAAACAAAGAAAAATGCGAAATGATACGGCGGCTTTCCCGTGAAAACGGCCTTATTATAATGACCGACAGCGACTCAGCGGGCTCTGTGATCAGAGGGTATATCAAAAAAATTGTCGGCGATGCCGAGATTATAAATATTTATGTGCCAAGGCTTGAAGGCAAGGAAAAGCGCAAGACCAAGGCAGGCAAAGAGGGCATCCTCGGAGTTGAGGGAATGAGTCGCGAAATTATATCAGAGGCGCTTTTGAGAAGCGGAGTGAAATCCCACGCCGCGGTTAAAAATGGCCGTAAAATAACCAAAACCGATATGTTTGAAGCGGGACTTTCAGGCTGCGCAGGCAGCAGCGACAGAAGAAAAAAGCTTTTAAAATATCTATCCCTGCCGCAGGGGCTTTCCCCAAATGCGATGCTGGATGTGATAAACAATATTTTAAGCTTTGAGGAATTCAGTGAAATTACAGAATCGAAAATATACGAACGGCAGGAATCTTAAAAACAATGAGAATGAGAAAAAAGAAAAATCTTGAACAGCGCCTTGAACAGGTCACAGACATCCTTTTTACAAGCGATATTGAGAATAGAAATTTTAACACTGCAAGCAAACAAAAGGAATACATTGATTTTGACGGTTGGTTTGAGCGGAAACAACCGCTCTATCTTGAAATCGGTTGCGGTAAAGGTAAGTTTGCCTGTGAGTATGCAGAAAGGCATCCCGAAATCAACCTGATAGCGGTGGAAAAAAGCGCAAATGTTATTGTGCAGGCCTGCGAATCGGCAAAGCAAAAGGGCCTTTCTAACCTTAAATTTATAAAATGCTCGGCCGAGTATTTGGAAAAATACTTTAAAGAGCAAAGCGTTGAGAGGATATTTCTTAATTTCTCCTGCCCCTTTCCAAAAGCGAGTTACGCCACCCACAGGCTGACACACAAAAGGTTTTTAAAGATATATAAAAGGCTTTTAAAGTCGGGAGCTGAAATACATCAAAAAACCGACAATATGCACTTTTTTGAATTTTCATTAGAGCATTTAAGCGGGGAAGGGTTTTCCCTTAAAAATATTTCTTTGGACCTTCATAACAGCGGTTTTGAGGGCAATATTGAAACCGAGTATGAGCACAGATTTGCTTCTCTCGGGCAGCCTATCTACAGATTGGAAGCTTTTATTGCGGAGGAAAATGATGATAGACTTTGAAATCGAAAAAATAGCGCCGCTTTGCCGCGAGTTTGGAGTGGAGCTGGATGACATCAAGATAAAGCAGCTCAATCTTTACGGCAATTTGTTGCTTAGCTGGAATGAAAAAATCAATCTGACCGCCATAACAGAGCCCACAGCTGTGCTTTACAAGCACTTTTATGATTGTATTCTGTTGTTAAAGCATTTAAAGGTAGAAAATGGGGCTTCACTTATAGATGTCGGGACAGGGGCAGGCTTTCCGGGAATGGTTGTAAAAATAGTGCGTCCCGATATTAAGGTGACCTTGCTTGACAGTCTTAATAAAAGGCTTGTGTTTTTAAATGAGGTTATAGGAGAATTATCGCTTGAGGGTATAGAAACCGTGCATTTAAGGGCAGAAGAGGCAGGCAAGAATAAAGTATTTCGCGAGAAGTATGATATTGCAACCGCGCGCGCAGTTGCGGCGCTTCCCGTGTTGCTGGAATATTGCGCGCCGCTTGTGAGGGTTGGAGGACGCTTTATTGCTATGAAAGGTCCATCTGCCGAAAGCGAGGCCGAGCAAAGTCAAGGCGCCGCAAAGGTTTTGGGGGTCACACAACCAGATATTATATGCGAAACCTTAACCGGAAATGAGCAAAGGGCGTTTGTTTTCTTTAAAAAGATATCGCAAACACCGCCAAAATATCCAAGAAAGTTTAACGAAATTTCAAAACAGCCGCTTTAACGCGGCTGTTTTTGGCTTTTTATGGCGAAATTGCCCGACCGCTTTTTCTTTACAAATACTTTTGACTCATTAATAATTATATAGGAAGCGGAGGCGAAGAGATGCATACTATATCCGAAAGAAAATTACTATTCCTGCGGCCCTGTGAAATAAAAATACCCCTTAGTTTAGCAAGGAGAAAATTTGACGAATATGAACTGCGATCTTTGATAAAAAGCATTTCATCAAACGGAGTGCTTCAACCGCTAAGCATCACTAAAAACAGTGACGGCAGGTATGAGCTTGTATCAGGATTAAGGCGACTAAAGGCCGCCTCTTTAGTGGGACTGCGCAGAGTTCCATGCATTTTGCACAAGGCTGATGCTAAAGAGGCATTGATCTATTCGCTCAATGAAAACTTACAAAGAAAACAGCTTTCATATTTCGAGGAAGCAGCGGGCATACAAAAGCTTACAAGCCTTTACGGCTTCTCGATAGGCGAGGCGGCAGCGAGATTAGGCATAGAAGAAGCCGAGCTGAAAGAAAGCTTAAAGCTGTTAAAAATTTCTGTCGAGATGCAGGAAAGTATTGTTATGGCAGGGCTTGCAAAGCAACACGCGATACTGCTTTTGAACCTATCCCCCGAAAAAAGGTGGGAGGCGCTTGAAATGATAATCTCGGAGGGCATGTCTATCAAGCAGACCGAAAGATATATTGCAGATATTTTAGAGCCAAAGCCGGTTATTAAAGCGCCTGAGCCCTCAAAACCAATAAGAAAATCAGCCATAGGCGATGCCAGACTTTTTACAAACAGCCTTTCAAAGTTGGTGGAAACACTCAAAAGCTCAGGAATGGATGCGGCTTTGCGAAAATACGAGACCGACAAATACATAGAATACAGGGTGAGAATAAAAAAGGAAGCTCAAGAAAACAATATCCCCGCGCAGCTTAAAATCTGCTAAAATGACGAAAAATGTTGACAAAATATCCTCTGTTAAATACAATTTATTTAACAGAGGTGGTTTTGATGAAGCATATATTCATAGTAAACCCTGCGGCCGGGTCTGCCAATTCGGCGCAGTTAATCAAGAATAAGCTTGAAAACGGAAATTTTGATGTGAATTATGAGGTGTATGTGACCTCTGCTTCGGGAGATGCCACAAGATACATAAAGAAATTGCTTGCAAGTGAAGACGGGGAATACCGCTTCTACTCCTGCGGCGGTGACGGTACTTTAAATGAGGTTGTAAACGGAGCGGCGGGGAATGAAAATGCCAGCGTTACGGTCTACCCTTGCGGCAGTGGAAATGATTTTATCAAATATTACGGCACGGCAGATGATTTTAAAGATATAGGAGAGCTGATAAAGGCCGAGAACCAAAAAATCGACCTTATGAAGGTTTGCGGTAAATATGCTGTGAATGCAGTTCATTTCGGGCTCGATAGCTATGTTCTGAAGATTATGGAGAAGGTTCGCAGATTGGCGGTGATAGGCGGCAGAAACGCCTACACAACAGGGGTTATAGCCGCTTTTATAAACGGGATGAAGACGGTTTGCGGATTAAAGGCAGACGGTAAAGATATGGGCGGAGAAAAGCTTCTCCTTTGCACCCTTTGTAACGGCAGGTATGTAGGCGGCTCATACAAATGCGCGCCTCTATCATCTAACAGTGACGGGCTGATTGAGGTTTGCAAGGTTAGTCCCGTATCGCGGTTTATGTTCCTTAAACTGATGGGAATATACAAAAAGGGTGGGCATTTAAGTGACCCAAGGTTTAAAAAATATATAAGCTACACAAGGGCAAAATCGGTCGAAATAGAAGCCGAGAACGGAATTTATATTTCGATAGACGGCGAGCTTGCAAAGGTTAAAAGTTGCAGGGTGGAAATAGCCGAGAGAGTGCTGAATTTCGCTGTGCCGAAAAAGTTTATAAAAGATGTTGAAACTGAAAGAAAGGCAGAAACAGTTGTGAAGTAAAAAAAGCGGATGCACTCTGAACAAGTCCAGTAAAAACGGACAATAGTAAAAAAGCACCTCCTATGGTAGAATTAAAGAACTACCATAGGAGGTTTTGTTATGTCAGGAATAAAAGGGATGAAAATGTACCCGCAAGGAGTGCGAGAAAAAATACTAAC
>JAZORP010000008.1:0-3183 GCA_045656665.1 Acutalibacteraceae bacterium | reverse complement strand
GTCGAGAATATCATCAATTATCTGGAAAGCAAGCCCTAAATTTGCGGCATAGCTTTCTGCATTATTAATATCATTCTCGTCAGCCCCAGCTAAAATACAGCCTATTTTAGCTGCAGCAATAAGTAAGCATCCGGTCTTTTTAAGATACATTTCTTTAAGAATGTCGGCTTTGGGTTTCATTTTTTCAAAAGCAAGGTCTATAGCTTGACCGCCGATCATACCGTCAATTCCTGACATATCGGCCAAAACCGCAATTGCTTTAACAGATTTTTCGGTAGAAATCTTTGCCTTAGCGGCAACAGAAAAGGCCGCTGTCAGAAGCGCATCGCCTGCAAGCAGGGCAATGTCCTCTCCAAACTTTTTGTGGCAGGAGGGTTTGCCGCGTCGAATATCATCGTTGTCCATACAAGGTAAATCGTCATGCACCAAAGAATACGAATGTATCATCTCGAGAGCTATTGCAAAATCGAGGGCATCTGTAACAGAGCCGCCGCAAAGCTGGCAAAATTCAAGCATCAAAATCGGCCGTATTCTTTTTCCGCCAAGCATCAGGCTGTATCTTGCGGCGTCATTCACCACAGAATATTCGGTAGTGCTTTGAGGCAGTAGCTCATCAATCCGCTTTTCTATCAACTCGCGATACTCTGCGAGTATATTTTCAATCATCTGTGTATTTCTCCTTTTCTAGGTCAGCCAACTTAGTGATTCTGCTTTCTGCATTAGACAAAGCAGTTTTGCAGTCGGAAATATGCTGCATCCCCTGCTCAAATAAAGTGATAGATGCATCAAGGGTTGAATCTCCGCTTTCAAGTTTAGAGATGATTGATTCAAGAGATGCGAGGGATTTTTCAAAATCAATTATATTTTCTGACATTTTCATCCTCCATAAAAATTTCGGTAACAGAGCATTTTGCACAACCGTCCTTGAGTTTAAGAGTTAAATCATCACCGACAGAGATATCATTTGCTGAACATACGGTTTTTTCGTCCTTTTGTAAGGCTGCAAAACCGCGCGAGAGCACCTTCAGAGGGCTTAGCGCATCAAGCTTAGCGGCCAGAGTGCAAAAACGCATTTGAGCAGATGAATAGGAATTTGCTGTGAGTTTGTTAAGCTGCTCGCAGAGTTTGTCAAGCTGGATTTGCCTTTGATAGATTATCGCTTCTTTAGGGTTTTTGAAATAAGAAGACGATAAAGATGCCTCAAGGCGGGAATTAGCCAAATTGTATTTTGAGATGAGGATTTTTTTCAAAAAGACTGCATTTTTATCAAGCGTTGCTAAAATATCTTTTCTGTCAGGAACGGCAAGCTCTGCTGCAGCAGATGGTGTAGGTGCGCGCAGGTCGGCCACAAAATCGCAGATTGTAAAGTCGGTCTCGTGCCCTACTGCAGAAATCACGGGCACGGGTGATTCGTAAATTTTGCGGGCTAAGGTTTCGTCATTGAAAGCCCAGAGGTCTTCAATAGAGCCGCCACCCCTGCCGATGATAATAAGGTCGGCAAGGCCTAAAGTGTACACCCGCTCAAGCGCATTAAGCATTTCGGGAACGGCCGATTCCCCTTGCACAGACACGGGGCAAAGAACTATCTGCGAGATAGGCCATCTGCGTGTGAGGATATTTAATATATCCTGAATGGCAGCGCCTGTGGGTGAAGTAATAACCGCGATGTTTTTAGGGAGGCGAGGCAACGGTCGTTTAGATGACGGGTCAAATAGGCCCTCGGCATCTAAACGTTTTTTTATCTGCTCAAACTGAAAAGCTATATCACCTATGCCCGAAAGGGTCATATCATCGGCGTAAAACTGATATTGACCGTCCTTCTCATAAAGAGAAACTCTGCCTTTAAGAACAACCTGCTGGCCATTTTCAGGCGCGAAGCCCACCCTTTGTGTGTTTCCCCTAAACATAACACAGCGAATCAGCGCGTCGTTATCCTTAAGCGTGAAGTACCAATGACCGCTTGAATAATGGTTTTTAAAATCCGAAAGCTCACCTACTATCGAGATGTTCAAAAGCCGATGGTCGCCCTCTAACAGGGAGCGCACATAGAGGTTGAGTTGCTTTACAGATAAAACGTTTTGCGGCATAATCAGGATTTTAAAACGGTAGATAAAATACCGTTCACAAAGGAGGCGTCTTCCTTTGTTGCGTATTTTTTAAGTATTTCAACCGCTTCGTTAACAGAAACCGATTCGGGAATTTCATCAATAAACTTTATTTCAAAAATAGCAAGCCTTAAAACCGACAACGCGGTTTTAGAAATTCGCTCTATCTTCCAGCCGCGTGCATTTTTGGAAATCAAACTATCAATATATTCAAGATTCTGGAACACACCGAAAAAAACCGTCTTAATGTAATCATCAGGCTCTAAGCTGCGCACCTCGGCTGCGAGATTAAGGATATCTTCAACAGAATTATTATTAAAAGCTTTTTCAAAGATCAGGATAAAAGCCTCTTCTCTAGCCTGTTTACGAGTCATAAATACACCACTTTCTAAATTAGTTAACACTTAATATAAAGTATACACGAAAATATGCATTTTTTCAAGCATAAACTGCATATTTTTAAGCCTTTTGGATAAAAAATAATGGATCGGCAGCATAACCGATCCTAAAATAAAAAAATAATGGTATTTTAGAGTAATTCTATGATTTCGCCTGCGTTTTTAAGCACGATGTGCGGCTTCTCCCCAGAAGTTGCAAGAATTTCAGGTGTGGTTTCGCCGCTCATAACCAAAACACTAATCGCACCCGCGTTAAGACCGCTTTTAATGTCGGTATAAATACGGTCGCCTATGACAGCGGTGTTCTGCGGAGAAATATCGTATTTTTTCATTGCGAGGGTTGGCATTAAAGCAGTGGGTTTGCCTATAACCAACGGGCGCTTTTTTGTGGCGTTATAAATCATATCGCAAACACTGCCGCAATCAGGCACGCTGCCATACTCCGTCGGACAGACATAATCCGGATTGGTTGCGATATAAGGAAGATCCCTTGAAAGCAGTATTTTGCAAACATCTTCAAGCTTTTTGAAAGTGAGCTCGGTGTCAAACCCCATAACAACACAGTCGATTTCGTCGATATTGTCGCTGACGGTGAAGCCTTCGGTAATGAGCTCTTTTTTTAGCGACTCTGTACCGCATACATAAAGCCTTGCTTTAGGAAGATTTTCTTTTAGATAATA
>JAZORP010000007.1:0-48898 GCA_045656665.1 Acutalibacteraceae bacterium | reverse complement strand
TCGGCGGCTTTGATGCTTGAATTTGACCTATACAACAGCTCTGTCAGAGTGTTTAAGGACAAAAATAAGAACGTTGCTTCGCAATGGTACAATTTAGGCAAGGATACCAGCGCTTTAGGCACGAGCATAGATGTTAAGGTTATGTTAGCTAATGGCAATATGATGCTCTTTGCTGACGGCAAGCAGATATTCTCGGTGGATATTAGCTCGGTCTACGAAGGCGGATACGTTTCGCTTATGGCTAATGATACAGCGAAGGGCGGATTCTCGGACTTTAGCATAACTAATAAAGTTGAAATTGTTGACGCTACTATTGACATCGATATGTATACAAAGGTTGCTGCTTTGACCTACGGCGCAAAGGTATACAAGGATGTAGATGCCTCGGTTGACTATGCTTATGGCGCAGATCCTAGAGGTGTCGTGATGCTTGGCTTAGGCGCTGACACATTAGGTCAGTATGCTTTGGGCGATGAGAACGGAATTGTGGTTACTGTCGACAAACAGGGTACTGTAACGGCTCAAGGCGCAATAAGAGGCGGCAAGGTATCTGCCTCTCCTGCATCTCCGGTTTCAAGGGGTAAGCTCAATGCGCAGGTAAAAGATGGCGTACTTACAGTTAAGTTAAATGGCGAAAAGCTTATTGAAGTTAAGACAAACGGATATGACACAGGTTATGTATCCCTTATGATGTCGGCCGTTGTAGGTGGAACATTTGATAATTTAAGCATTAGCGGTATGGGTAAGGATGATGAGTCAATCGTTTATGCGAATAGCTTTGATTCTGCCGGCTCTTATGATGATTTCGCATATTATTATAGTGCCGACCTTTCTACAAACGGCACCCTCACAGCTAAGACAAATGCGGCTGATGCTTACTGGGCAAAGACAGGTGGCACAGCTTCCAGAATAGACAGTTCTGCAACAACAAAGAATGTTCTCACATCTATTGGAACAATGGCTTACGAGGCTAGAATGTTCCAGAACTTCCGTTTGGATTTCGACTACACATCGGCCACAACACCTGCTGCAGGAGACGCGCTTATGGTCATCCTCGGTCAGCGTGAGAAGGGCAAATATGTAACGGTTGAAAATACTGCAACCGGTGATAACAACAACTGCGGCGGTATTGCAGCTGTTATTGAAGGCAACGGAACAAGATACAGCGGTTATTTCTACGGTAACCATAAGACCGGCAACGGCAAGGTTAACGGCAACGGTAATACAGTTGGCTACTCCGCTTCAAACACCCAGCATATAACAGTTATCGTTAATAAAGATGTGGCTAACATTTATGTTGACGGCGTGCTTTTGGCTCAGGCCGACCTGCCGATGTTCTACAACGGATATGTTTCCTTTGCTATGAACAACGCTGTGGGCGCTGCTATCGACAACATCCAGTTGCGCGCTTTGGCATATACAGCTTCTAATGACGGTTCAACATATACAAACGATTTTGCAGCCGCTGATCTTGATGCTGCATTGTCTGACTTTGATTTCTATTATGGCGCCGATGTTGGCGAAAGCGGAAGCAACGGCGTATTAGCTACCGGTGATTACAGCGGTGATTATTGGCGACACACTGACAATGACACAATAATGCGTTACGACGGTGTGGGCGAAACAGGAATCGATCCCCATTATGACGATACAAAGCATTTGGCAAGGCTTGTTTATACAGGCTCAACCTATAGCTCATTTATATATGAGATAGATTTCTTAAAGAATGTCAGAGGTAATTTCAACTTTGGCATCGGTCAGCCGAATCCTGCAAGCTATGCATCTAAGCCTGATGGCGGTCTTGCGCTTATTATTTCCACCACCGGCAGTGTAGCGCTCAGAGGAAATGTTGATGATGTCTGGTATTCTGAAAATGCCAATTTCACCTTTGATGAATCCTGGCAGCATCTGAATGTTACATATATTAACAACCAGCTTACAATTAAGGTTGGCAAAAAGGTTCTCTTTGATTTAGAGGTTCCCGGTCTTAACGGTTATATGAGCTTTGGCGCAAACAAATTACCGAATGCTCAGTTTGATAACTTCTCTGTTATAGATCTTAGCAAGGTTAAGGTAGACCCGACACTTCAGGGCAAGGTTGCTTCTTTCAAAGATATTGGCACAGTTACTTGGAATCGAACAAATGATAATGATAATACGGTTCCGTTGCCCTCGACACTTGAAGCTATCGACCATCTCGGCAATGTAGTCGAATGCGAAATGATTTGGAGCAGACCTACTGATTGCAACCTCAACAAGCCGGGCACCTACAACTTTATTGGTACACCGGTAATGCCTATTAACAATTTGCTTATCAATCCTAACGGTATAACAGCATCGGTTCCGGTCGAGGTCAAAGTTGATTATAACCCCAACACAACTATTAAATACTATATCGACGATCTTACTGACTTTGAAGATGGCAATTGGAAGAGCCGTTATGCGCACAATCCTACTATCGACGAGTTCACAGATGTGCCGGTAAAAAATAAGTATGAGATAGTGGACGGTGTTCTTAAGCGTTTGGATTACACAATTGATTATGGCAGTGTATCCGGCGTAGGATTAGAGCATATTGATACAGTTTCGTTACTTTATATGGGCCGTAAATTCCGCAACTTTGAAATCAATGTTGATATGAAAGAGGGAGGAAACGGCACAGGGCAGGCACAGATTGTGTTCGGTGTTCAAGAGCCTAATTTCTATGTGAGAAGCAACGGCGGCGGTTACTCAGCCTTTATGGGTCACGCTACAACCGGCGGTGCTGCATACTTCAACGGAAATCTTCCGGATGCGGGTCTTAAAAAGCAGCTTAAATCGATGAATATATTCTCTTTCTACAAGTGGGGTAGCGATGTTCACCATGTAACCCTCAGGGTAAGAAAGCTCACAGCCTACCTTATAGTTGACGGTGTTGAAGTTTTGGAAGCAAGACTTCCCGAAACCTATGACGGCGGTTATGTCGGAATGTGCGCTCCTCACAATACAGCGCAGTGGGATAACTTCACCGTTACCTGCCTCGATTATCTTGGAAATGAGATAACATTTGAAGAGCATGATAATCTGCCCGACACCTTTGAATTAGAGGATCCGCCGATCGGCGAGGAGGCTGATGACGGCGTAGCTACACAAATAACCGGCATTGATTATGCTTCTGGTAAGAGTGACAAGGCTGATGCCGCAGCACCTGAAAAGGATAAAGGTGAAAGCGAAGGCACCGGTTCAAATAATTCAAACAGCTCAAACGGCAATAATGACGGCAGCGATAAAGACAATCCCTATGCCGGTGATAGTTTCCCGCTTCATATTTTAACTACGGTAGCTATGCTAGCAGCAATTATGGCTCCGTTTGCAATTAGTATGTTATCGCGTCAGCGACATAAATAATATATAAAGGAGAATTATTGTGAAGAAAAACATTATTCGTGTTCTTACCCTGGCAATGGCAATACTTATGGTATTTTCTGTTGCAGGTTGTAAGAATGACCCAGAAACCTACAGTTATTGGTTGAGCGAAGATGTTATCGTCGAGGGCGATAAAACCCAAGATAACGATGACAAAACAGGTAATGAAGATTCAGGCAACTCTGATTCAGGCAACTCCGGCAGCGGCAACTCCGGCAGCGGCAACTCCGGTAGCGGCAACTCCGGTAGTGGCAACTCCGGTAGTGGCAACTCCGGCAGCAGTAAGCCTTCAAATAATAAGAAGAACACTGTAAAGGTAGCTGTTGGTGCTAACCGTCAGACAGACTACGATCCAATGTGGGATGCATTAGCAGAGGCTTATCCTGAAATCAAAGTTGAAGTTGATTACTATTCTGAGACTGACTCTACCACCTACATTGCTGCTAAATCCGCTACAGGCAGTCTTCCTGACATCATTGCCGACGATATTGCTTGTATGCCTTTGTACATAGGTCAGGGTCTTGTTTATCCGATTACCGAGTATGTAAAGAATGACCCCAACTCTAAGTACATTGCTCAGTCACTTTGGAACGACTATACCTATGGCGGCGAGATTTACGCTGTTCCCAACCAGTGCACATTCACCTGTATAACTCTTAACACTGATATCCTTGACGATTTGAATATGGATGTTCCGGCGCTCAATTGGAACATTGCTGATTTCACAACCTTCGCGAAGCAGGTTGCAAGCAAGGGTAATTCTAAGAATTACATTTTCTGCGAGAACTTATCAGGTCTTGATACCAATCTTGCAGGCACTTACAACAAGAATGTTGGCTTCTACGGCTACAATTTCAGCAATCGTCAGTTCGAGATGGTAGGCTCTCTTAACAAATCTTCCAAGCTTTTGGTTGAGCTTTCTAAGGTTAACAATTTGGCCGGCTTCCAGCTTTCACTTTCAGACAAATATATTGAGCGTTACGGCGATGCCGTATCTAATTACGCTGCTACAAAGCAGGGCAAGAGCTTGATAATCAATTTTGAGCTTGGTACCTATTCAAAGGCAGAGCGTGACGAATATCTCGCAAATGTAAACTGGCAGTTCCATCCCCTCCCGCAGAATACTGCAGGACGTATGCCTATCCATATCGACCATGCTTTCATGCTTTCAAATACTAAGAACCCCGACCTTGCTTACAAGGTATTGAGCCATATGGCTATGAGCCCTGATTCTGCAGTTGCCAGACTTGAGGCTTATCAGGATAAAAAGGCCGGAAAAGCCGACTATGAACTCCTTATGGACTTCTACTTCCCGGTTACTAAGCATCCTGATGTTGTTGCAGCATTCAAGAAGCTTATGGCTGATCAGCCTGCTTGCATCTACTTCTATGAGAATATTGAAAACTGCTATCGTGGTGACCCCGATAAGATCGTTCCCTCATTCTCTCAGAACATATTTGATGTATTCATTCCCACATTGCTTGATATTCAGGACGGCACTAAGGATCCCGATCAGGTACTTCCCGATGCTCAGAAGAAGCTGACTGCAGGACAGAAGGTTTATTGGGACGATTTCGATGCCAAGCTTAAGAAAGTTCAGGCAGAATGGAAAGCAAAACACTAATTGCTAAAATTTATTGACTACTGGCAAACAGTATAAACAGGAGGAAATCTTATGAAGCTGCTTTTTAAGCGCATTGCTTCAGCTGTGATTGTCACCGCCTTGGTAGCTGCAACGGCAGTTACCCCGGTGGCAGCATCGGCCGAAACGGCAAAAACATTAGAGCGTGATACAAGTTATACGGGACTTGCAGTTGACCGTTATAGCGACACAGACGCTATAAAACAGGGAATCGCAATAAAGTATGATGATATCACTCTTAACGGTGTTGTAGCAGAAGAAGATTTCCTCTTTGCAGAAAAGGATGAACTTTCGTTCTCCTTTTCTGCCCCGACGGACGGAACTTATTATCTTGCCTGCGAGTACAAGGTGCAGGAAGATCAAATGACCGATAGTTTGTTTGATGTTGTAGTGGATGGCACTACCTTCAACACAACCTTACCCGTTTTGCGTCGTGACGAGCAGCAGCAGTATAGCTTGGACCGTGACGGTGACGAGCTTGCTGCCAACCAGATAGCCATTGAAGATAAATGGATAACAACATATTTTGATAACTACACCGACCTTAACCGCATTTCTTTGGAAATGGACCTTACAGCCGGTGAACACACTATTTCTGTGGTCAACAATATTCAAAGCATTATTGTAAAAGCTTTTTATATCGTTGAAAAGATAGCTGCCCCTTCATACAGCGAGTATGCCGCATCACTGAAGGGCGATGTGGCCGATGATTTAATCATCGTTGAGGGCGAGCGTTACGCTATTACAACGACTTCATCCGTAAAGGCAAGTGCTAATAACAACTCTTCTCTTTATCCTTATGAAACAAACAGCCGTCGCGTAAACACTCTTTTTTCCGGTGCCACAGCAGGCCAGGAGGTTGCTTGGGAGGTTGAGGTTGAGCAAGACGGTCTTTACGCTATTTCATTCCGTTTGCTGCAAAACGCAAACTCTAACATGCCGGTTTACCGCAATATGAAGATTGACGGTAGGACCCTTTTCGAAGAAATGAACAATATAGCCATTTCTCCGACAAAATCTAATACATACGATAATTTTACATTTGAGGTTAACGGCGAAGCCGCTTATATCTATTTGACCAAAGGCAAACACACAATTTCACTTGCTGCAACTATGGGCCCGATGGCAGAGGTTTATCAGGATATTCTTGATTTGATGGGTGAAATAAACCAGTTTGGTATGGATATAAATAAGCTGGCATCGTCAAACACCGATGAAAACCGCACATGGGATACAGAAGCTTATTTCCCGAACGCGGTTTCGGATTTGAGATCCTATGCCAAAAAGGCAAGAGAGCTTTATGCCGAGCTTGAAAAGCTTAGCAATCTTGAGCCGGTTTATGCAAACGATTTAGAATATGCAGCTGATATTTTAGATGAGATTGCAGACACTCCGAGAACTATCCCCAACAAAGCTGAAGAAATCAGTATGGGTGACAGTTCGGCAAGTAAATATCTCGGCTCAGTAATAGGAAAGCTTGTTGCACAATCCCTCTCGATTGACAGACTTTACATTTCGGGCGATGAGGAGCTTCCAAAAGCAAGCGCCTCTTTCTTCAAGAAGCTTTTTGAAGGCATAAAACAGTTCTTTATTTCTTTCTCAGATGACTATAATGAAGACAAAGACAACGAAGAGCTTGAGGTTTGGATGGCAAGTTCTATTCAATATGTCCAGACATTGCAGCAAATCGTTGATGAAAAATATAATGCTGTTCACGGAACAGATATCGAGATTTCGGTTATGGCCGGCGAGCAGAAGCTTGTTTTAGCAAATGCTGCAGGCACCGCGCCTGATGTGGTTTTGGGTGTTACATTCACTACCCCCTTTAATTTAGCAATCCGCGGCGCATCCAAGAATTTGCTTGAATATGACGACTTCTTAGATTTTTATAATAAAGAGTATAATTTAGAAGCGCTTATACCTATGTGTTACGGCGACGGTATATATGGCGCTACTGTTACACAGGATTTCCAGATACTTTACTATCGTAAAGATATTATGAATTCCTTAGGGCTTCAAGTTCCCAACACTTGGGATGATGTTAAAGCAATGATGCCCTTGCTTCTCAGGCACAATATGAACTTCTTCCTACCCTTGTCTGCTTCAACCGCTATGAAGACAATGGCAGTTACAGCACCGTTTGTCTATCAGCACAATTCCAGCTTCTATTCAACTGACGGTTTAAAGGTTGAGTTTGATTCTATTAACGCAGTTAACGCCTTTGCTGAGATGACCGAGCTTTACAAAATTTACAGCTTAGATAAAGCGGTCGCCAATTTCTATAACAGTTTCCGTTACGGTGAGATACCGCTTGGCATCAGCGGATTCAGCACATACCTGCAGCTTGAGCTCGCAGCTCCTGAATTGACAGGTCAGTGGGGAACAGCTTTGGTTCCCGGCGAGGAGCAGGAGGACGGCTCTATCCTTCGCTATCAGATCGCAGATTCAACAGCTTGTATGATACTCGAGAGCACCGATAAACCTGAAGAGGCTTGGAGCTTTATGAAGTGGTTCTTAACTTCTGATACTCAGTATGAATATGCGACCTTGTTGCGCACTTCGCTGGGTAGCGAATATCGTTGGAATACTGCCAACCTTGCGGCATTTGCGAGATTGCCTTATCCGGAAGACCACAAGGCGGTTATTCTTAAGCAGTGGGAAAGCCAGAAAGAGCTTGTTCCCCACGCGGCTTCTTACATGATCGAGCGTGAGACAAGTAATGTCTGGAACAATGTTGTTGTTAACGGCAAGGGCCTTATCGAGTCTATAGATTCTGCCGCAATTCTTTCCAACCGCGAAATCATAAGAAAAATGCAGGAATTCGGTTTCTGCGATGCTAACGGAAATCCAACATCCGAATATAAGGCTATGACATATTTGGATCTTGTGAACCTTTTGAACGATCAGGAGGACGAGGAGTAAGGCTATGAAGAAATTTTTAAATAAGCACTCTACTGCCGTTCTTATATTCCCTTATGCTGCATTATTTGTGCTTTTCATAATAATCCCGGTGGGAATGGCAATACTGCTTTCATTTACTCATTTTAATACAATTCAATTTCCCACGTTTGCGGGCTTTGCTAATTATATTTCGCTTTTTACAAGCGACTCTATATTTATGCAAAAGGTATTGCCTAATACCATCATTTACGCCTTATTTGTAGGTGTTGGCGGTTACTTGCTTTCTTTCATCTTGGCATGGATGTTGGCTCAGTTGACACGCCCCATCAGAACACTACTTACTGTAATTATCTATTCTCCCTCTATGACGGGCGGCGTAATGCTTTCCACGATTTGGGCTGTTATTTTCACCGGTGACAAGAGCGGATATTTAAATGCATTGCTTTTGAATCTCGATATTATCGACAGTCCGATTGCTTGGACGCAGAACGAGAACTATCTTTTGCTGATTATGATAATTGTAACCCTTTGGAGTAGTATGGGTATCGGCTTCTTATCAATGCTTTCCGGTATCACAAACGGAAATCAAGAGCTTTACGAAGCCGGCCGAATAGACGGTATCACAAACCGCTTCCAAGAGATTATTTACATAACTATTCCTCAGGCAAAGCCGCAGATGCTTTTCGGCGCTATTATGGCGATAGTTAACACCTTCCAGACCAGCGGTATCGGTACTATATTGTCAGGCGCTAACCCGACGCCGAATTATTCCGGTCAGTTGATAGTTACCCACATTGAGGACTACGGTTTCCAGAGATATGAAATGGGCTATGCAGCGGCAATTTCTGTTGTGTTGCTGATTTTCGTATTCGCTATGTCGGAAGGCTCGAAGAAGCTCTTCTCAACTGACGATTAATTCTGAAAGGACGGTTAAACTTTATGGCACGCAGAAAAAGAAATTCAGTAATCCGTTCGAGCGGAATTAATCCGGCGCATTTCCATAAAAGCCAGATAAAGTTCTTGGCAATTTTGTTGCCGTTATGTACAATAATGGCACTGCCTATCATATTTATATTCTTCAACGCATTTAAACCGATTGATGAATTGTTTGCTTTCCCTCCGCGTTTTTATGTTAAAAACCCGACCTGGGAAAACTTTTCAGATTTATTTGCGATGGCATCAAACACCGATGTACCGGCCACGAGATATCTATTTAACACTATTTTGTCTACAGCTCTCGTAGTGGTTTTCACTCTGGTTATATCGGTTTGTGCCGGATATGTGCTTTCAAAGAAGCGCTTCCGCCTGAAAAACACATTTTTTACCATCAACAATTTAGGTCTTATGTTCGTATCGGTAGCTGTTACCATTCCGAGATACTTTGTTATCGTTTATACAGGGTTGCAGAACAATTTCCTCGCAAACGTTGTTCCGCTTTTGGTCACACCGACCGGTGTATTCCTTGTAAAGCAGTTTATCGATCAGATGCCTGATGCTTTGATTGAAGCAGCGGTAATTGACGGCGCGAGTGATTTTCAGATACTTTCTAAGATAGTTGTTCCGCTTGTTAATCCCGCTATTGCCACTGTTGCCCTGACAACTTTCCAAGGTGCTTGGGGCGCGGCTGAAGCTTCGACACTTTTCTTAGATGATGAGGCGTTAAAGACTTTTGCGTTCTACATTTCCTCACTTTCAGGTTCTGCCGGAGGCGTTGCCGGTGTTGGTATTGCTGCTGCAGCAACCTTGATCATGTTCTTGCCGAATTTGATCGTATTTATTATATTACAATCACGCGTTATGAATACTATGATGCACTCGGGAATTAAGTAAAGGAGGTATATAGATGCGCAAAAGAGTATTACGCCTTTTGGCAATTTTGATTGCGCTGGCTACGGTCATTTGCGGAGCCGTAAATGTATCAGCTTCGGACAGTACAACATATACCTATACTGTTTCCGTTAATGATGATTGGGTCCGTACACAGGATGCCTATATTCCGGCAGCCGTTTACGGAATGGATTTAGAGCTCTCTCTTCCGGGAGATATATTCTACTTAAACAACAAATTATATATCTCCGATACAGGCAACAGTAGAATCTGTGTTATTAATGTTGCCGATTCTTCTGTCACATTCTTTGGCGGGGAAGAGCTTATAAGCCCGGATGGTTTATTTGTTACCGATGACGGGCGAGTTTTCGTAGCTGACCCTGATGCTGAGGCTGTATTTGTTTACTCACCGGAGTATGAACTGATTCAGACTATCGGCAGACCCGACAGTTACCTTTTCAGTGATAAGAGCTTGTATAATCCTATTGCAGTTTCGGTTTCTTCGGTAGGAACTGTCTTTGTAGTGGGCAGCGGTTCTTATGAGGGAATTATGCAGTTTGACAAAGAAGGCACCTTCTTTGGCTATTTCGCTGCGAATAAATATAAGATGTCATTATCTGAGCGTTTTGAGGAATTAGTCCTTAATGAAACTCAGAAGGATCAGCTTTTTGTTAAAACTCCTCTGCCTATAGCAAACATTGATATTTCTAGCAATGATTTAATTTTGAGTGTAACTAAGAGTGACGCTGCAGATACTGTAAGATCAGCATCATCTGCTGACGAAGCGCTAAAAATGCACAATATGGCGGGCCTTAACATCTTTACCGAACAGGGAGAGATGAAGGAGGAAATTAACTTTACCGATGTTGCAGTAGGAACTATTGGTAATGTTTATGCAGTTACTAACACAGGTATTATCAACGAGTATGACAACGAGGGTAATCTTATCTTCACATTCGGCGGCCGCGCGTTGGCCGGTGATCGCAGCGGATTGTTCTCAAACGCTGTGGCAATCGATATAGATAAAGAAACCGGATTCCTCTATGTTCTCGATCAGGAGCGCGCTTTGGTTCAGGTCTTTTATCCGACAGACTTTACCGATTTGACCCATCAGGCTATTCAGGCTCTTGAGAACGGCGACTATGAGAGCAGTGAGGAGATTTGGAGCTCCCTTTTAAGACTTAATGGTGTTTCCCAAATAGCTCATGTGGGATATGGCAAATCACTTTTCTATCAGCAGGAATTTACCAAAGCTCTTGAGCATTTCAAAATGGCAAATGACAGAGAGTATTACTCGGATACGATGTGGGAGTTGCGTAATGATATACTCCACAACAGTATGCTCTACATACTCATAGCTTTGATTGTTTTGGTTGTGGTTTCAAGTATAGTGTCTGCTATAAAGAAAAAGCGCCGCGCGAAGCTCGGTGATGTGGTGGTTGCGCCTAAGGCTGACACAAAATTCAAGAAGTTCTGGAAGGAACTATCTTATGTCAAGAAAATGATTCGCCATCCGATAGACGGATGCTACTATTTGCGTTCCGGTCAGCAGGGCTCTGTAGCGGGTGCAACAGTTCTCTATATTTTGTTTTTTGCCATTTACCTTGTAGACTTACTTGGTAGAGGATTTTTGTTCCGTTCAATGGATATCAGCACAGCTAACCCGACATCTCTTATAATTATGTTCTGGGTTCCCCTAATTCTTTGGATCGTCGGCAACTATATGATTGGAACTATCAACGAGGGCGAGGGCTCCTTTAAGCAGATATATGTTGCTACAGCATATTCATTCGCGCCTTATCTCTTGTTTACACCGGTTATAATTGCATTAAGCTATGTTCTCACCTTGAACGAGGCATTCGTAGTTAATATCGGCGCTATATTCATCATCGCTTGGACAGCTTGCTTGCTGTTTATAAGCGTTCAGGAAATTCAGCGTTATAAATTCGGCGAGACAGTGAGGAATATTTTATTGGTATTCTTCTTTATGATAATGGTAGTTGTAGCATTTTCTATTGTTTATCTTTTGTTTGGCCAGATAGTTTCGTTTGTGAAAGAAATTGTTGGGGAGGGAATCTACCGTGTTACGAACTAAGTTAAAATTTGTAGCTTCAATTTTAGCGGCAGCTATTCTCTTCTCATCTATCGGTGTATTAGCTGATGATGTTGCCACTCAGGAAAGCACGACAACTGCCAACGGTATTTTAAGTGCTGTTGACACAAACACTGTTGAAGTGCTTTCCAACAGACACACACAGGCTGATTCAACAGAACAGGCCGAAAACAGAATGGACCTTGAGGGTTTTGAAAAGAAACTCGAAAATGACGCTCTGGAAATTTGGTTCAAGGAAGACACTGTAGCGATAAGAATCGTTGATAAAGCCAACGGTTATATATGGGGTGGCCTTTCCAACGAGGAGGGTGTAGACCTTAATAAAAAATGGCGCAATTTCGCCAACTCTATATGTACCATTGATTATTTCGATGATATGGGTTCTGAGCAAAGACTTTCTATTTCTGATAATAGTGTCACTGCTAATTACAATTGGAGTGGCTCTAAGCTTACTTGTACATTTGATGCAAGGCGGATAGGTATAAAATTTGATTTTTCAATGGTCTTAGACGATCGCAGCCTCACATTTGAGATTTCTGATGACAGCTTAGAGGAGACAGGCGATTCAAAAATAAAGAGCCTTTACTTTATGCCTTTCTTAGGAAGCGCTTATCAGGATGAAATCAACGGTTACATATTCATTCCTGACGGATGCGGCGCTTTAATGCGTTTCACCAAATCCTTTACCTATGCTTCATCATTTGACAGCCAAGTTTACGGTCAGGACGGTGCAATAGATGCATTCTCCTCTGCCGGTAATCTGCAGGCAAAACGCATTAATGAATATTTAATTGAAGCAAATGAGGTTACAATGCCGGTTTACGGTTTTGTACACGGTTACGAGCAAAATGCTGTTTTGGCTGTAATCGAGGATGGAGAAGAGTATGCCGCTATCGAGGCATCTCCGGCAGGCGGTATCGTTGACTACCACTGGGCAACAGCCAGATTTATTTACAGAAAGCAGTATGTTGACGCCATTTCCGGCTCAGGCAAGGGTATCACTACTGTTCAAAAGAAGCCTAATGAAATAGATACCAAAATTAGCTTTAATTTTATTCAAGGCGCAGAGGCTGATTATTCGGGTATGGCTAATCTCTATCGTGAGAAGCTTATAGCTGACGGTCAGCTTTCTAAAGAGCGAATTGACAGCGATATCCCGCTTCGTCTTGAAATGGTAGCGGCCACCGCTAAGGACGGTTTCATTTTTGATTCCGTAAAAGCGCTGACTACTACTTCTGAAGCTGCCGAAATTTTGGAGGGTCTTAATGAAGACGGCGTAAACAACATAACCTTTGTTTATCGCGGTTGGCAAAACGGCGCTTCTGAAATGGCCGATTATGCAAAATTCAAGGCCGGAAGAAAGATTGGCGGAAAGAGAGGTTTAAGCGCTCTTTTCGATACTGTAACCTCTTTAAATTCCCGCATGTATCTTTATACAAATCCGGTTATGACACACGAGAATCAGATTTATAAATCTTCTGATACAGCCATTAGAGCAAATGAAAGCTTCATTTATATTACTGCTGCTGACATTAATCAGATGTATCCAACAAAGTTCCTTGCAAAAATCAGCAGAATTCCTGAATATATCGATGCTGCGAACAAAAAGTTCTCAGATTATAGTTTTGCCTATGATAGTTTAGGAAGCAGCTTATATTCTGATTATACCAAAAAGAAAGCATATACAAGAAAGGAAGCTATGGAGACTATTATTTCCAAGCTTTCCGAGCAGGATGAAACCGCCCTTTATGTTCCTAATAAATATGCTTGGAAATATACAAATGATTATTTCGATATTCCTGTGAACTGCAGTCAGTATCGTTATGAATCGGATACCGTTCCGTTCCTTCAGATGGTTCTTAAAGGAAGTATGGACTACTATTCCACCTATGTTAATCAGAGCTACTGCTCACAGAACACAATCCTTAAGATGGTGGAATATGCAGTATATCCCTCATTTATCACAATGGCAGCTGAGAATACCAAACTTTCGGGTACAGCTATGAGCAACTATTTCTCACTCTGCTTTGATGATTGGGAGGATGATATTAAGTCGGTTTATTCTAAGGTGAATGAGGCGATTTCAGCAGTGGAAGGCGCCTATATCACAGAGCATAAGGCTATATACGACGGCACTGTCCGTGTAACCTACTCGAACGGTGTCAAGATTTATGTAAACTACTATTCTTATGATGTGCAGGTGGACGGTATAACTGTTCCGGCACAGCAATATTTAATCTATTCCTAAGGTACGGAAGGGGAACAAATCATGAAGGATTCGGCAAAAAGGAGACCTATGACCAACCGAAAACGGAATGCTTTATGGGGCTACGGTTTCATAGCAATCTGGCTTATTGGTTTTTTGGGTTTCACACTTTATCCGATGATCTATTCAATTATCATAAGCCTTAACGATGTTCGTTTAACTACTGACGGTCTGGAGCTTTCCTGGCGAGGATTTTATCATTATAATTTTGCCTTGTCTGTTGCAAAAGAGTTCAGGCTAGCGATAGGAAATGATATCGGTTTTATCCTATCGGCGACAATAGTTGTTGTTGTGTTCGCCTTTATCATTTCCTTGTTACTCAACAAAGGCTTCCCGATGCGAACATTTTTCCGCGTTGTTTTCTTCCTTCCGGTTGTTATAATGAGTGGCCCTGTAATAAGCAAGCTTTTAACAGGAAGAACGGTTAATTTTTCAGATGAGACGGGTCTTTTGTACGGATTCCTTGAAGATTTGCCGTCGGTCTTGCAAACACCTACGATGTTTGTTCTTAACAATCTTGTTAAAATTCTTTGGTTCTCAGGTGTCCAAATCCTGATTTATCTCGCAGGTCTTCAAAAGATCAGCCCTGATATTTACGAGGCGGCATCTATTGACGGTGCAGGCCCGTGGGAAAAGTTCTGGAAGATAACCTTACCGTATATGGTTCCAATGGCAATGCTCAATGCGATTTATACAGTAGTTGAGATTTCCAACTATTCAGAACTCGAAGTGAATCAGTTGATTTCCAAAAACCTGTTTGCTCAACAAAGAATTTACAGCTATTCCGCTGCGATGTCTTGGATGTATTTCATAATTGTTGCAGTTATGCTGTTGTTGGTTTTACTGGTCTTCAAATTGTTTGGAAGGAAAGATAAATGATGAAGCATCCAAAATCGAAATTGTCTTTACAAAAGGGTAAAAATCTTGCCGGCAAAGCGGTTTCTTTAACAGCGAGATATTTTATTCTTGTATCGGTCGGATTTGTTTATCTTTATCCGATTATTTACATGCTTTTAAACAGCTTTATGTCAAGCGCTGATCTGTCCGACCCGACGGTAACCTGGTTGCCAACATCACTGACTTTTCAAAATTATGCAGACGCTTTTGCAACGCTAGATTTCAAAAACAGCTTTTTGCGTTCCATAATTGTTTCTCTCGGGCCGGCAATTTTGCAGACTGCAACCACAGCAATTGTAGGTTTCGGATTTGCAAGGTTTGAGTTTCCTTTAAAGAATCTCTTGTTTGCTTGTGTTATTATGACCTTTATTATACCAAGTGATGTAACCTTGGTTCCGCGATATGTTCTCTATTACCAGTATGGTATGGTTGATACATATCTGCCGGCTTATTTGCCGACTATCCTCGGGCAGGGAATAAAGAGTGCACTCTTTATATTGGTGTTCTCTCAGTTCTTTAAATCTTATCCGGTTTCGTTTGACGAGGCTGCTGAACTTGACGGCGCCGGAAAAATCGGTGTATTCTTGCGAATAGCTATTCCTATGGGTGTTCCGGCAATAGTTTTGTCGCTCTTGTTTTCATTTATTTGGTATTGGAATGAGACCTCGCAGTTCACCCTCTATTTCGGCACAAAGTTGCCGACACTTCCGATGATGCTTAATCAGTTTACAGAGAGGTATGCATCGGTATTTGGAAGCGGTCAAGCGAACGAGGCAACGGCAACCAACGCTCTCACTTTGGCTGGCACGGTGCTTTCAATCTTACCGGTAATCATTTTGTTCCTTGTGTTCCAGAAACAGTTTATTGAAAGCGTTGAACGCAGCGGTATCACAGGAGAATAATCACTCTGTTTAAATTAACGGATGATACAGCTGCCATCACAATGGGTGGCAGCTGTATCTCATAAATTAATAACAAAAAATATTCATAATTTGTTGATTTGTCGCAGGATTAATGGTATAATTATTAGAGAAATGTCGAAATAACTGTGTACTTTTGACACAATTAATTTAAGTGAGATTAAAATTAATTCAATCTCGTTTTTAAATCGGTAACAAACCCTCGTTGGATAAATAGCCTTAAGTACTATAGGCTTTCAAAAAGGGTATTATATATTAATAAATAGCAGGCTTTATTATGGTTTCGGCCTTAATTTTCTGAAAGTAATTGGGAGGAGCTATCAGATGTTGAAATTTTCTAAGAAAAAGGCGGGTGCAGGACTTGCCAAGATCAGAATTATGGCATTTTTCACAAGTGTGATTTTGCTGTTTTCTGCATTTTCTGGATTCAGCGCACAAGCAATAGAGGGTGGTGTAATGTCCACTATCTCTGTTCAGTGGGCTAACCCTCAGAAGATCAAAAAGATCGAAAAAACTGATACAGAGGCGATCCTCACTGCTAATGTTAACTATGTGCCTACTAATATTTACATTTCTTTCCCGAAAGAGGGCGGTGTAAGAGTTAGGACAGATGTTAACAACACGATTCACGAACCCGATTCATTCAAGACCATTAAGTATTATAATATTGCTGATGGAACTATGCTTCTTGATGCGGGGGATATTGCAGTACGCCTCACCTATTCGAGCTATCCTTGGAAGATGGAGTATATCAATTCCAAGAGCGAAGTTATCCATACTATGACTGCCCGAAATCTCTTCTTTGGTTTTAAGGGCGGAGTAGTTCGCAAAGTAAAGATTAGCAGCCCCATTAATGAAGATGAGGTCTTTTATGGTTTAGGTGGACGTTATAACACCTTTATTCAAAACGGCTATAGAGCTATGCTTTGGAATGTCGACACATCTTACCATACTTCCAAACCTACAGATGAAAGACCACACGCGTATACCAATGTTCCGCTTCTTCACAGCAGCAACGGATATTCCGTTCTCTTTGATACATACTACGGCGGATGGGCTAATATAGGGTATGACGATCCTAAAGTTTGGTATATGGAATTTAACGGTCCGGACTTTGAGTATTATGTCTACACCGAGCAGACCCTTAAAAATATTGAGAGCTACACTAATTTGACCGGTAAACCCGCAACAGTTCCGAAATGGGCTTTAGGTTATTGGATAGGTCAGGTCGGAACTACATGGTGGTACGGCGATAATGATGCTGACAGGTTAGCAAACGGTGTTGCTTACATAGATAGCACCCTTTCAAAATACAAGGAATTAGGCACTATGCCGGCTGCTGCATACCTTGAAAACGGTATGTTTGATTCTACCGGTTCAACATTCCCCAAAGAGGGATTTGAGACGGTGCTTAAATACGGTGTTAAGCCGTTGAGCTGGTCCGGCCCCGCATCTGCGCTTAATGGTAATATGAGCGGTTGGACAGTTCCCAATATAAGCGGAGTTTTAGATGAAATTACCGACCTTTTTGAGCTGCCGGTTACTAGAAATTATGATGGAACAGGCTTTACAGATCACTGGGGCGATTTCTCCAACCCGTTAGCTACTGAGGTTCTTAAGAGGGTAGGATATGATTATTATATAACACGCGGTCTGGCAGGTACTATGCTTGACTACGGTGAGTATATAGAAGAAAACACTTCTTACTACAACGGTATGAAGGGCGACGAGATGCATCAGTATTATGTATACGCCTTTAACCAGAGAATGAATGAAGTTTTCTCAAGCTATGATATACCTGACGGTTATATCCTCTTTGGCCGTGACAATACCTACGGTACTCATATTTATTCCGGTCTTAACGGCGGTGACGTGAGATCTGATTTTGACGGCTTAAGAATGGCTTACTATCAGGGCTTGAGCTGCTCTTCAAGTGGCTTCGGCTACTTCGGAGTTGATATCGGCGGTGTTAGTGGCGATCCGACTACTGAGCAGTATCTGCGTTGGTTACAGTTCTCTACATTTAACCCGATTATGCGCGCTCACGGTTCTTCCGACCGCAACCCTTGGACCTTCGGTGATATAAGTCTTAACACATTTACCGATATGTATTGGTTGCGTACAGCTATGATAGACTATATGTACAGCGCAACACTTGAGTCGGGCATTAGCGGTCATCCGATGGTTCAGCCGATGCAGATGGCATTCCCTAAAGAATATGATTTGGCTGATATCACAAACCAATATCTCTTCTGTAATGAGATGCTTGTCTGCCCGGTTTTAGAGGAGAACACATTCTACCGCGATGTTGAGCTTCCCAAGGGTATTTGGACCAATGTGTTCACAGGTGTTAGATATGCTTCCGGTAAGCACACTGTAAGCTCCACTGTTAACGAAATTCCGGTTTATCTGCGTGACGGCGCTGTTTTAAAGGTTGATGTTTCTAAGAACTTCTCGATGTTTGAAGATATGGCTGACAAATCCTATGATGCGATTTTAGTGGCCACTTCAACCGAAAAACGCACAATCACCCACAGAGAAGATAATGCTACTTATAAGTTCACCAACACACCTGATGCTGAAAATGCTTTCACCGTATCTAACGACGATAACAACCCCACCAAGTTGGTTATCGCTGCAGGTGTGACAGCTTCTTCTGTTAAGGTCAATGGAGCCGAGCTTAAAAAGCTTGATAAGCTGCCGAGCGACGACACAGCAGTTGGCTACTATGTAGATGTTGAGTCTCGCAGAACCCTTATCTTCACAGGCGGAAATTGGAAAACTGTTTCGGTCGCTAACAATCAGACCGCTTTAAAAGATCTTGCAACCGAAGGCACAATTACAGCTAATTCACAGATCCTCACGACTCGCGCAAAAGCTGTCATAGATGCTGATTTCCAAACTTTCTGGGCTATAAGCTCTACTGCTAACAGCAAAGCTACCATTGATCTTGGCGAAGTTAAGGATGTTAACGAAATCGTTGTTGCCTGGTCAACATATTCTCCCGCAAGCTACACTCTTGAAGCATCGGAAGATGGAAGCAAATGGACTAATATTAACAACAATGTTTCCTTGGGTGGCAGAGAGGAATATGATGTTGAAGGCAGCCAGATTCGCTACATCAGAATTTCCGAAGTTGTTAAGAAGGCCGGATTAGCTACTCCCTCACTTGTAAGCATTGAGGCTTATGGTGAAGAAACTATAACAGAAGAGGTTACCGCTCCAATTACAGACAACAATTCGGGCGATGAAGATTCGAGTAACGAAGGTTCAAATGATGATGGTTCAAACGATTCGAACGATGACGGTTCTGACAATAACGGTTCGGGCAACGGCACTTCCGGTTCGGGCAAGGATGACTACGACGAAAATTCCGGTAAAGACGGAGATAAAGAATCCGGTTCAACCACAGACGATTCGTCTAAAAATGACACATCTAAAAATGATGATGATGATGACGATGGCAACACAACTACCAAAAAGCGTTACAAGAAGGTTGTTGTAAAAGGTGACGGGGGTCTTTCACTCTGGATCATTATTCTGATAATCGTAGGAGGCGTTTTGCTTGTTGCTGCAGGTGTACTTATCCCGATTCTTCTTTATCGCAGAAAGAAAAAGAAGGAAGCAGCTATAGCTGATGTGATCCCGCCGGTTGAAGAATAATTCGGCTTTCAAATGAAACTGATATTAAAAGGTTGAAGTTTGATTAAATTTTAAGGTGAGTGCCTAAAAGGGCACTCACCTTTTTGCTTGTATACCGCAAACCACGCGCTAAGCGTGTGGTTCCAAAGAGGCTTTTGCCAATAAGTAATCCCGCCGCAGCGGTAGGCTCCACTTGTCAGGGGAGCTGGCACAACCGAAGGTTTTGACTGAGGGGTAGTTGGATAATATTCTTTCTCTCCCTCCGTCTTTTTGCCTTACGGGCAAAAATCCACCTCCCTCATCAGATGGAGGCGAACTGCCGAATTTTCGGCGGCGGTGCATATTTGCAAATGATATATTTTTTCGTGGACTTTCAGTCCAGCCAGTAACAGTGGCTTATAGCCGCAGAGCAAACTACCGGCTTGGCCGGTAGTCATGGTTTTATTTTTTGATGTGTTATACAAGATGGCGGAAATAAGGAGTAAAAAATTCATAGAAATATTGACAAATACATTTCAAAAAATTATTATTAGTATATACTAATCAAAGGGTGATAACTAATGAAGATAGGAATTTACGGTTACGGCAATTTGGGCAAGGGAGTAGAATGTGCCATAAATCAAAATGGGGATATGGAGCTGTTCGGCATATTCACAAGGAGAAGCCCCGAAACCCTTAAAACAGTTACCGGAGCGGCGGTTTATTCTGCAAGCGATATAGAAAAATACAAGGACGATATCGATGTGCTTATAATATGCGGCGGAAGCGCCACAGACCTACCTGAGATGACACCGACGCTGGCGTCAAAATTTAATGTTATAGACAGCTTTGATACCCACGCAGACATACCGCAGCATTTTGCAAAGGTTGATAAAGCTGCAAAAAGCGGAGGCAAAACAGCAGTTATTTCTGTAGGCTGGGATCCGGGTATGTTTTCGGTAAACAGGCTTTATGCCAGCGCTTTTTTGCCTGACGGTAAGGACTATACCTTCTGGGGCAAGGGTGTCAGCCAAGGCCATTCTGATGCGATACGCCGCATTGAGGGTGTGCTCGATGCAAGGCAGTATACCTGCCCGGTTGAAGCGGCACTTGATAGCGTGCGTAGAGGAGAAAACCCAGAGCTTACCACAAGGCAAAAGCATACGAGACTTTGCTATGTTGTAGCAGAAGAAGATGCCGATAAATCAAGGATAGAAAATGAAATTAAAACTATGCCTAAATACTTTGCAGATTATGACACCACGGTAAACTTTATATCTCAAGAGGAGCTTGACAAAAATCACAAGGGCATTCCTCACGGAGGCTTTGTTATCCGCACGGGCAAGACCGGCATTGAGCTTCAAAATAATCATATTATTGAATACAGCCTGAAGCTTGATTCAAATCCCGAATTCACAGCTAGTGTGCTTGTGGCTTCTGCAAGGGCGGCCTATAAAATGTATAAGCGAAACGATTTCGGTTGTAAGACGATATTCGATATTGCGCCCGCAGACATGTCGCCTTTATCAGGGGAAGAAATCAGGGCTAAGATGCTTTAAAAACTGATTTTCAAAAAGGACTACTCAGCCTATTATAAGGCCTCCATCCTATGATGGAGGCCTTTCTTGTCTTGACAGTTTCAAACCTTTATTGTATACTTTAAAGTGTTAAAATAAGGGTTTGAGAGGATATATTTTATGGAAATTATCATCAAAGTGATACGTTATTTTTATAATCTGCTTTGGGGTGATTTGATTACAATCCCATTGCCGAGCGGCGACATCGGAATATCGCTGCTGGTGCTTTTGCTTATACCCGCAGGTATATATTTTACGATACGCACAAGGTGTATGCAGATAAGGCTTTTCCCCGAGATGCTGCGCTTGACTGCAGAAAAGAAAAGCGACAAAAAAGGTTCTGCTATATCTGGTCTTCAGTCTTTAATGGTTTCTACAGCGACTCGCGTTGGAATGGGAAATCTTGTGGGTGTTGTGGCTGCAGTCTCGGCAGGAGGGGCAGGCGCTGTTTTCTGGATGTGGGTGACAGCCGTTATTGGATCTTCAACCGCATTTATAGAAGCTGTTCTTGCTCAAAAGCACAAGAGAGAGGATTCGTTTTACGGCGGATACCACGGCGGCCCGGCATATTATATCCACGACTTTGCAGAGCAGAAGCGCAGGAAGAAGCTTAAAAAATCAGTTTTTGCGGTGCTTTTTGCAATTTCGGGGCTTATATGCTGGTTTGGCATAAGTCAGGTTATAGGTAATTCGGTTTCAAGCGCATTTGAAGGAGCCTTTAATATACCGCCGCTTTACACTACCATTGTTTTGGTTGCTATATCTGCAGTTATTGTGCTGCGAAAAAAGGCAACCGTTAAGGTTTTGGATATAATAGTGCCGATTATGGCAGGCGTTTATTTTATAATAACAGTATTTATAATTTTGAAAAACATCACCCTTTTACCGAGCGTATTCAAAAGCATTTTCGCTGAGGCTTTTGGATTAAGGCAGGTGGCCGCGGGAGGCTTTGGCGCGGTTTTGATGAACGGCATTAAAAGAGGCTTATTCTCCAATGAAGCCGGCTCGGGCTCTGCGCCCTGCGCTGCAGCTGCCGCCGAGACCGACCACCCCGCAAAATCGGGTATTTTGCAGGCATTCGGAGTTTTTATAGACACGATAGTTATTTGCAGCTGTACGGCGATAATTATGCTCCTTGTTCCAGATATCACAACCAAGGGTTTAGAAGGAATGGAATTATTACAGGCGGCTATGTCCTACCATTTAGGATATGCCGGTGTGGTATTCATGGCTGTGACACTTTGGCTTTTCAGCTTTTCAACATTTTTGGGCGTTCTTTTCTATGCGAGGTCAAATGTTGCTTATTTGTTTGGCAGCAATTCTTTAAGCCAGACTATTTACAAAATAGTGGCTCTAGTTATGCTCTTTATAGGAGGGCTTGCCACCTATACATTTGTATGGGATTTGGGTGATGTTGGGATAGGACTTATGACGGTGTTTAACATTCTTATCATTATTCCAATGGGAGGAGAAGCACTTGACACCCTCAAAGATTATGAAAGGGTAAGAAAGGTCAAAAAATAGAGCTTAGTGCAAACTCGCAATTTCCCGCTTTTTTGAAATAAAAATCTTGACAAAGTTCGTCTTAATAGATATAATAGTCTTTGTGACGATAGAGGTGGAAGTATGATTATTGATTTAAAACACATTTTTGTCAATGATGATTCTTCTTTGCCGATTGAGTATGCTTTGGATTTAAGCACAGTTGAGGTTGCAGGCAATTATCCGCTCAAAGAGCCGGCAGTTATAAGAGGTGCGATTTTTAACAAAGCAAGTCTTGTAAGGTTGGAGGCATCAATCACTTACGAATTTGAGGCTCCATGTGATCGTTGCGGTTGTGATGCCGCTCGAAAGCACACCGTTACTATTGAAAAGTCGTTGGCCGCATCTATTGAGGGTGAGGAGAGCGACACGATACTTATAACACCTGATATGAAGCTTGATTTAGATGAGCTTGTTTATTCAGAGGTGATTGTCAGTCTCCCGATGAAGCACTTGTGCAAGGAAGATTGCAAGGGTATCTGCTCAAAATGCGGTAAGAACCTTAATGAAGGCAAGTGCGACTGCAAAGAAAAGGAGATTGATCCGAGGTTTGCGGCCCTTGCCGAATTACTGAATAATGATTAATCAACTTAAGGAGGTGCCGGAAAATGGCAGTACCGAAGAGAAAAACTTCTAAAGCAAGAAGAGATAAGAGAAGAAACAATGTATGGAAGCTTACAGCTCCTACTTTGGTTAAGTGCTCAAGCTGTGGTGAGTATAAGCGCCCTCACAGACTTTGCCCTGCCTGCGGTCAGTATAACGGCCGTGAGGTTGTAAAGGTCGGCGAGTAATTCTTTAAGACTGAGGAGGAGAAATCCTCCTCTTATTTTTTATTTAAAAGAGGTGAAAAAGGTGTCTGTTATAATTAAATCGGTTTTAAAATCGAGCCCTGCGGCAAAGGCGGGAATTAAGTCCGGAGATACACTTGTGTCGATTGATAAAAATGAGATAATAGATGTTTTGGATTATAGATTTTATCAGAACAACAGCCGCCTTACCATTGAATACATAAATTCTTTGGGCAAGCTCAAGAAAGCGAAAATCAAAAAAGGTGAGTTTGATGAGATAGGCCTTGAGTTTGATACCTATTTAATGGACAAAAAACATTCCTGTAAAAACAAATGCATTTTCTGTTTTATTGATCAGCTGCCAAAGGGTCTTCGCGACACATTATATTTTAAGGATGACGACTCGCGTCTTTCATTTTTGTTTGGGAATTATATAACCTTGACCAACATAACCGAGCACGAGGTTGAGCGGATAATAAAAATGCATATCAGCCCGATAAATATTTCGGTGCACACGACCAACCCGCAGCTTAGAGTTAAGATGATGAACAACAAAAATGCCGGTGATGCTTTGAAAATTATGCACCGATTTGACGAAGCAGGCATTAAAATCAATTGCCAGATGGTGCTCTGCCCGGGATATAATGACGGCAAGGAACTCGAGCGAACATTAAGAGACCTTACTGCTTTAAAGAGTGCCGAATGTATAGCGGCCGTTCCTGTAGGGCTTACCGGCCACAGAAAGGGGCTTGCTGAGATAAAACCTTTCGATAAAGAGAATGCGGCTAAAACCATCGACATTATCGATAGTTTTGGGGAAGAATGCATCAAAAAGTACGGCAATCGCAGAGTATTTGCAGCTGATGAGTTTTATATTTTAGCTGAGCGGCAGATGCCCGATGCTTCTTATTACGAAGAATTTTTACAGCTTGAAAACGGTGTCGGATTAGTTCCTTTGCTGCTTGAGGAGGCCTCTGCGGCGGTAAATGATTGTGATTATAAATTGGAAAATAAGCGTATAATTACAGTGGTGACAGGAGAAGCTGCTTATCCTTTTATTTCACAAATTGTTGACAAAGTGACCGATAAGTGGGATAATTTGGAATGTAGGGTGATACCTATTAAAAACAATTTCTTTGGCGGAGAGATTACCGTTGCAGGGCTTGTTACTGCTACCGATATTTTAGAGCAACTACAAGGGGTTCAGCTCGGCGAGGAGCTGCTTATACCCTCAGTTATGCTGCGCGACGGCGGAGATATGTTTCTTGACAGCATAACTTTAGATGAGCTTTCAGAAAGGCTTGGCGTTAAGGTGACACCCGTTAATAATGACGGATATGAGTTTGTAGGAAAACTACTGGGAGAAGGAGCTTGAAATGGCTAAACCGATAGTCGCAGTTGTAGGCAGACCAAATGTTGGCAAGTCTACGCTTTTTAATAAAATAATAGGCAAACGGCTTTCTATTGTTGATGACACACCCGGAGTTACACGCGACCGAATTTACGGTGATGCAGAGTGGTTAGGTCATAAGCTTATGCTGGTTGACACGGGAGGCATAGAGCCTAAAACTGATGATATAATTCTGGCCAATATGCGGGCTCAGGCGCAGCTTGCTATTGATACGGCGGCGGTCATAATATTTGTTACCGACGTTAAAAGCGGCGTAACAGCGGCTGACGCTGAGGTGGCCGCTATGCTCAGGCGAAGCGGCAAACCGGTAGTGCTTTGCGTCAACAAGTGCGACGCGATAGGCAGTATGCCGCCGGAGTTTTATGAATTCTACAATTTAGGGATAGGAGAACCGATAGCAGTTTCATCGGTTCACGGCCACGGGACAGGAGACCTGCTGGACGCTGTTGTTGAGCATATTCCGTTTGAAGAATTTGTTGACGATGAAGAGGACATTATAAATGTTGCTGTCATAGGCAAGCCCAATGCCGGCAAATCCTCCCTTATAAATCAGATTTCCGGAGAAGAGCGCTCGATTGTATCGGATGTTGCGGGTACAACAAGAGATGCGATAGACACTAAAATTGAACACGGCTCAGTTAAGTACAATTTTATAGACACCGCGGGGCTTAGGCGCAAATCCCGCGTTGAAGATAAGATTGAAAAATATAGCGTGCTTCGCGCAAAAATGGCAATTGAGCGAGCCGATGTTTGCGTTATTATGATTGATGGAACAGACGGTTTCACCGAACAGGACTCAAAGGTGGCCGGACTTGCGCTTGAACAGGGCAGAGCCTGCATAATTGCGGTCAACAAGTGGGATGCAGTCGAGAAGGACGGCACCACTATGGACAGTTACCGCAAAAAGCTGATGAAAGATTTTTCGTTTATGCCCTATGCACCGATAGTGTTTATCTCGGCAAAAACAGGGCAAAGAGTGGATAGGCTGTTTGAACTGATAAAATATGTAAACGAGCAAAACACCATGCGAATCTCGACCGGTATGCTCAACGATGTTTTAGCAGATGCCACCGCAAGGGTGCAGCCCCCTACAGACAAGGGTAAGCGCCTTAAGATTTATTATATGACACAGGCTTCCACCAAGCCTCCGACATTTGTTTGCTTTTGCAACAAGGCAGAGCTTTTTCATTTTTCATATCAGAGATATCTTGAAAATCAGATACGCTCGACCTTTGGACTCGAAGGCACACCCGTTAGATTTATTATCCGTGAAAGAGGAGATAAGTGATGATCATTACCGCCATTATAACCGTTATTGCAGCATATCTTATAGGAAGTATAAATTTTGCTGTCATATTCAGCAATGCTTTTCTTAAAAAGGATGTCAGACAGATTGGAAGCGGCAATGCAGGCACTACAAATGTTATGAGAACTGCCGGTTTTCTGCCAGGGCTTTTAACATTTATATGTGATGCATTAAAAGGGCTTGTGGCAGTTTATATTGGCAAGGTTATATTTGAGTTTATTATAACGAATTCCGGATATGATTGGGCAAGGCCTATATATGGCGCCTATATTTGCGGACTTGCCTGCATGATTGGACATGTGTTTCCGATATTTTTTCAATTCAGAGGCGGAAAAGGTGTTGCAACGAGTGTAGGTATTTATGCTATATGCTCTCCCGTAGCTATTGTTTCAGGATTGATCGTTTTTGCAGCGACCACCCTTATTTCCAAAATGGTGTCATTAGGGTCACTTGTTGCGACGGTAACGGTGGTGGTGTTGTCGATAGTTTTCGCCGACGATTTTTCCCTGCTTTGGCCTCAGGCGGTTTTGAGTATTATTATGGGTATCATCGTTATAGCAAAGCATAAAGATAATATCAAACGCTTGATTTCAGGCACTGAGTCGAAAATCGGAAAGAGGAAAAAAGAAACATGAAAACAAAAATCTAATATTATGAAAAAAAACTTGATTTTTGTCTTACAGTGTGTTATTATATACCTTGCTATTGTGGCGGAACAAAGCCGTATGTACAGAGAAGGAGGTGCAGACCATGGCTAAATGTGATATCTGCAACAAAGAAATTGCTTTCGGTATTAAGGTTTCTCACTCACACAGACGCACCAACAGAACCTGGAAACCCAATGTTAAGAAGGTAAAGGCAATCGTAAATGGTTCGCCTCGCCGAATCAATGTTTGCACCCGTTGCTTGCGTTCAGGTAAGGTTACCAGAGCCATCTAAGCAGAGCTTGGATAAAAATTTCTTGCAAATGACCCCTGAGCTTTTTGCTCAGGGGATTTTTGCATACTAAAGATATTAAAAAACACGGAGAAGCAAATATGATCAAAGCGGTTTTATTTGATTTAGACGGTACTTTGGCGAATACCCTTGAAGATTTAGGTTGCAGCACCAATTTTGCTTTAAGGCAATTCGGGTGCTATGAGCAACCGATAGAAAAATTCAAATATTTCGTGGGCAATGGTATGAAAAAGCTGATCGAGAGAGCTTTGCCTGAGGAAAAACGGGACGAGGCCACAACCAATAAAGTGCTTCAGGTTTTTATGAATCATTACAGAGAGCATTTTGCCGATAAAACGGTAGCGTATGACGGGATAACGGATCTAGTGAGTTCCCTTAAGCAAAAGGATATGAAAATAGCGGTTGTCACCAACAAAGCGCACGAGATGGCGATACAGGTTACAGAAAAGCTCTTTGGCGACACTTTCGAGATAGTTTGCGGCAAGAAGGACGATTTCCCCGCAAAGCCCGACCCGATGCTCACATTGCAGATCATATCCGAAATGGGATTTGAGCCGAAGGAGTGCCTTTTTGTGGGAGACTCGGGTGTAGATGCGCAGACTGCCGTCAATGCAGGATGCATAGGCGTAGGTGTGCTTTGGGGTTTCAGAGAAAGGGAAGAGCTCGTCAGGAATGGTGCTACATACATCGTCGAGAGACCCGCGCAGATTTTAGATATAATCGAGGAACTTAATAAATGAGGTCAACATACACATCCACAAGGCTCGCGTGCTATGTGGGATATGTGGTTCAGGCGGTCGTGAACAATTTTCTGCCGATACTTTTTATCGCTTTGCAGGATGTTTACGGTTTGGGGTACGAAAAATTAGCGAGACTTATCGTTTTTAACTTTGTGACCCAGATGGTTACCGATCTGATCACTCCTAAGATAGTTAAGGCTATCGGTTACAGAAAGACCGCTGTTATGTGCCAAGGGCTGGCGGCATTCGGCCTTGTGATGCTCGGCATTTTGCCGAGGATAATGAGCAATGCATATCTTGCTATCATAGTTTCGATAATTGTTTATGCCTTTGCAAGCGGGCTTATGGAAGTGATAATGAGCCCGATGATCGAAATGCTGCCCATAAGCAACAAAACGGGCAATATATCCCTTTTACATTCTTTTTACTGCTGGGGTCAGGCTTTCACTGTTATAGTGACAACGCTGCTTGTGATGATTTTTGGGTATAAAGGCTGGGCAAACATTCCCCTAGTGTGGGCGGTGCTGCCGTTTTTTAATATGTTTTCCTTTTTTAGGGTGCCGATAGTCGAGCCTGACAGCAGTGAAAAAATGGCTACTTTTAAACAGCTTTTCAAATCACACCGTTTTCGCTGCTATATGGTGATGATGCTTTGCGCGGGCGCTGCCGAAATTGCAATGGCCGAGTGGGCATCACTTTTTATTCAAGAGGCTTTGGGCGTTTCGAAAGCGATAGGCGACCTTGCAGGACCTTGCGCATTTGCGGTCTTTATGGGAGCAGGGCGAATTTGGTATGCGAGTGTGGCCCGAAAAATAGCCTTTAAAAAGGTTTTTATCATTATGAGCTTGCTCTGCTTTGTTTGCTATATCGTGGTGGCTGTTTGTAAGGTGGCAGTGATATCATTGGTATTTTGCGCTTTTTGCGGGTTTACGGTAAGTCTTTTTTGGCCGGCGGTTATTTCGTCAGGGGCAAAGGATTTTTCAAACTCAGCGGCTCTTATGTTCAGCGTTTTCGCTATGTGCGGAGACACGGGATGTTGTTTAGGGCCTTGGCTTATAGGTGTAGTGGCAGATAAGTGGGGGTTGGACTTCGGCTTTGCGGCAGCAGCGGTGTTCCCTGTGATAATGATAGTGTGTACGCTATCGCTTCAAAATAAAACTTGCAAAAAGAGCGGATAAGAAGTATTATATTAATATTAAATAGTGAGAGGTGATCGTTTTGAAGAGAGAGGAATACTTAAGCTGGGATGAATATTTTATGGGTATTGCATTGCTCTCATCAATGAGGAGTAAGGACCCTTCAACACAGGTTGGGGCTTGTATTGTCAATGCCGACAAGAGGATACTTTCAATGGGGTACAATGGTATGCCGCGCTGTTGCAGTGACGATGAGTACCCCTGGGACAAGAATGACAGTCCACTCCAATCAAAATATCTTTATGTCTGCCATGCAGAGCTTAACGCGATTTTAAATTGCGCAGTAGGCAGTGTGAGAGATTGCACAGTGTATACAACCCTTTTCCCCTGCAACGAATGCGCAAAGGCGATTATCCAATCGGGGATAAAAGAGGTTGTCTATATGTGGGACAAATATTCAGATTCTGACAGTGTTTTAGCCTCAAAAAGAATGTTTGATACGGCCGGAGTCACATACAGACTTTATCAAATGAGCAATAAGAAAATCGAATTTTCGCTTTAATAAAAAAATGCCCTTTGGACTTGTGCACTTGTTCCAAAGGGCATTTGCTATTTATATTCCTGTGTAATCATTGTCAAAGGTTATAACACACATAAAGGTTGGATTAATAAGCTGGGCCATTTTTTCAATTTTTTCCTGAAGCTGTTTATGGGTCAGCTTCAAATCCGAGGGTACCACCACATCAAAAATAAGGTTTGTGCGCTTTTCGCTTATAGGGGTCATACGAAAATCGTGCAGGGTCAAATTGGAATCAATAACGGTCAGAGCCTCGGTTATTTGCTGCTTTGTGGTGATTACGGTTTCATCATTTGTGTCTATAGGGTCCATATGTATGACGACCGAGATATCAAGCTGTTCGCTAAGCAGTTTTTCGCAAAGGTCGACCTGTTCGTGGCATTTTACAATATCAGAGTCCTGCGGAACCTCTACATGCACCGAGGCAAACTGCCTGCCGGGGCCGTAGTTATGGATGATAAGGTCGTGTATACCGACAAAGTTTTCAAAAGAGAGGATGATATTTTCAATTTCCTTTATAAGCTCCTTTTCGGGAGGGGTGCCTAGGATGCTATTGATGGTATCCTTGGCGGAAGACAGGCCGGAGTATAGGATGAATATTGACACCAAAATTCCCATTACGGCATCGAGATTAAAGGGTAGGGTTATCACCATAGATATTATGACCGAAAGAAGGATGGCCGAGGTGGCAAGCACATCTGCGAGAGAGTCCTGAGCGGTGGCGATAAGGGCCTCTGAGGAAATTTTGCGGCCGATTTTGCGGTTGAAGAAAAACATCCAAAGCTTTATTGCAGCCGAGACCGCTAATATAATCAGAGCCAAGGCTGTGTATTTAGGGGAGGCATCGCCGTTTACAAGGGTGGTTGCAGAGCTTTTGAGCAATTCAAACCCCACAAGAAGGATAAGGAATGCGACAATAAAGGCTGACATATACTCAATTCTACCGTGGCCGAAGGGGTGGTCGCTGTCGGCGGGTTTGCCGGCAAGCTTGAACCCTATCATAGTGATTACAGATGAGCCCATATCTGAGAGATTGTTAAATCCGTCAGCAACTATTGAAATACTGCCCGAAATAAAGCCAATGGCTATTTTAAATATGCTCAGGAGCAGATTGCAGAGTATGCCCACAATGCTACCTAGAGTACCGTAGGCCTGCCTGACGGAATTATCCTTGGTGTTATCTGCATTTTTGATAAAAAGCCTTACAAGAAGTGAGGACATCACATTTTCGCTCCCTTAGAGCCTTTTGTACCGAAAGAGACTCCTGAAAGTATATTTGTGTCGATAGTGAAGGTTAGATTATCACGGTTTCGTTGCCTACGGAATGCGAGCTCAACAAGGCGGTCGCAAAGCTCGGGATAAGAAAGGCCTGTGGCCTCCCAAAGATAAAAAGCAAGGGAGCCGGGAATGGTGTTAATCTCGTTTGCATAGACCTTGTCGGTATCGGTGTCGAGAATAAAGTCAATCCTGACAACACCGTTAGCGCCTATAGCTTTAAAGATATCACAGGCCAAATTGCGAATCTCCTCAGATTTCTCTGTATCCAAATCGGCAGGAATCTTTCTGCCTAAGGAAGCCATACCTTTGCTGGCTTCGCCATTTTTGGAGTTGCCCATATATTTATCTTCATAGGAGAGGATATCATCATTCATAAAAGGCTCCTCACAGACGCTGGCTTGGCAGGAGTCGGCATCGCCCAGAACAGAGCAGTTTATTTCCCTGATGGCGGTGACGGCATGCTCCACTAAAACCCTGTCAGCAAAAGAAAGGGCAAGCATTATCGCATCGTCAAGCTCGGGTTCACAGTTCACCTTTGTGATGCCCACGCTGGAGCCTAAATTCACGGGTTTGACGATAAGCGGAAAACCAATTTTTTCCTTTATTTTTAAAACGATGGCGGCTTTATCGGCCATATATTCTCTTGCTCTGACACATACACAATCAAGCACCGGAAGGCCGGCATTTTTAAGCACATCTTTAAAAACCGCCTTATCCATACCGACGGCCGAGGATATAATATCACAGCCTACATAAGGCAGATTTAGGTATTCGAAAAAGCCTTGGATTGTGCCGTCCTCACAGTTGGTGCCGTGCACAATCGGAAAGGCGACATCAATTACGACTGATTTTTGCTTTGAAAACAGACCGCCGCATTCATACTTCATAACAACCTTATCATTTTCACGGATGAAGTTTACCTTTTTGGATTTTTTCAAAAGGTCGGGCAGATTTCGGTACTCCTCTATTGCAAAGAGGCTGTCACCGCTGTACATCTCACCTGATTTAGACACATAAACGGGGGTTACATCATATTTTTCGCGATTAATAGCGCGCATCGCCTGAACGGCTGAGATAATTGAAACCTCGTGCTCAACCGAGCGGCAGCCGTAAAATACAGCAATATTTGTTTTCATAAAAATCACCTTGGCTTGATTAGTTTAAATAATTATCCGGCAGGTCGTTTTCGAGTAATACAACGGTATTATCATCGGCAAGGCCTGAGTAAATTTCCATTGCCTCATAAAAGCTTGAGACAATGAAGAGATTTTCCTTTTTAAAGTCGGTGTTATTCACCGCATCCGTCATAGGCTTTGAACGGTTTTGGCCGACGAGTATTATTATATCACATATCTTAGCGGCTTCAAGACCCAAAGCATAATTACATTCATATTCCTTATCGCCGAGTTCTATAAGGCCGGGGGTGATGATAACCTTTTTCATACCTTCAAACGAGCCCAAAACCCTCACTGCTTCGATACAGCCTTCGGGATTGGCGTTATATGCGTCATCAATCATAAGAGAGCCTGAAATCGAAGACTTCAGCTCAAGCCGATGTTCGGTGGGCTTTAGGGACGCCACTGCAAACTTAATATCCTCAAAAGGCACACCGAGCGTATGAGCTATCGCCGCGGCACCAGTGATATTTATAATACTGTGAAGGCCTAAAAGCTTGCAAGAAAGATGCAGAGTTTCGCCGTTTAATACCACATCAAATTCCGAGCCGTTTCTACTGGAGGTTATATTTTTAGCGCAAAACGGGAAATCGGCATTTGTACCGTAGACCGAGAAATCACCTCCGGCAATGCGCCGGGATATTTCGGCGCTGTCACCGTTAACAAAAATCTCGCCGCCGTTTGATTTTACGGCATCTGCAAGCTCAAACTTTGTTTTAAACACGTTTTCAATAGTTTTAAAGGTTTCAAGATGCTGAGGACCAACCGAGGTTATAAGCCCGAAGTGGGGATTTGCTATATCACAGATTTCCTTGATATCGCCGATATTTTTAGCGCCCATCTCGCAGACAAAAATTTCGGTTTGAGGCTTTAAGGACTCCCTGATAGTGCGAACAACACCCATTGGGGTGTTGAAGCTTTGCGGGGTGCAGACTACATTGAATTTTTCGCTCAATATCCTTGAGAGAATGAATTTTGTGGTGGTTTTGCCGTAGCTGCCGGTTACACCTATAACTTTTAGAATTTTATGCTCCTTTAAGATACGCTTAGCATCATTGACATACCATTTTGAAACTGCCTTTTCGAGAGGGTAGGTCACGGCCCAGCAGGTGTAGCACAAAGCTGGAGTTATAAGAGAAAGGAAAAAGACAATTATCGCCGCTATCTTTTTGACTACCAAAGCAGGGCAAAGAAGATGGGTTAAAACGAGGAGAAGAAAAATCCCTATTGCGGCGGCATACATCCGCTTAATTCTTGAAGTGAAGACAAGCTTTTTAATAGATTCTTTTTGATAGCTGATAGCTTTTTGGGCAGAATGGCCGAGCATATAGGCGATAAAAAGCATCTGCACAACATAAAGCCTAATGCTAAAGAAGAACGAGGATATAAAAAATGCAATCACTGTAAAGAGAGGGAAATTAGCTTTCAGCCAAGAGGTATACCTTGATGGGAAGTATGAATTTTGCTGAAGCATTTGCAGCTGGCGGCTAAGCGAAAATAACCCTGCCAAGGCTGAGAGAATCATAGACAAAAGCAAGTAAGGATTCAAAATAAAAGCCTCCTATTTTATAAAGCTTCTTAAAATCTTGTGCGCGGTGTAGGGCTGCTCGCAAAAAGCATAATGCCCCGCGCCCTTTATAACACAGAGCCCCGCGTCAGGGATGAGCTTTTCAATTATCTTAGCGTCGGAAAGGGGGGTGGCGGTGTCGTTTTCTCCCCATATAAGCAGTGTTGGGCATTTAATGTTCGAAATAATATCCCGAAGGTCGGTGTTTACGAGCGAGACCATGGTTTTGCGCAAGACCTCGGGCGCGGCATTATAATCTGCCGAGCCGTAGCGGCGGCGGGCTTTTTCCAAAATCTCCTCGCTGTGGTTTTTAATCACTGGAAGGGTCGCAATCCGCTTTACAGCCTTAAAACTTTTGGCCCTCAGTTTTTGTTTTATGCTCTTTTTGGGGATAAGGCCTGCAGAGTCTAGCAAAACGATTTTAGGCGGAGCCACCATACCCTCGGCCGCCATTTTAAGGATAACACGGCCGCCGTGTGAATGACCGATCATAATAGGGTTAGAAAGGCCTACCGCGTCAAGGAATTTAAGAACTAACTTGCAGTAGTCCTCCAAGGTCCAAGGCAAGGGCATTGTGTCGGAAGCACCGCAACCCGGGAAATTCATAGCCACCAAGCGGCAACGGTCTGAAAGAGCTGAGATAACACCTTTATATACATCAAAGGACGAGCCCCAACCATGCAGCAAAAGCACCGGAATACCGCTGCCGGTGTCTGAATATTCAATATTTAATCCATTGACAACTAAATTCATAACAATCACCTTTAGAGCGTGGACTTAAAATATTATATCAAATATAACCTCAAAAAAGAAGAGGAATTTATATGAGTTCGATTATTGCGGCCAGGTTGCCTCTGCGGCCGCCGGTTGCGCGGTGAGAATGCAGGTCGGTATGATTGCAGCAGGTGCAGATATCCGACGCGTCGATATTAGAGGGGAGGATATTCGAGTTTATGAGTATTTGGCGGTTAGCTTCAACCAGATTGAGCATATATTTACCGCCGCCTTTTGGGGTGAAAATGCTGTCAATATCCAAAAACTCAATGGCTGCAAATTCGCTGTAAACAGGGTCATCCACTTCATAACAGCACTGGCCTATGCAGGGGCCTATACCTGCGATTATATTCTTGGGGTCGCAGCCAAAGTGGCGGGTCATTGTCTCAACCGTCACTTTGCCTATTAGCTTGACGGTTCCCCGCCAGCCTGCATGGGAGGTGGCGATAACACCCTTTATAGGGTCACAGAACAAAAGGGGGGTGCAATCGGCGTACTGAGTGACAAGCGCTACACCCGATTCATTGGTAACGAGACCGTCCACATCCTCAAAAGAGGGAAGTGTGATGCCGGTGCCTTTATGGCGGGCTGAAACTATCTTTACATTATTAGTATGGGTTTGATGGCTTAGCACGAGATGGGAAGTGTCAATTCCCTCAGCGCCGCAAAGCAGGCGGTAGTTTTCCAAAACATTTTCGCGGCTGTCGTTTCGGTTGAAGCTCAAATTCATAGATGCACATTCACCCGTGCTCACACCGCCGTGGCGGGTGGAAAAAAGGTGGCGGACCTTGCCGCAGGCTGACAGCTTTGGGAATTTGATATATTGAAGCTTATCCTTAGAAGCAAGGGTGAGATTTTTGGTTTTAATCATTTTTAAAGCAAATTCTTTCGTAAAGATATTTTGAATTTTCACACAATCTATCCGAAATCTCAGAACCGTATTCTGCGAGGATATGCTCGTGAGCTTTTTTGAGAAGCGGAGGACGATTATTTAGAGAGTGTGTGTCGCTGGCGATAACACAAGGAATATCGCTTTTAAGAAGTTTTTTTATTGGTTTATTAGAGCCCGGGCTTATGACCGAGGCGGCATTTATCTGGGCGGGGAGACCTTCGCTTTCAAGAAATCGGAAGAGATTTTTGTAGTTATAGTCTTTATAATATCTTTCAACGTGGGCTATTATCGGGGTGATGCCGTGGCGGTCACGCATACGGTCAATATCCTTGAAGAATTTATCGTTTATGCAATCATTAGATAGCTCTAAAAGCAAAAATTCCGAGCCGTTAAGGCAAAAGCGAGAGAGAAGCTGTGAATTGCCCAGTCCATCAAAATAGAGCATTTCACAACCGAGATATAAATTCGGCAAATCTTTTCCCGAAAGGTTTTGTTTGAGAGAGGAAAAGGAATTTTCGACAGTTTCAACATAATTTTCGAAATTTTCTGTTTGGGGATAAAAGTGGGGGGTTGCCATAACATCGGTTATGCCCTGTTCTTTCATCATAGAAAGCAGCTGCAAGGCAGTGTCCATATCCTTTGCGCCATCATCCACAGAGGGTAAAATGTGGGAATGGATATCGAAAATCATACTCTCACCTCGGTTTTAAATATTTTTGAGGATGTTGTTTATATATTCATACGAATGGGGGAGCTCCTTATAATCTTTATATGCGTTATTATAAACCTCGATTATAAGAGAGCCGCTATACCCTTTGGCTTTAAGAAAGCTTAAAAGATTTTGGAAATCAAAGCCGCCTTGGCCGGGCAGGAGGCAGTCACTCTCAAGCGAGTGGTCGCTAATATGATAGTGGCGGGTGTTTTGATAGAACTCGTCTATCAAAGAAATGGGGGTGAGTCCGCAGCGCACAGCCTGCTTTATATCTATGCAGAATTCGGCGTCACATCCGAGGATATCGCGCATTGAGCGCAGAAATTCGATATCCCCTGCCCGATGTTTGGCGACATTCTCCTGAAGAACGGTTACTCCGTTTTTGAGGGTTGCCTGCTTTAAGAGCATATATCTTTCGCAGTATTCCTCGTCCTGCAAAATTCCGTTTGGCTTGCCGCCGTGCATAATGATATATTTTGCTCCTAGCCTTGCGGCTATCTCTGAATAGCGTGAGTAGTTATCAAGAGCTTCATAAAATCTGCGCTCGTAGGCAGAAAATATCATAAAGGATTCCGCCAGCGACATGGTAGGATGAATTGATTCTACCTTTATTCCGTAATCATCCTTAATATCTTCGAGTATATCTATAAAAGAGGATTTAAGCTCGGTTTCGGCGTTGAAGAATATCTCGGTATGTTTTACACCGAAACTGCCGACCTTTTTTAAGGAGAGCTCGGTCTCAAGCGGGTAAAAGCAGGATGTAGACAGTCCTATATTCATAGTGTATCCTCCCTTTCGGGTGTTACATACACCGTTTTATTGGTGGTGTAGATAACCATTCCGGGCTTGGCGCCCGAAGGCTTTTTAACATACTTTATAGGTGTATAATCGACCGGTACCTGAGCAGAGGCGGCGGCCTTTGAATTTCCGGCTGCGAGAGAGGCGGCGCGGAGGATAGTCTCTTTGCTTACCTCTTGCCCTGAGCAGAAGACCACCACATGCGAGCCCGGGAGATTTTTAACATGGAACCACAGATCATTCTTTGAAGCTAATTTTGCGGTTATATAATCGTTTTGCAGATTATTTTTACCGACTAATATTCGGTAACCTTCGACCGAGGTGTATTCCTTAAAGGCGGGTGGCGCTGTTTGAACTTTTTTGCGAGAAGATAGGCTTTTTATATATCCGGCCTCTATTAGTTCCTGCTTTAACTCGGAAATTTCCGAAAGGGTTTCACAGCGGGAGATATTGTCCAACACAGAGTCGAGATAAACAAGCTCGTTTTTGTCCTTTTCGGTTAGAGAAGTCAGGGTCTGCTCGGCAGTGTAGGTTTTTTTATACTCTTTAAAATATTTTTCGGCATTCCTTGCCGGTGAAAGGGCGGGGTTTAAAGGGATTTTGACGGTTGCGAGGTTTTCATCATAATAATTTGCAACCTCGCAATAGCTGCTGCCGTTTTCGATATTATGAAGATTGGCTTTTAAAAGCTCGCCGTAAATTCGCAAAGTATCCCTATTCTCACATTTTTTAAGCTCGGTGAGGCGAAGAGCTAATTTTTTCTCGGTGCGGGAGCGCAGATTGTTTACAAGCTTTATAATATCTGAAGCGGCGGCCTTTATCCTCGCGTGCGTGTCACGCGCAGTATAAAATGCATCAAGCAAAGCAGAATAGCTTTCAAATGTTTTTTTAGGGTATTCGGGGCCGTACTGACCGATGGGTATATAGGAAAATTCAAGCGGGTCGCCGGAGGCCTTAAGCACAAGGGACGGACAGCCGCCATCCTTTAGAGCGGCAATCGCCTGCGACAGGGCTGTTTCTAAGGCTTTTTCGGAATTTTTCAAGCTTTTTTCCAAACGAAGAACATTATACTCAATCTCTCGGCATACAAGGGGAGAAAAACCGTCAAGCAAATCCAAAATCCCTTTTGAAATAGGAATATCACGGGATATAATATCTGAGCTAACGGTTTTAATATCGCACAAAAACGGGTCAAGCTTTTGCTGAGAGGGGGGATATTCGTAAACAGCGCCGGGCAGGATAAGCCGCTTGGCTGATTCAACATCACTGCGGCGCATAGCGTCGATTATCCTACCGTCATCCCGCAAGAGAATGACATTTGCCTGATTGCCGATAAGCTCGCAAATGAGTTTATATAAGACAAGATCGCCAAGCTCATTTGAAGCTGAGAATTTAAGCTCGGCCACACGCTCAAGCCCCGATTGGGAAACTTCAACAAGTCTCGCCGCCGAAAGATACTTTCTCAAAAGCATACAAAAGTTTGGCGGTGTGGCGGGATTTTCGTACTTATTCTCGGTGAAATGAAGCCTCGCAGAGCCGGGCTTTATAGTAATTAAAAGCTTTTTTACAAAGCCTTTCTTACGTAGCAAAAATACCAGCTCGTCTTTAGAGGGCTGGTAAATTTTATCGATATGGCAATCGGTGGCCGCGCCTATCTCACCGATGATTTTATGAAGAAAACTGCCGTCAAATGCCATTATTTTTCTCCGTAAACGAATTTAAGTAATCTGTAATACCGTTGCAAATATTTTTATAATGCAAAAATTCCTTTTGCTGTGAGTCAATAGGTTTAAGGGCGTTCATACATTTAAGGCAGCGATTTTGCTGCTTTTTTATGTAAAGCAAGCCCGCTTCGGTTTCGGGAGTGACCTTACCTATGAACGGGTAATATTCGGGGAAAGAGCAAATCTCCCCTGTGAAGAAAATAAGCATCACCGAATAGAGCTTACCGTTTTCATAAACAGCCGTTTCATCCGAAATATGATAGCCGTTTTGTAATAAAAAATTTCTTAAATGCTCGGGGGAGGTGGTGGGTTGAAGAATAAACCGAACATTTTTATTGCGAGATATGTGACGCCCTCTGTCCAAAATACCGGAAATAACCTCGCCGCCCATACCTGCTATGACCACCGTATCGACCTCGCGGGCCTCGATGCCGGAAAGCCCATCGCATAAGCGAAGCTCAATTCCTTCAACACCCGAAGCAGCCACATTTTTACGGGCGCAAAGCAAAGGCTTTTGGCCGATGTCGGCAGCGATCACACTTTTCGCCCGACCGCTTTTCATGAGCTCGATAGCAAGGTAAGCGTGATCGGTTCCTATATCGCAAACCCTTGCGCCCTGCGGCACGATCGAGGCAATGACCGACAGCCTTTTACTTAAAGCGGGCATTATTTATTCTCAAAATAACGGTTCAGTTTTTCAACGAGTGCATCGCAATCGGTGCCGTGAACGGCGCAGGCCTGCTCGATGGTCTCGCCCCTGGATGCGGGGCAGCCGAGGCAATGCATACCTATCTCGAAAAAGTATTCGGCACAGCCGGTATCAATGTCCAAAACATCACCGATAAGCATATCTTTTGTGATTTTCATAATTTTCTTACCCTTCTTTTAATTTAAAATAGCTTTGTTTTATTTTTCAAATCGGTTCTTGCATGGTTGTAGAGCTTGCGGTTATCCATAGCCCATATCCTGCCGGAGAAATCTTCTTCGGCGGTGTTTGAGACTGCCTCTTGCATCTCGTATATTCGGGAGTCCATAAGGTCAAGCTCGCTCAAAATCTCAGCCTCGATAAACATAGGCCTTATTGCAGCGCCGAATTCGGGCTCGCCGTGGTGGGAGAGGACCATATGCTCAAGTAGCATGGCGGTTTTCCTGCTGATTGAGAGTTTTTCGGCATATTTTTCTATAGACATAGCCCCCATAGCAAGGTGGCCTAAAAGGTTGCCCTCTGCCGAGTAGCCGGTGGCTATACCGGAGTCGGCCACATCAAATTCCGGTATCTTGGCGATATCGTGAAGAATGGCGCCCGATATGAGGAGCTCTCGGTCAATAAAAGGATATATCTCGCACACCTTTTGGGCGAGCCGCACGATCGAAAGGGTGTGAAGCAGGAGCCCGCCCCTTATCGCGTGGTGAAGTTTGAATGCGGCCGGCCAATAAAGCAGGCACATTTTATTGTCCTTTAATATTTCGGTGACGATCGTTTTAAGCTCTGTATCAGCAAACCCATCGGCTATTGAGTAGAGCTCGTTAAACATCTGCTCGCCTGAATAATCGGCGGTTTTGACGAAATCAGCCACATTAACATTATCTTCATCTAAGGTGTGCCTTATACGCTCGATTTTAAGCTGGTCGGCTCCGTTGTACTGAGATATAATACCGCGAATTTTGACAATTTCGTTGACGGTGTATTCCCCGTGGAGTTCTTTTGAATAGCGCCAAAGCTTGGCATTTATCTCGCCGTCAGAATCGCCGAGCATCATATCCAGATAATCGTCGCCCTTAGAGGAGGTCTTTTTATCAAGACTTTTGATTATGCAAAAGCCGTCAACAAGGCCTTTGTTATCAACAGGTGTAAAATTCATAAAGCGCTCCGTTCTGCCAGCATTTCGGCCGAAATCTTTTTAAATATATATCTGTAATTATTATACTATAAGTTATGTAATAATTCAAGAAGTTTGTTGGATAGAAGAGAAGTACTCAACGATACCTTTTGTGATGGCTTTTGCCTTTGTTATATTTACTTCTTCGTTTATAATATTAGCATAGTCGAAGCTGTTGGACATATAGCCGTTTTCTGTCAGAACAACGGGGCAACAACTGTTTCTGCCCATAAAGTAGTAGTGCCAAGAAAGCTCGGTTGATTGGTAGATGCCGGTGTTAGAGGAGTGCATCCACACATACTCGGCGGCTTTTTTTGAAACGGCGCTGTAGTAATAAGAGCCGAATCCGTTAAGTCGGCCCGAGTTGTTTGAATCGTGGTGAATGGCAAGGCAATAGTCGGGCCTTAGCCTTTTTATCATTGTCATTTTGTCATCTGTGGTGCTGGTGGAATTATCTGAGCGGGTCATATAGACTGTGGCACCGATGCTCTCTAGCTCTGCCTTTATCTTATTGGCAAGGTTGAGGTTACTTATAGCTTCGCTGTGATTGTTCGGGTCAAAGCCAGGTGCGCCCGAATCGACACCGCCGTGACCGACATCTATGAGGATGACAGCACCTGTGAGGTCGGCGCCGTAGGCATTTTCTGTGTAGGTTATGGATGCAGGATTTAAAAATTCGAACACAAGCTGACCTAAATCGTTGTAATAACAATCCCAACCGTAAAAGCCGCCCTGCTTTTTAAGGTGAAGCCTTAAGGTACAGTCGGATGGGTTTTGGATTATCTGGGCCGATGAGAAAATGGGATGCCCCTCAGGAATGGTTATCTCGCCCTCAAAAACGGTTGCATAGCAGAAGGTGATATCAACATAGTTGTAGGTCACATTGCTGATGGTGTAGTCCTGATAATTTGGATTGTTATACCCTTGGGGCAGAATGTCAAAATAAAAGGGAGCCTTCCAGAGCACATCAAGTGTCAGCACAGTGTGGCGACCGGTATTTTCGAAGGAGGAAACGGTGACCTCGTTATGGTCGGGCAGGGCGCCTGCATATTCTTTAACTACCGTAATGCGCTCCTTGCCGGGCATATCATAGCGGGAAGTATAGACCTGCCTGCCGCAACGCAGCACGGCATACTGTTTTTCATTTCCGTAATATACATAGCTTTGCGAGCAGTAGTCTACCGTGCCTTTGGGCAGATAATTATTTGTCGGTCGGGACCAATCGTTGGTCGAGTAGGCGTCAAAGGTCTCGGCCTGATAGTCGACTATCTCGGCAATTTTGCCTGAGCCGACATTTATGTATTTTCCGCCGGCAGGAGTAACGTTTGGGTCGTAATCTACCACAAAGTCAGGCTTTTGACAGGTTATATTACCTGATTGGAAGCTTTCGCTGACCCCTGCAAAGGAGGCGGTGTAGGTGATTTTGCCGAGACTAAGGTCGGAAAAATTATCGCTCGGCAGAGTGAAGCTGCCGCTAAAATTGATGAATGTGTCGGCAGAGTTGGCGGCAGGGTCTGCAGTGAGTGTGATGGTTTGGCCGTTGAAAGAGGCCGTCACTACACTGCCGTTTCTGGCAGTGACCGTCACGCCAAAGGTTGAGCCGCTGGAATAAATCTGGTCGGCGGAGGGGATATAGTTGCCGATGACAACATACCTGTAATTAACGGTAAATGTTTTGGTCTGCCCTTTGTGAACGAAAGTAAAACTATTACGGCCCACATTTAGCTCTACTGTCACCGAAAAGGTCCCGCCCTCGCCGATGGTGACCGGGGAGCCGTTCAACAGGAGTTGCTCTTGCGGGTCGCAGGTGCCGGTGAAGGTGATGGCAGGGTCGGAAGTGTTGACGATAGTTTGAGAGGGGGAAGAAAATTGCATGCGGATGCCGTTGTCGACAATCTCGGGGACCGATTCCTCGGATGCGATCGCCTCTTCGGCAGGTGGCGCTTGCGAGGAGACCTCCTCAGAATAGGAGGAGCTCAGAAAAGCATCGGCGGGGATATTTTTTTTGGTTGCATTAAGAATTATAAAAACAGCTGCTAAAGCCGCCATAACCGACAGCATAACAGAACAGATTATGATGATCCATTTTTTCTTTAACATTGATACTACTCCAAACTTGATTTCCGGACTTTAAAAGGCTTGACGCGAACTGTTAATTAATATAAAATTAACTATATTATACATCATAGCTCAGATATTGCAATAATTTTGAAATAATTGTTATATTTTGCCGAAAAGGAGAATATCTGTGAAAACCTGCTATATATTTGCGGCTGCATTTGGATTGCCGAAAAGCTTTAAAAAAAGGGAAGAAGACCTTGTTATCGCGGCTGACGGAGGATTAGCCCATCTCGAAAAAATGAAGACAATTCCTGATATTTTGTTGGGAGATTTTGATTCGCTTCAATCAGAACCTATGGCAAAAGAAATTATCCGTCTGCCTGTAAAAAAAGATGACACCGATACCCTTTTTGCAGTAAAGGTGGGATTGGAGAGAGGCTTTACACGCTTTGTGGTTTACGGAGGAGTCGGAAAGAGGCTGGACCATACCTTAGCAAATCTGCAGGTACTTAATTTCATAGCGGCAAAGGGCGGCAGGGGGTTTTTGTGCGGAGATGATTTTACAGCCACCGCCGTTATGAACTCAGAAATATCTTTTAGTGAAAATGCTAAAGGAACGCTGTCGGTCTTTTCGGCCTCGGGCAAGGCAGATGGAGTAGGTTTAGAGGGGGTTTTATATCCTTTGACAAATGCCCGAATAAGCTGTGAGTTCCCGATAGGTGTGAGTAACGAATTTATAGGCAAAACAGCAAAAGTGAGTGTGACTGACGGCACACTCACAGTTATATGGTCGGGGGATGAAAAGGTAGTAATTTAGGCTTAGTCGCTGAGTATCGTTGCATTTTTGATGACGGCCGTAAAGCCTATTTTGCTTTCGGTAATTTTGATAGGAAGTCCTGCTTCACCGAGGAAGAGGGTGTAGTTATATTTTCCGACAGAGTCTGAAATGCAGTATTGTTCGTCTTTTAAAACTGCTGTCGGGCAGTTTTGTGATAGCGAGGACAGAACAGTATACAAAAAGCCCGGACAGGAGCTCTCAGGGAGGGAAGAAAGCTCGGTTTTATACTCAAGGCCTTTATAGCTTACAGTAACGGCTGAGCCCGAAAAGTTAAAACACAGATCTGCCAAGGATTCGGGTTTTAGGGTCTGTATTTCAATATTTCCCTCCCTTGATGCTATGACGCGGTATTCACTTTCTACATTATTGAGGCTGATTTGAGCAGTAAAGGAAAGCCCCGTGGTGACAGGTGTCACACCGGAGCTTTTTTTATTGCAGCCGGATACTATTATCATAAAAACCGGACATAACAAAATACAAATTAATTTTTTCACCAAAAAGATTCCTTTTGAAAGCGGATTAAAGCTGGTCGATAATATCGCTCGGCAGCATTGCACGCTCGCCCCTTAAAGCGGCGGCTTTATCACCAGCCTGCGAGTGTATGAAAACGGCGGCTTTTGCGGCCGTTTCGCAGGGCATTCCTTGCGCGAGTAGTGAAACGAGAATCCCCGCCAAAACATCTCCGCTGCCGCCGGTGGCCATACCGGGGTTGCCGCCGAGGTTAAAGATGATATCCCCTGACGGTTGAGCAATAATAGTGTCTGCGCCTTTTAGTATGACGGTGCAGTTGTGCTTTTGGGCAAAACAGGAGGCTGTTTTTACGCGGTTTTGCTCGACCTCTTTTACAGAAACGGCACAAAGCCTTGCCATTTCGCCTGGGTGAGGGGTCAGAATTATCGGAGCTTTGCTTTTCTTTAATAAATTTATGTTTCGGGACAGGGCGTTTATACCATCTGCGTCTATAACAATAGGAACATTTACAGTTTCGATAATATTTTGAAGGATTTTATCTATATCGGGGGATCTTCCCATTCCGCAGCCGAAGAGCAGTGCAGTGCAGTTTTGAGATAGAGCTGCAATATTGATTTTTTGTGTTAAAGTGCCGAGCTTTGTCTGTTTCACAGGCACACACACGGCTTCGGGAACAGCGCAGGTTAATGGAGCATAGATGCCATCACACAGAACACATTTTGCAATACCAAGGCCGCTTCTGAGCGCCGCGCGGGCAGCGAGAATAGCGGCGCCGGCCATACCGTAGCTTCCGCAAAGCATTAACGCGGTGCCAAAATCACCCTTGTGGGCATTGTGGCGACGCTTTTCAAGAATGGGCGCCTCGTTGGTGAGATAGCTATAGCCTAAAGGCTCCACGCCGATATCGGCCACAACAACTTCGCCGCAAAAATCAGAGCCCTCGGGCAGCATAAAGCAGGGCTTTAAAGCTATAAATGTGACGGTAAGGTCAGCCTCTATGGCAGAGCCTAAAATCCTGCCTGAATCGGCCTCGACACCGCTTGGGATATCAATTGCAATCTTTACGGCTTTCGAGCGGTTGACCTTTCTGAAAAGGTCGCGCAAGGTCTCATCAACGGGGCGGCTGAGTCCTATGCCGAAGATGGCATCAATTACGATATCATACTCATCCTCAAAGCAATCGGATTTTTTTATGGAATTTAACTGTTTATAATAGTAGAGGGCGTTTTCGGTGACGGGTCGCCCCAAAGGGGTGATGACCGTGACATCGGCGCCGTGCTCATAAAGCAGGCGGGCAATTACACAGCCGTCACCCCCGTTGTTGCCGTTGCCGCAAAGCAGGGCGATTTTTTTGCCAGTGCAATCAAAACGCCGATTTATAATGTCAAAAGCTGCATTTCCGGCAAAAAACATTAATTCGCGGAATGAAAAAGCGCCGCTGTTTACGGCGGTTTCCTCCGACTTTTTAATCAAAGCCTTTGTTAACACCTTCATAGCGAACGCTCCTTATAATTTTTATTTGAATGCACCGTTTGCAATGTATTTAGGCACGAATTTTAAGATAGCGCCCTGAAGACGCTCGTCGGGGGAAAATACAAGATAGGAAGAGCGGGAATTATCCTTCTCGGAAGCGAGGAAATAAGCATTAGTATCATCCTTGTTGCAAGCAAAGGATAGGGCTCTTTTATCGACCGATGCTAAAAGGCGAGGCTCGTATTTTTCAAGCCTTGTGACACCTGAAAGTTCTAACGACAAAAGCCTCTTTCGAGAACTTTTGTTGATGATTTTATCTACATCGAGGGTACCGTTTGTGATAATGTATTCATACTCGACATTAAAACGGCAGGCCAGCTTATAAACTCCGAAAAGCAGGCCGAATATTATCAAAACACCAAAGCTGCCGAAAAGCCCGAAAAGATAGGGGAATGCAAAAAAGCAAACCAATGCTGTGGCAAGCCAGATGCCGATGACGGCAAGAAATGTGCCCAAGGTTTTTTTAATGGGAACGATTTGTTCAAAGAAAGTGTCCATTGTAATATCTCCTAAAAAACGGTAATATAATTATCTTATACGAGCATTATACAACAAAACAGGTGCCACTTGCAATAAATATTATTTTATTATATAATAAATTTACCCTTTATTTACAAAAAGAGGTGTTATTTTGAAGATTAAAGAGGGATACGAACTGCAAAATCGCTCAGGCAGATATATTGTTGTGCCCAAACGGGCAAAGTCTGCTGAGCTTGAAAATGCAATAGTGCTTACAGAGACAGCGGTTTTTTTATGGAATTTATTAAAGAAAAAGGATGTCACAAAAACACAAATGCTTGACGAGCTTATAGCAGAGTTTGATATCTCAACCGTTTTGGCCCTTGGAGATATTGATGTTTTTGTGAGGACGATGAAAGAAAATGGAATCATTGAAGAATAAACAAAAAAGAGAAAGCAACTCAAAAGTTCTCTCTTGGATTAAAGACGGTTCTTTAAAGTTTTTGCCCACGGTGATATTAATCTCGGCGCTTTCGGCTGTGACGGCGCTGGGGTTTGTTCTGCTTGCACTTATTTCTAAGCAGGTGCTTGATATAGCGACCGGAGAGACAGATGGGAGTCTTATTTTTAACGGGGCTTTGCTTTTGGGTGTTATTCTTATGCAGATTCTGCTCAACGGGGCTGATTGCATTTTAAGGGACAGCACCTCGGCTAAGTTGACTATATCCTTTAGAAACCGCCTTTTTTCTGCCGTTTGCAGGAAGAAATACACAGCCGTTTCAGAATATCATTCGGGAGATTTGCTGACAAGGCTTACCAGCGATGTTGATGTTGTGGTAGGAAGCGTGGTTAACATAATACCGAGATTAGCTTCGATGCTGACCCAGATAGCGGGAGCGGTTATTGCGATAGTTGCGCTGGATTGGCGGGTTGCTCTCATAATTTTAGGTTTGGGTGTCACCGTTCCGGCGATTGGCAGGGTGTTTAACAGAAAATATAAAGCCCTTCACAAGAAATGCCAGAGCACTGACGGACAAGCAAGGTCTTTTATACAAGAGTGCTTTGAAAATATTGTTGTTATAAAAACCTTTGTTAGTGAAGCCCCTTTCTTTAAAAAGCTCAATCAATATATGAAAGAGAACTATCGCTTCAAGATGAAGCGAAGCTGGCTTTCGGTTATTACAAGTCTTGGGCTTTACTCATTTTTTACCGTTGGCTACTACGCGCTTCTCCTTTGGGGGGCGGACGGTATCTCCAAAGGGGCAATTACCTACGGCACCCTGCTTGCATTTTTGCAGCTTGTGTCGCAGCTGAGGGCTCCTCTGCAAAATATTTCGGGAATAATCCCGCAGTATTATTCAGCCATAGCTTCGGCGGAGCGGCTTATGGAAATTGAAGACTGTCCGCAGGAAAAGGCCTCGGCAGAGAAAAAACATCTCAAACGGATAGTATCGGATTTTCAGAGTATTGAGGTAGAAAATGTGACCTTTGGCTACAAGGACTGCCCTGTGCTCGAAAACTGCAGCCTTAAAGCACAGAAGGGCTCGATTACAGCCATTACAGGCGAATCGGGCAGTGGAAAAAGCACATTGTTTAAGATACTTTTAGGGCTATACGAGCCGCAAAGGGGAAATATTACCCTGAACGGGGATATAAAGGTTGACTCGTCCCTAAGAGGGCTTTTTGCATATGTTCCGCAGGGTAATATGATACTTTCGGGAACGGTTAGGGAGAATATAACCCTTTGCAACGACGCTGTGAGTCAAGAGGAAATTATAAAGGCGGCGAAAGCGGCCTGTATTTATGATATTATAGAGGAGTTGCCCGATGGGCTTGACACTAAGCTTCAGGAGCGGGGCGGCGGACTTTCGGAGGGGCAGCTGCAGCGTATTTCGATAGCTAGAGCTTTGCTTACAGATGCGCCGATACTGCTATTTGATGAAGCAACCTCTGCCTTAGACGAGGAGACTGAAACCCGCCTGCTTCGCAATATAAAAGCAATGAGCGAAAAAACTGTTTTGTTTGTAACCCATCGCAACACAAGCCTTAAGGTTTGCGATAAAATCGTTCGGGTAGAGGACAGGAAATTCGAGGTCATAAAGGAATAACTATGCAAAATGAAAGAAAGTACACTTCCTTAGAGCTTATAAAGCGGTTTTTGCCGTATTACAAAAAGTATATGCCGACCGTTATATTTGACCTGTTTTGCGCATCGCTGACCACTATTTGCGAGATAGTGCTACCGCTTATTATGCGCGACATTACAAACGCGGGGATAGAGGACCTTGCAGGGATAACGGTGGGATATATTGTAGGCGTAGGTGTGTTGTACCTCGTGCTGAGAATCATTGATTCGGCGGCTTACTATTATATGTCTTATATCGGGCATGTGATGGGCACTAAGATAGAGACCGATATGAGAAGAGATGCATATTCCCATTTGCACAAGCTGTCCGACACATATTTCAACAACACCAAGGTCGGGCAGATAATGGGCAGGATAACCAACGACCTTTTTGATGTTACCGAATTTTCACACCACTGCCCTGAGGAGTTTTTTATAGCGGCAATAAAAGGGATAATTTCCTTTATAATTTTGATAAATATCAATGTGCCTTTGACACTTATAATATTTATAATTATCCCGATAATGATTATAATTTGCCGAAAGCTCAACCGCAAAATGCGTGAGACATTCCGTAATCAAAGGTCTATGATAGGTGAGCTTAATGCAAGGATTGAGGATTCCTTGCTGGGGCAAAAGGTTGTGAAAGCCTTTGCCAATGAGGATGTTGAGAGGCAAAAGTTTGAAAAGGATAATCAAAAATTCTTTTCTATCAAAAAAATGTCTTACAAATATATGGGTAGCTTTTCAACCACCACCAGAACATTTGACGGTATTATGTATGCCTCGGTGGTTATAGTGGGCAGTCTTTTTATGATAAAGGGGCAGTTGACTCCCGGAGATTTAGTGGCATATTTGCTGTATGTGACGACATTTATTGCAACCATAAGGCGGATAATAGAATTTGCGGAGCAGTTCCAACGAGGGCTTACCGGTATTGAACGATTTTTGCAGATAATGGATGCCGACATTGAAATATTTGATG
>JAZORP010000006.1:0-10595 GCA_045656665.1 Acutalibacteraceae bacterium | reverse complement strand
CACCGATGCAAAAGCCGTTGCAACTGCCGAAAAGGCAATTGAAATAATGCCCGACACGGTAAGAATTTATCCTACCTTAGTGCTTAAGTCTACCGATTTAGCAGCGCTTTATTCCGACGGCATATACAAACCGCAGACCCTTGATTCGGCTGTTCAGTTAGCTTCAAAGCTTTATAAAATGTTTACAGATGCGGGAATAAAGGTCATTAGATTAGGGCTTCATTCGGTTGAAAAAGATGCCTTCATCGCAGGCCCTTGGCATCCGGCCTTTAGCGAGCTTTGCCTTTCAAAGCTGATGCTTGAAAATGTCTTAAAAGCTCTTAAAGAAAAAGGAAATTATATAATATATGTCGCCAAAAGCGATGTTTCAAAAATGATTGGTCAAAAAAGAAGCAATTTAATTTTTCTGCAATCCCGCGGCTTTAATTGCAGGGTAAAGGTTAAAGACGGTCTTGCAAATATGAAGATGGAAATTGAAAGGGAAGTGTAAAAATGCTGTTAAGCTCAATTGAAGTTCAGGGCTTTAAATCCTTTGCCGATAAAACGGTTTTAAAATTTGGCAAGGGCATAACTGCTGTTGTAGGGCCTAACGGCAGCGGTAAAAGTAATATTTCGGATGCGGTGCGCTGGGTTTTGGGAGAACAGTCTACCAAGAGCCTAAGAGGCCAGTCGATGGAGGATGTTATCTTTTCAGGCACCGAGTCTCGCAGGCCGCACGGTTTTTGCGAGGTCACCCTAAACATTAACAACACCGACCGCACTCTTAATTTTGATAATGATTTTGTAAGCATCACGCGCCGTTATTACCGTTCTCACGAAAGCGAGTACGCGATAAACGGTGTTTCGGTGCGTCTTAAGGATATCCACGAGCTATTTATGGACACCGGCCTCGGCCGCGATGGATATTCAATGATTGGTCAGGGTAAAATTGATAACATAATCAGCTCAAAATCAGGCGAGCGCCGTGATATTTTTGAGGAAGCTGCCGGAATTTCTAAATACCGCTACCGAAAGATAGAGGCTGAGAGAAAGCTTACTGCGGCAGAGGATAATCTTTTGCGGCTTCACGATATTTTAGATGAGCTTGAATCTCGCGTTGGACCATTAGCTCAACAGAGCGAAAAGGCGCAAAAGTTTTTAGATTTGGCCGAGCAAAAAAAGGGGCTTGAAATAGGGCTTTGGCTTTATACGCTTAATAATTCAAAAGAAGCGTTGCGCTCACAGGAGAGCAAAATTGCAGCGGCTCAGCTTTCCTACAAGGAAATTGAGGAAACCCTCAAAGAATTTGACCAAAAAGCCGAGCAGAACACCGCCTATTTTGCGAAACTGACCTCTGATATTGAGGGCGAAAGGCTTAATATTTCTTCTGCAAATGAGGAGATAGTAAAGCTTGGCGGGGATATAACCGTTCTTAAAAATGATGCCGCTCATAACGATGAGTCGGTAGCAAGGTTGACCCTTGAGAAAGAATCGTTAGGCCGTTCGGATAGCGAAGCTTTAAAAGATATCGCTGATAAGACTGCCATTTGTGAAGAAAAAGCTTCGAAAAAAACCCAACTCGAGGCGCATTTGCATGAGCTTGAAACTAAGCTTTCACAACTTCTTAGCGACAGTGACAGTATTTCAAGAAAAATAGAGCTGCAAATAAGAGAGCTTAATGCGCTGTCATCCGAAAGCGCCGATGCGAGGGTAACGATGGTAACTGCCGACACGGCATTTGCCGAAATTACCGCAAGAAGAAAAGATTCTGACGAACAAATTGAGCAATACAATGTTGAGCTTGCAAAGCTTGATACCGAATTTTCCGAAACTAAGAGGCTGCTTGATGAGTTTGAAGAGGTAATATTAAGTAACAGCAACACTTTAAAAGGTTATGAAATGCGCCTTTCTTCAAGGAAAGAGGCTGTTTTAAAAATCAAGGCCGAGCTCGATGAAGTATGTCTTGATATTGAGGCAAAGCGCCGCAGGATTCAGATTTTGAAAGAGCTTGAAAATAATATGGAGGGATTTGCCCATTCTGTAAAAACGGTTATGTCTCAAGCTGAGACCGGTGTTTTAAAAGGAATTTGCGGCCCCGTTTCCAAGCTGATAAAGGTTGATAAAAAGTATAGCACAGCTATCGAGACGGCATTAGCAGCCGCAATTCAAAATATTATCACCGAGACTGAGGCAGATGCTAAAAGAGCTATCGGTTATCTCAAATCGTCATCGGCCGGCCGCGCCACATTTTTACCCGTTGCAACAATTAAAGCCCGTGAATTTAAAGAGCAGGGCTTTGAATCAATGCTCGGCTTTGTGGGTCTGGCTTCTGAGTTGGTGGAGACCGAAAATAAATACCGCGAGATCATAAAATATCTTTTGGGCAATACTGTTGTTGCCGAAGATATCGACTGCGCGGCCGTTATCGCTAAAAAATACGGATACCGAATAAAGGTTGTAACCCTTGACGGTCAGGTAATTAATTCTGGCGGCTCTTTAACAGGTGGCTCTCTTGTTAAAAATGCAGGGCTGCTTAGTCGTTCTTCTGATATAAAGCGAATAGAGGAAGATGTTAAAGCCCTTTCGGGAAAGGCTTCGGCTCTTGCTGAAAAATTGACTGCTGCCACCGAATCTGCCACAGAAGTTGAGGCCGATATCACAGCGGCCGCCGCTGAGCTGACAACTGCAAATGAGGATAAAATACGCGCTTTAGCCGAGCTTAAGCGTATTGATGATTTGCGCTCAAATGTTATGTCGGCAAAAGCTGTTATTATTGAAGAACAGCGTTCAGGCGAGCAAAAGCTCCAACTTTTAAAACAGCAATCTGCAGATGCAGCTGCTAAAATTGCCGAAATAGACCTTAAAAAGCAGGGCTTGCAGGCTGAAATTGACAGTATGACCGGCGGCAGAGACACACTGAATGAAACACGCGAGAGCTTGACTACTCAAATCACAGAAAATAAGCTTGCAATTATAGAAATTGAAAAGGATATAGAGCAATTAAAGTCTCTTATCGCTAACCTTAATTCGCTTATATCCACAAGAAACAGCCGCGCTAATGAAATTGAGTTTGAAATTGCTGCTCTGCAACAGAAAAACGCTGAGATAGAGGCAGAGATTTTGAATATCAATGCCACTATCGATGGTGTAAACATAAAGATTTCACAGAGTGAAGCGAATATTGCAGATATGCTCGAAAGGCGCAATCAAACCGAAAAGGCCGGCATTGAGCTACGCGGTAGCGAGCGTGAAAAAACCTCAATGCGTGAAAAGATAAGCGGGGAATTAGCCCGCCTTACCGAGCGCAAGGAGGTTATGCTCAAAGAGTATGATGATGTCATTCGCAGGCTTTATGACGAATATCAGTTAACGAGGAGTGAGGCTGAGCAGGTAGCAACCGAGCCTGAGAACCCGAGCGAAGCTAAGAAGATCCTCACAGAAATTAAGCTAAAGATAAGAAATCTCGGTAATGTCAATGTTTCAGCGATTGAGGAATATAAAGAGGTAAAAGAGAGATATGATTTCTTATCCGCTCAGATTGATGATGTTGAAAAGACCCGCGCTGAGCTTTACCGACTTATCAATCAGCTCACAAGCCAGATGCGCGAGATATTTACAGATGGCTTTGTTAAAATCAGCGAGAATTTTTCAAAGACATTTGCAGAGCTTTTCGGCGGCGGAACGGCAAGTTTGTCCCTAACTGACCCTGAAAATGTTTTGGAGAGCGGCATTGATATCAATGTTAAATTGCCGGGCAAGAATGTCCCGAGTCTGGACGGTCTTTCGGGAGGAGAAAAGGCGCTTATAGCCCTTTCTATCTATTTTGCTATAATGCGCGTTAACGCTCCGCCTTTCTGCTTCTTGGACGAGGTCGACACCGCTCTTGACGATATAAATGTTGACCGTTTTGCAGATTATATGAAAAAGTCGGACTTTGCAACCCAGTTTATCTGCGTTACCCACCGCAGAGGAACGATGGAAGCTGCCGATATGCTTTACGGTGTGACCATGCAGGAAAAGGGTGTCACAAAGCTTTTGGAGCTTAACGTTGCAGAGCTCGAGAAAAAGCTTTTAGAAGGTAACCAAACTGCATAATTAAAAGATAACACAACAGGTGGTTTATTAATGGGATTTTTCACTAAAATTAAAGAGGGCCTCAAGAAAACGAGGTCCTCCATAGCTGATAGTGTAAACAGCGTTATCAATAGCTTTACTAAAATTGATGAGGAGCTTTTTGAAGAGCTTGAGGAGATATTGGTACTAGCTGATATCGGCGTTGACACAGCGGTTGAGATATGCGACACAATGCGGCGAAAAATTAAGGAAACAGGAGTCACAGATCCTGCCGAGATCAAGAATTATATGAAAGACACAATAACAGAAATGTTAGGCGAGGATGAGGGCTTAAAGCTCGAAACTAAGCCATCTGTGATACTTGTTATCGGTGTTAACGGCGTTGGTAAAACCACCTCTATAGGCAAAATTGCCTCTCAGCTTAAGGCTGAGGGTAAAAATGTTGTTTTAGGCGCCGCCGACACATTCCGCGCAGCTGCTATTGACCAACTCGGCATCTGGGCTGATAGAGCCGGCGTTTCTATGGTTAAAAGCGTAGAGGGCACAGACCCAGCTTCTGTTGTTTTTGATACAATAGCTTCCGCAAAGGCTCATAATGCCGATGTTATAATCTGTGATACTGCGGGCAGGCTTCACAACAAAAAGAATCTTATGGATGAGCTTGCAAAAATCAATCGTGTCATAGCAAGAGAATTGCCCGATTCTTCGATTGAAACTCTGCTTGTGCTTGATGCCACAACGGGGCAGAACGCCGTCAATCAGGCAAAAGAATTCCAAAATGTAACAAATATCACTGGTATTGTCTTAACCAAGCTTGACGGCACCGCTAAAGGCGGCATAATAATTCCTATTAAAAATGAGCTGAATATACCTGTGAAATATATTGGAGTGGGCGAAGGCATCGATGATCTTCAGCCATTTTCGGTCAAGGAGTTTGTTGACGGTATTTTTACAACAGGGGAATAATTATGAAAATATTTATAGCAACTAAAAATCAAAAAAAACTTGTTGAATTAAGCAGAATTTTAGAGCCGATGGGTTTTGAGGTTCTGTCTGAAAAAGATCTTTCCAAGCCTTTATCCGAGGTTGAAGAAAACGGCAAAACCTTTGAAGAAAATGCCATTATAAAGGCAAAAGCAGGTCTTAGGGAAACAGGATATATAAGTGTTGCCGACGATTCGGGAATATGCGTTGATTATCTTGGCGGTGCCCCTGGGATTTATTCTGCGAGATATTCGGGCGGCCACGGTAACGACGAACTTAACAATAAAAAGATTTTGGCTGAGCTTGAGGGTGTCCCAATGGAAAAAAGGACGGCATATTATGTTGCGGCAATTGCCTGCATTTTTCCTGATGGCCGTCAGTTTACCGTCAGAGGAGAGTGCCACGGTCATATAGCTTTTAAGGAATCCGGCAACTGCGGATTTGGGTATGACCCACTCTTTATAAGCGAAATCGGCTGTTTTGGTCATCTTTCTGCCGAAGAAAAAGACAAAGTAAGCCACAGAGGAAAGGCTCTGCAAAAATTCAAATCAGAGCTTTCTAAATACATTAAGGAGTAAATTATGCTAAACAGTAGACAAAGAGCTCAGCTTAGAGCTATGGCTAATGATATGGAAACTATTCTGCAGATCGGCAAAGCAGGTATTAATGACAATACTGTAAAACAGGTAGTCGATGCCCTCGAAGCCCGCGAGCTTATCAAGCTTCGTGTTTTGGAGACCTGCCCTACAACCTCGAGGGAAACTGCTGATGCTCTCGCTGAGACGGTAGGGTGCGATGTTGTGCAGGTGATAGGCTCAAGATTTGTTCTTTACAAACAAAGCGTTAATAATAAAACTATCAAGTTGGTGAAATAATGTCGGTTACCGCCATTTTTGGCGGCACATTTAATCCGATGCATAATGGGCATTATGAAATGCTGGATGCGCTCGAGAGGGATCCTGCGATTGAAAGGATACTCATAATGCCTGATAAGATCCCGCCACACAAAATATGTGATTTTTTGGCTGAGGACAGTGTTCGGATAGATATGTGCCGCATTGCAGCTAAAGAATTCAGCAAAGCCGAGCTTTGCTTAATAGAATTTGACCGCGAGGGTAAAAGCTATACCTACGACACAGTAATACTGCTTAAAAAAATGATGCCCGATGCAGAGCTTGCATTCGTTTGCGGAGGGGATATGCTGGTCACTTTTGACGGTTGGTATCGCTATGAGGAACTTTTATCCGAGATACCTTTTATTGTTTTTCGAAGAAGTGATATTGATGACACACTATTTAATAATTGTGTTGAAAAATTCAAAAATCTCGGCATGCGGATAACAGTTAAAAGGGAAGTCATAAGCTGTGTTTCTTCAACCGAGATAAGAAAAGATTTTTCGACAGCAAAAAAACTGCTACCCCCGAAAATTTTAAATTTTTTGAACGAAAAGGGAGTCTATAGTGAATAATGGTATTATAGAAGAATACAAACAAATTTTAAGCTCAAGACTTACCGAAAAGCGCTATTATCATTCACTCTGCGTTGCTGATGAAGCGAGGCGGTTAAGTCTTAAATACGGCGGCGACACACAAGTTTGTTTTCTTGCAGGGCTTTTGCACGATATAACAAAAAATGCCGAAGACGATGAGCACTTGAAAATCTTTGAAACCTTTGGTATAATGCTAAACGATATTGAAAAAAATGCTAAAAAGCTTTGGCACGCCATATCGGGAGCGGCTTATATCCAAAATGTGCTCAATATTGATAATGAGGAGCTTTTAGACGCTGTTCGCTATCATACGACGGCGAAAAAGGATATGTCACTTACAGCCAAGATTTTGTATTTGGCTGATTTCACATCTAAGGACAGGGATTATGAAGATGTGGATGTAATAAGAGGGCTTGTAGATGAATCTTTGGATGAAGCTTTAATTTATGCTCTTAAATATTCTATAACCGATTTAGTGGGGCAATCCCGCCCTATTCATCCCGATACTACCGATGCATATAATGCAGCATTGCTTGGAGGAAAATAAATGGAATCTTTAGAACTTTTGAAGATTGCAGCTAATGCTCTTAATGAAAAAAAGGCCTTAGAGCTTTCAGCGCTTAAAATATCTGACCTTACAGTGCTTACAGAATACTTTTTAATTTGTACAGCCACCTCATCAACTCATGTCAGAGCATTGTGTGACGAGGTTGAAGATAAATTGTCAGAAAACGGGGTTTCGCCCCACCATATTGAAGGCAGAGCTACCGGCTGGATTGTTTTGGACTACGGCTCGGTGATTGTTCATATTTTCAGCCGCGACCAGCGCGAGTTTTACGGGTTGGACAAGATGTGGAGCGACGGGCAGGCTGTCGATATGTGCGAAATTCTCACGGAAACTGAGGGAGACTGATTATGCAAACTTACGATTATACAAAGATTGAAAAAAAGTGGCAGAAAATTTGGGATGATAACAAAACCTTTGCCGCAAAAACAGATTATTCATTACCGAAATTTTACGGCCTTGTAGAATTTCCGTACCCCTCGGGCCAAGGGCTTCATGTGGGCCACCCAAGGTCTTACACCGCCCTTGATATTGTATGCCGTAAAAAGCGTTTGCAGGGGTATAATGTTCTTTATCCAATGGGTTGGGATGCTTTTGGGCTTCCAACCGAGAACTTTGCAATTAAAAATCATATTCATCCTGCTGTTGTTACGGAAAACAATATCGCTAACTTTAAAAGGCAGCTTAAATCACTCGGCTTTTCCTTTGATTGGGATAGGGAAGTGAACACCACCGATCCTTCCTATTATAAATGGACTCAGTGGATCTTTCTTCAGCTTTACAAAAAAGGCCTTGCCTATAAAAAGGAGATGTCTGTCAACTGGTGTACATCCTGCAAGTGCGTTCTCGCTAACGAAGAGGTTGTAAACGGTGTTTGCGAGCGCTGCGGCAGCGAGGTTATACATAAAGAAAAGAGCCAATGGATGCTCAAGATAACCGACTATGCCGAGAAGCTGCTTGAGGGCCTTAATGATGTTGATTTTATCGAGCGTGTTAAAACTCAACAGCGCAACTGGATAGGCCGTTCCTACGGTACTCAGGTAACCTTTAGCACCAACATCGGAGACTCTTTTGAAATATTCACCACCCGTGCTGACACACTTTTTGGCGCAACATATATGGTAATGTCTCCTGAGCATCCCTTGCTTGCAAAATGGACCGACAAAATTTCTAATATCGATGAGGTCCGCGAATATCAGGCTCAGTCTGCCAAAAAGTCCGATTTTGAGCGTACAGAGCTTGCTAAGGATAAAACAGGCATTATGCTCCAAGGCGTTACTGCTATTAATCCTGTTAATAATACCGAAATCCCGATTTTTATTTCAGATTATGTTCTTATTTCCTACGGTACGGGCGCTATTATGGCCGTGCCTGCACACGACACTCGCGACTGGGATTTTGCAAAAAAATTCAATCTGCCGATTATCGAAGTTGTGGCAGGCGGAGAAGATGTTCAGAAAGCTCCCTTCACTGAATGTTCCACCGGTGTGCTTGTAAACTCCGATTTCCTTAACGGTCTTTCCGTTGAAGATGCAAAGCTTGCTATTCAAAACTGGCTTAAAGAAAAGGGACTCGGCTCTGTTAAGACTAATTATAAGCTACGCGATTGGGTATTCTCCCGTCAAAGATATTGGGGAGAACCGATACCGATGGTTTACTGCGAAAAGTGCGGTTATGTGCCTCTGCCCGAAAGCGAGTTGCCGTTATTATTGCCAAATGTTGATTCATATGAACCGACCGACAACGGCGAATCTCCTTTGGCCAAGATAGAGGACTGGGTCAACACCACCTGCCCGCACTGCGGAGCGCCCGCAAAGCGCGAAACCGATACAATGCCACAATGGGCGGGGTCTTCGTGGTATTTTCTGCGCTACTGCGACCCTCACAATGATAAAGAGCTTGCTTCTAAAGAAGCACTGGAATATTGGTGCCCGATAGATTGGTATAACGGCGGTATGGAGCATACGACTCTCCATCTGCTTTACAGCCGTTTCTGGCATAAGTTCCTTTTCGATATTGGCGTTGTTCCTAATCCGGAGCCATATTCAAAAAGAACAAGCCACGGTATGATATTGGGTGAAAACGGCGAGAAAATGTCAAAATCGAGGGGTAATGTTGTAAATCCCGATGAGATTATTGAAAATTACGGCGCTGATACAATGCGCGTTTATGAAATGTTCATCGGCGACTTCGAAAAGGCCGCGCCTTGGAGCCAGTCTTCAATCAAGGGTAGCAAGCGTTTCCTTGATAAGGTTTGGTCACTTTCTGAGATTGTGACCGATGAGTCGGGCTACACACCTGAGCTTGAGTCGGAATTCCACCGTACTATCAAAAAGGTCACAGAGGATATTGAGGGCCTAAAGATGAACACCGCGATTGCCGCGATGATGTCGCTTCTCAATGCTATACAGTCTAAGAACAGGATAACACGTGATGAATTTAAAACCTTTATAATTCTTCTCAATCCTTTTGCCCCTCATATTACCGAGGAACTTTGGGAAATCGCCGGATTTGACGGAATGTTGAATGAGGCGAAATGGCCGTTGTTTGATGAGGCGAAATGTGTTGATGCTTCGGTTGAAATAGTTGTTCAGATTAACGGCAAAATCAAGGCGAGAGTTAATGTGCCTACTGATATTTCTGCCCCTGATGCTATTGCTTTGGCTAAAGCGATTGATACCGTTTCTGCCGAAATTTCAGGCAAAAATATCATTAAAGAATTATATGTTCCTAAAAAACTAGTAAATTTGGTTGTAAAATAACGATATATTTGCAAAATAATTGTTGCAAATTTCAAATTGGTATGTTATACTATTCTAAGTTATTGATCGTATGGAGGTGTTATTAGTGACCGCAATTGAAATTATTATAGGCGCTTTTGTTATACTTGTTTCACTTGTTATTATCATCGCCGTTCTTTTGCAGCCGGGCCGCCGTGCAGGAATTAACGGAGCTATTTCCGGCGGTGCTGACACTTTTCTTTCGAAAAATAAAGCAAGAACCTTTGATGCTTTTTTAGCTCGCTGGACAAAGTATGTCGCAATACTCTTTTTTATCCTTTCAATCATTGCAAATATTATTGCATTAAGAGGATAATTTTTTGAGATCCTTTCAGGCGGTTGCCTAATATTAGACCCCTGCATTTTTGCGGAGGGAGGGAATGTAAATGAGTCAAGTTAGAATTAAAGAGAATGAATCTCTTGATAACGCTTTGCGCCGTTTTAAAAGGCAGACTGCTAAAGACGGTGTCATTCAAGAAGTTCGTAAAAGAGAGCATTATGAGAAGCCCTCTGTAAAGCGTAAAAAGAAGTCGGAAGCTGCTCGTAAAAGAAAGTTCCGCTAATATTTCGTTTGAAAAGCGGTTGCATGCAACCGCATTTTTATTTGAGGAAAAATTATGTTTAAACCGAATATTAAGCTTGAGAGAGTAACTGATATTACTTTAGAGCTTTTAAAAAAATATAATATTACATCGTTAATTTTAGATGTTGATAATACACTTTC
>JAZORP010000005.1:0-38525 GCA_045656665.1 Acutalibacteraceae bacterium | reverse complement strand
ATGGATGCCGACATTGAAATATTTGATGAGCAAGATGCGGTTGAGCTTAAAAACCCACAGGGTAACATTGAGCTTAAAAATGTTTCATTCGAATATCCTGATGATCACAATATTGTTTTCACAGGCCTCAACCTTAAAATAAAAAACGGGGAAAAGATAGCCTTTGTAGGGCCCTCCGGCGGGGGAAAGACCACCCTTTGCAATCTTTTGCCGAGATTTTATGATGTTACCGATGGGGAAATTTTGCTGGACGGCAAGAATATAAAGGGCTACACCCTTAAAAGTTTGAGAGAAAATATCGGTATGGTGCAGCAGGATGTTTACCTCTTTTCAGGCACGGTTTACGATAATATTGCCTATGGCAAGCCCGGCGCTTCTATGAAAGAGGTTATGGAAGCTGCCGAAAAAGCAGGAGCCGATGAATTTATTTCACAACTGAAGGATGGATACAACACCTATGTGGGAGAACGCGGAGTAAAGCTTTCGGGAGGGCAAAAGCAAAGGCTAAGCATTGCGAGGGTATTCCTCAAAAATCCGCCTATCATTATTTTAGACGAAGCAACCAGCGCTTTGGACAATGAAAGCGAGTTTGCGGTAGCCCGCTCATTGGCAACGCTTTCCGAGGGGAGAACTACCATCACTATTGCCCACAGGCTTTCGACCATCCGCAAATCGGACAGAATACTTGTCCTAACCGACGAGGGGATAAAAGAGGAAGGCAGTCACGAAGAGTTGCTCGGGAAAAAGGGAATTTATCACCGTTTTTATGAAATGGCAAACGAATTGAGTTGAATCAGATAAGCGTCAGGCTTTAGGGCTTGGCGCTTATTTTTTTTGTGTTACAATGTCGGTGAATGTCCGCCACGAGGCGGACTATTCTTTTTCTGCCGGGAGGGAATGCCATGAAAGAGAACGACAAGCTGCTTTATAAAACCTTGAAAGCGCTGCTTAATGAGAAGCTGTCAGATGCAGAGGTTGAGTCGCTTAAGGCTGAGGGGTTCGAGATTAAAAACCCAACGAGAAAGACTGCGGTAATGATAGCACTTTATAAGAAGGCGTCTTCAGGGGATCTTTCGGCTATAAAGGAGCTGCGTTCCATAGTGAGCGAAAAAATTGACGACAGGCCGCAACAGGCTAAGGCGGTGATGATTGTTGACGACATCAGAGCTTAAGATGTCGCAGATCGTAGGCGGAGGGTATGAAAAATTCTGGAACTGCAAAAAACGCTATCGCGTTTTAAAGGGCGGTAAGGGCTCGAAAAAATCTGCAACCACAGCGCTTAATTTTATATACAGGTTGATGCGCGAAAAGGACAGCAATCTTTTGGTTGTGAGGCAGGTTATGAACACCCACAGAGATTCGACCTTTGCACAGCTGAAATGGGCGCAGGAAAGGCTGGGAGTGGCTCCGCTTTGGAATAACACCGTTTCCCCGATGGAAATGGTCTACAAGCCGACGGGGCAGAAAATAATTTTTCGCGGATTTGACGATGTTTTAAAAATCGCATCTACCACAGTTTCAAAAGGCTATCTTAATTTTGTGTGGATTGAGGAAGCTTTTGAAATATCGGATGAAGCCGATTTCGACAAGCTCGACCTTTCTGTGCCGAGAGGTAAGATAGAGCCGCCTCTTTACAAACAGACCACTATAACATTTAACCCTTGGAGTGAGGGACATTGGCTTAAAAAACGCTTTTTTGACAATAAATCCGATGATACAGAGACCTTTTCCACTAATTATCTCATAAACGAATTTCTCGATGAGACCGATAAGAAGGTATTTGAAAGGATGAAGAAAAGCAATCCGAGAAAATACCAGGTTGCAGGGCTTGGTAATTGGGGAATATCGGAGGGATTGGTTTTTGAAAACTGGCAGGTTGGAAAACCGAATATCGCAGAGGATGAGGCTTATAAATGGAAGAGTTTTTTCGGCCTTGACTATGGGTATACAAATGACCCGACGGCATTTGTAGCCTTTAAAGCCAATCCGATAGATAAGGAGCTTTACATCTATAAAGAGTTTTACGAGAAACGGATGCTTAACTGTGATATTGCCGAGAAAATCAAGTCGCTCGGGTTTGCAAAGGAGCGTATACGGGCAGATTGCGCCGAGCCCAAATCGAACGATGACCTAAAACGACTAGGTATTGGACGGATAACCCCGTCTCTCAAAGGGCGTGACAGCATACTTAACGGGATATCCGCTATCAGTGAATATCGAATCACGGTCGATCCGTCGTGCGTGAATATGATAAGGGAGCTTTCAACCTATGTTTACGATGAGCGGCGAAATGAACGAGGACAACGCTGTCCCCGTGACTCGGATAATCACCTATGCGATGCCCTGCGGTATGCATTTGCAGATGTAAAGTTTTTTCATCCTGTGAAAGAAAGTAAATCCCGCAGGGAAGAAAGCGCGGATATCAGCCGCGACGATTTTAACGGAGGTTGGGATGTATGACCGTTTTTGCACTGCTTTTTATTGCGGTGGCTTCATTTTTGGTGGGAATGTTTTTCGGTGGAGCTAAGATGCCGCCTTTAACAATCGAGCCCAAAAAAATGAGCGAGTATGACGCATACGAGCTGACAGAAGAATACCGCAATTTTTTAGATTATGACGGTAGCGAGCAGTAGTGAATTTGCATTGTTCTAACAAAAAAATGCTGAAAGGAAAGCTTTATGACAGAAAATAAGGAATTAACAACAAATGCCTCACCACAGGCAGAAAGGGAAATAGAGGCCGAGGAGAAAAAGGACACCACACCTAATAAAACCGAGGAAATTCTTATCCCTGTGAAGTTTAATAAAGAAATTAAAAATCTCACTGTAGAGCAGGCTTCTGAGCTTGCTCAAAAGGGGATGAAGTTTGACGCTATCAGCGAATACTATGAAACACTCAAAAATCTGGCTTCAAAAAGCGGCAAAAATGTTTCACAGTTCTTAGAGGAGCTTAAATCTGACACATTCCTCAAAAGGAAGCAGGAATTGGCCGAGCAGTACGATGGCAACGAGGCTTTGGCAGAGCATATTGCCAGATTTGAGGAAAATGTCTGTCCCGGAGACACCTTAGGTTTCGAAGAACTGAATGAGCAGTTTCCGGAAATAAAACGGATTGAAGAGCTGCCCGAGCAGGTGGTTGAAAAAGCAAAACTGAACGGCAGAGCGCTGCTTGATGAGTATTTAAGATACCGTTTAGCTGAGAAAAAGCGTATTAATGAGGCGGCAAAGCGACAAAAAGCGAGTGAGGGCTCAAGCCTCGGTTCTCAGGTGAATCAAACAGGGGCCATAAACCCCGAAACCGCCGAATTCCTTAAAGGACTTTGGCGATAAAGCAATTAAAAGAAAGAAGGATAAAAAATGGCAATCAATTCAATAGAAAATGCAACAAGATATTCTGATGAGCTTGACAGAATGTTTGAACAGAAAAGCGCTGTCGGTTTTTTTGCCGACAATGCTTTGGCAACAAAGTTTGTAGGCGCTAAAACTGTTATTATCCCCGACATTGACTTTTACGGGCTGACAAATTACGACCGCGACACAGGTTTTTCCAGAGGAGCAATAACCGTTTCAAACACCTCTTACACAATGAAGATGGATCGCGCCCGCTCTTTGCAGATTGACCGCGAGGATATGTCCGAAACAGGGATCGCAAACCTTGCGGGCAAGATCTTAGGTGAATATGTTCGCACAAAGGTTGTTCCCGAGTGTGACGCTTATGTGCTTTCAAAGCTTTCTTCACTTGCGGTTGCGAGATCCAATGTGATAGAAGGTGATGTTACAAAGCCCTATGAAGCTCTTTGCCGCCTTATCAGCGAAGTTCAGGCTGTGGTGGGCTATGATGAGGAGTTAGTAGCTTTCATAGACAGCTACATGTTTGCAGCTCTTCAAAATTCCACCGAAATTTCCAAGATGATAACCGTTTCCGACTTTAAGCAGGGAAATGTTGACCTTAAGGTTAAGTCTATTAACGGAGTGGCTATAATTCCGGTGGTTTCGGAGCGTATGAAAACCGGTTATGAGTTTTCGGATACCGGCATAGGCGGCTTTACTCCTGCCGACAGCACCAGAGAGACATATATGATGGTTTGCCCCAAGAGAGGCGCTCATCTTGTTAAAAAGACCGAGAAGATGCGCATCTTCACCCCCGAGCAGAATCTTGATGCAGATGCATACAAGTTTGACTATCGCATTTACTATGATGTGTTTGTTAAAAAGAGCGGCTTGGATGCGGTTTGGGCATGGGTATCACCTGAGGTTGCTATTACCGCTATCAGCGAGGACATCTCGATTTCCGAGGGAGATACCGCCACCTTGAGCATTACTGCAGAAAGCGCAGGAGAGCTTAGCTACCAGTGGTATTCCTGCAAAACTGCAGACAAGGACTCTGCAGTTAAGATAGCAGGCGCAGTAGCTAACGAATACAAGCTCCCGCAAGATCTTGAGGCCGGCAAGCATTACTTCTTCGCAAAAATCACTGTTGACGGTATTGCCGGCGTAGACAGTGATGTTATCACAGTTGAAATCAATTAATTACTAACGGTACCGAATTGTATTAAAAATGGGTCCGCTTCGGTCAAAAGTAAAGCCGAGGCGGACCTTTTGAGATTAAGGTTTTATGGCGCAAACATTAAAATTAAGTAAATTTGAATTGTTTGCGCCTGAAAGGAAATGGTGATTATTATGAGACTTGAACCTAAAGATATTTTTAATGAATACCGAGAGGGCTGTGATTTTAAATCTGCGATAGGGAACAGGGGTTTGTTTGAGCAGAGCCGTATAAACGAGAGGTTTTACATAGGTGACCAATGGCATGGCGCGAAATGCGGAAATGACAGACCGCTTGTGCGGCATAACGTCATCAAAAGAATAGGTGACTATAAAATTGCTCAGGTTTTGAACACGCCGACAGCCGTCACATTTTCGGCCGAGGGGATACCGAGTTATTCGGGTGAAAAGAATGGGCTTTCAAAGAGGGGTAACTTTGAATTTTCAGCAAAGCTTCCGACAGATGAGGAAATAAATTATATTATGTCGGCATTTGGTGATTACTACAAGGTTACAGCAGAAAGAGTGAAGCTCTCTGACCTTAATGAGAGGGTGCTTAGAAATGCATACATAAGCGGCACTTCAGTGCTTTACACTTATTGGGATTCCTCGGTTGAAATGGGGCTTTATGTAGACCTTGAGAAAAGCGTGAGGATTAAAGGAGATATTTGCTGTGAGATTTTGGATATTAAGGATATAGTTTTTGGAGATCCTTATTGTGAGGATGTGCAAAACCAACCCTTTATTATAATATCCAGCTGCCGTGACTGCGAAAGCGTGCTGAGAGAAGCAAGGCTTGCCGGTGCCGACATAGCGACTCTAAGACTTATCGAAGAGGCGAAAGAAAATGGTAAGGTTACCGTGATAACAAAGCTTTATAAGGAGTATAAAAAGGACGGGAGCTACACTATCAAGGCTTTAAAGGTGACCGAAAATGCCGTTGTAAGGCCGAGTTTTGATACAAGGCTGCGGCTTTATCCGTTGGCGGTCTTCCGTTGGGAGAGAAAGACCAACTCTGTTTACGGTGAGAGCGAAGTGACATATCTAATACCTAATCAGATTGCTATTAATCGAATGATTACGGCAAATGTATGGTCGGCCATGACCACCGGTATGCCGATAATGCTTGTTAACGGAGACACGGTGACAGATAAAATAACCAACGAGCCCGGCCAGATAATAAAGGTTTTCGGCAGTAACGAGGATGTAGCCGGAGCGGTGAAATACATTTCTCCGCCAACCTTTATAAAAGATTTTGACAGCAGCATCAACACGCTTATTGAAAACACGATGACCCAAAGCGGCGCAAACGAGGTTGCCTTGGGTGACAGTAGGGCGGACAACGCCTCGGCCTTGGCAACAATGCGAAATGCCGCGTTAATGCCGCTGCAGACTATAAAGAGCAGGTTTTATACCTTTATTGAGGATGTATCGCGAATCTGGGTGGATTTTTGGGTAACATACTACGGCAAAAGATGGATAAAGGCAGAGGATGCCGATGGCAGCAGATATATACCATTTGACGGCGGCCGTTATAAAAATCTTGTTGTTGCGGCTAAGGTAGATATCAGCAACACCTCGGTTTACAGCGAACGTGAGCGCATGGAGGTGCTTGTAACCTTGTATGAAAAAGGCATTATTGACCGCAGGCAATTTTTGGAACGTTTGCCAGAGGGCACTGTTCCAGATATAAAAGCTCTTTTAGAGGAAAAGGCGGAGGTGAGCGAAGATGAGCGGGTATAAAATATACAAAAAGGTTATCGCAAGGCTTGGGTACAACGAAAGTAAGGACCAAAAGCTTTTAGAAAGAGCCCTTGAAGCGATAAATCAGATTTGCGCCGATTTGAAGCTGCCGCCTGCTTCCAGCCTTTCTGAGGAAATTACAAATGACCTTCAAACCGAGGAAGCAATTTGCTGCGGAGCAGCTATGCTTTTAGCTTTGAATGAGGGCGACGGAGAGAAAAACCGAATCTTCACCGAAATCTACAATTCCAAAAGAGCCGGTCTGCTTTCCTGTAATGATAGGGTGGTGGATATGTTGCCGGTTGCCGAGAGCGGGGTGAGTTGATGAAGTACAGCTCGTTGAAAAAAGAAAAAGAGAAGATTTTGCATATACCGATAGCATCGGGTGGGATTAATCTTTCACAGCTGCCCGGCAATATTGGTGACCGGCAGCTGGCAGAGGGGAAAAATATTTGGTTTTCGGAAGGAAAGCTCAAAACAAGGCCCGGTCTCAGGGGCGGCCTCGACCGACTGCTTTCTGCAAAGATGACAAGCTTTGCAGACGATTATAAGGTTAAAATGACCGACACTGAGGTTTATCACGAAGGAGAATGTAAACGCATAGCTACGGAGGAGGTTATTACATCGAACTCACATTGCTTATGCTATGTATATTTAGTAGGTTCGTCGGGCAAGGCCGCATCTATAGGGTATCTGCATTTCGGAAGGCTTGACGATTCGACGTTTTACTGTCCGGAAAATGTGACATTTTTTGCGGGTGCTCCCCATAACGGAGGGGGAATTTTTGCTCTTGTTAAACTCTACAACAGAGAAGCGCCTTCGCAGGTTTACTATGCGATATATGAATCAAGCGCCCATTTAGGAGAATGGCAGCCAAGCTACGGATATTATATACCTACGGTTTATATAAACGGCAGAGGAAACAAATATGAGTTTGCAAAAATGAGCGGGCAGGTTTCGGCTAAAAGCCCCACCACATTAGAGGCGCTTAATATGCTGAATGGAAATTTTTATGCGTATTATACCTCGGATGGATATTCGAATTCCTTTAGGTTGCCGTTTTTGAGAATAGATAACTCAACCGTCACCTGCAGAATACATTACAACCTGAACAGCTATATTGAATGGATGGTTTATGGGGGCGAAACCTCAAAAACCGAAATATTTATGGGCGCAAAGGTGACAATGAATGTTGACAGAGAGAAGGGCACGGTTTATTTCACCAATGAATCGGGAAATGATTGCGCGATACCGTTAATGAGTATGTACAGCGAAAACAACATAAGGATCATGGCAAGAAAAGAGATTGCAGGCGGGTTTGATGCGGTTGCGTCTTCGACATTAAGCAAATCTTCAGGTTCAGACATCATACTTTCGGGCGGATTGGAGACAGGCCGAATATATACTGCCAAATATGATAACCCGCTTTATTTTCCCCTTATAAACGACAACGTAGTAGGGTCGGCTAATTCTGCCGTGACGGCAATTGGAACGGCCCAAGGGAAGTTCTACCTTTTTAAAGCGACGCATGTTTATAAGGTTGAAAAGGTTGAGGGCGCAGAAATTAACAAAACTGCCCTGCTTCCTGATAACGGAACTATATTTAAAGAAACGGGCAGCTATAAAATAACCAATTTAAGCAATAAAATCGGCTGTAAAAACGGGGCTACTATAGATTTTTATGAAAATCAACCAATATGGCAGGCCGACGATGGCAACGTATACATTTTATCATCCTCGTCCGGAAAGGCAGAGCTGCTTTCCAAAGAGGCGGAGCCTTATTTAAAGAGTGAACTTTCGGGCGGTGAGACACAAGCCGTTTTATCAGGAAATAAATATCTGTTGAGCTGCGGAAGAAAAGCGGCTATAATGGATTACAGTAATAAAACCCCTGTGTGGTATTTTTGGGAGTTCCCGCCTGAGGTTGAGATAGTCGGTTTGACCGCTTTCTTAGAGAAATTTTTCCTATTGTGCAAAGGAAGTGAGACGGGGGTTTGTTATACTGCAGCCCTCCAAGGAGAACGAGATATTATACTTGAGGGCTCTATCGGAAACGAGACCGAGGTTTCAAAAGATATTGAATGTGCGCTTAAAACCAAAAGCTTTGCTTTGTCAAACAAGGGAACTAAAAAGCGGATAAACCGCGTGATATTAGACCTTTATGCAAGCTCGAAAATTAAAATCGGGATTGGAAGCAGAGGGGCTGTCAGCAAGTTTTGTTTAGACGAGGCTCACCTTTTGGAGGGAAGCGAAAATATCGTTGAACTGATACCGAATATGTATGGCGAAGATTCGGTTTACATAACCCTTGAATCTGATAAAGGAATAGCTACGGGTGAAGCCGACATATATTATTTATAATAAGAGCGCCTAAGTAAAAGGAGAAGGTTATGAAGAGGTTTATAATCTGTATATTGATTTTGAGCGTGCTGTTTATATCTTGCTCTTGTGCGCCGCTTGATTTCGGAAGGGATGAGCAGGGAGATGGCGAAATGCAGGGCAGCATTTCGGTTAGCGGGGTGTGGATATCCTTTAGCGAAATAAATGGTATGTTAGATTCACAAAAGGGATTTGAAGCAGAGCTTGAAGAGGTTGTTTCAAACTGTAAAAGCTTAGAAATAACAGATGTTTACATACATGTAAGGTCATATTGCGATTCACTTTTTAAATCAGAATATTTTCCGCTTGTAACATCGGTTGAGAAGTATGATTATGATGTTTTTGCAAAAATGATTGAAGCTTTTCATCAAAGCGAGATTAGGGTGCACGCTTGGATCAATCCTTACAGGGTGCTCACATCGTCTTGTAATACGAATGCGTTGCCGAGTGGGAGTCCGGCTTATAAGTGGCTCAACGACGGGGTGGCGGAGAACGATGTTAATGTTTGTATTTCTGATGGAATTTATCTCAACCCTGCCGAAGCAGAGGTTCGCAAGCTGGTTATTGACGGTATAAGGGAAATAATAGCTAACTATGATGTGGACGGAATACATTTTGACGATTATTTTTACCCCACGACCGATGCCGCTTTTGACAGTCAAAGCTATGAAAACTATAAAAGAGAATGTGAAAATCCGCTTTTACTCGACGATTGGCGGAGAGCAAATGTAAACGCGCTTATAAGCGGATGCTACACGGCTGTAAAATTCGCAGACAAGGATATTTTGTTCTCAATAAGCCCCGCCGCATCGATAGATAAAAATTTCCAAGAGATGTATGCAGATGTTAAAAATTGGGTTGAGAGCGGGTGTGTGGATTATATAATCCCACAACTCTATTTCGGTTTTGATTATCCGCTTGAAGAATATAAGTTTGATACCCTGCTTGCGGAATGGAAAGAGCTTGGGAGGAGTAATCCCGAGGTGGGGCTTGCCATCGGGCTTGCAACCTATAAAATAGCAACCGACAACGAGCCCGACCGAACGGAATGGGAAAGCGGTTCCAAGGTGATATGCCGACAGGCAAGCCTTTGCTTTGAGGATAGCGCGGTAATGGGATATGCCTTTTTCTCCTACACATCGCTTTTTGATGAGCGGCTGATTGGCGCTAGAGAAAGAGAAGAACTTTTAAAATACAGTGGGAAGTGAATTATGGAAAGCACGGTAATAGTGGCTTTGATTTCCTTTGCGGGCACCCTCATCGGCACTGCCGGCGGTATAATAGCTTCGGGAAAGCTGACACAATACCGTTTGGAGCAGTTGGAGAAAAGGGTGGAGGCCCACACTTCTGCAACCTCAAAAATACCTGTGATGGAAGAAAAGCTATATAATTTAAACCGCAGAATAAAAACGATTGAAAAGGAAGTGGGCCAAAGCTGCGGCTATTTTGACTCGCTTCAATAAAAAAGGCATAAAGAAAAAGCTGTTGCAAATTTTAGAATTTGCAACAGCTTTTAAAATTGATTAAAGTTCACAGCTTAGGCTTTCGAGTTCTTTCAGCCAAAGTGAGGAGCAGGCATCGGTAGGCATTTGCAGACCGCCTCTGGGGGAGAGGGTCAAAGAGCCCACGGCCGGCCCGTCCGGCAGGCAGGAGCGTTTGAACTGCTGAGAGAAAAATCGCCTTGTGAAAACGGTGAGCCAATGGAGAATGGTTTTTTTGTCATACTCACTAAAGCAGGAGGATGCCAAACGAAATATCTTTCCTGGGGACTTCCCGCCAAGTGTGTGGTATAAAAAGAAGTCGTGCAGCTCATAAGGGCCGACAAGGTCTTCGGTTTTTTGGGCGATTTTACCCTCGCCGTCGGCGGGGAGAAGCTCGGGGGAAACGGGGGTGTCAAGAATGTCCATCAGCACCGCTTTCAGCTCGTCAGCAGAGTTTTGGGCTTCATAGCGCACGATATGCCTTATAAGGGTTTTCGGCACAGATGCGTTGACCGAGTACATTGACATATGGTCCCCATTGTAGGTTGCCCAGCCTAGGGCTAATTCCGAAAGGTCACCAGTTCCTATGACAAGACCGTTTTCAATATTAGCAACATCCATAAGAACCTGAGTGCGCTCTCTGGCCTGAGAGTTTTCGTATGCAACATTATAGTTGGTTTGGCTCTGGCCTATATCGGCAAAATGCTGTTTTACCGAATCTGAGATATTGATTTCTCTGAAAGACACACCCAAAAGGCGGCAGAGTGTTTCCGAGTTTGAACGGGTGCGGTCGGTAGTGCCGAAGCAGGGCATGGTGACTGCCGAGATATCGGTGGCGGGGCGGCCGAGCAGCTTCATCGCACGAACGGCTACGAGTAAAGCCAATGTACTGTCAAGCCCGCCTGAAATCCCTATAACCGCAGTTTTGGATTTAGTGTGAGAAAGTCTTCTGGCTAATCCGTTTGACTGAATCTGCAGAACAAGCTCGGCTCTTGCATTCAAATCGTTCTGAGATTTTGGAACAAAGGGATTTTTGGCGAACGGACGGGTGAGGGAGGTTTCTATCATATCCTGACAGAAAGGGATATTCTTCAAATTCGGCAACAGGCAATCAGCCATATTGTTTTGACGGTCGTGAGAAATCTTTTTAAGGTCGATTTCGCTGACTATCATATCCTTGCCCTCAAAGGGCTTGTTTTCTACGAGAAGTTCATCTTTTTCATATATAAAGCTACGGCCTGAAAAAACAGCGTCCTGAGAAGATTCGCCAACACCTGCCCCCGCATAAACGCATCCGCAAGTAAGCATTTCGCAGGTGGCGGAAATCAAATTGTGATGAAGCTTTGATTTTCCCACCGTTTCTGCAGAAGCGGCAAGATTTGCGATAACGGCGGCTCCCCAAAAAGCCTTAGTCATGCCAAAGGTGGAGGGTGAGAATAGCTCCTCCCCTATTGCTGCCGAGAAGGTGAACTCAGGCATATCTAAGTGGCGGAATATAAGATTTTTGCCAAAGGGGATGTTTGCATTTGCAATATTTAAGTAGGTGTTGTCGGGAATTTCGTCACCCGAACAAAACTGCCTTTTCTCATTAAAACCATCGAGACCTTGAATGAACGACTTTGGCATTGCTCCAAGGATTTTGCCATCCTGCAAAACAACGGCGCAATTATAAAGCCTTGATTGGTATTTTATAGGTGCGCCAACAATGGTTAAGGGATATTTGCCCTTTGTGAAATCTGCAATTTTTAAAAGAGCGTTATATGAAGCTTTAATTAGAGCGTCATTAAAAAACAGATCCCCACAGGTGAATCCTGTGATGCATAGCTCTGGCAAAACTAAGAGATTGACCCGAAGCTCATCTGCCTTTGAAATGAGCGCCTTTATGCTTTGGGCATTGGCGGCGGGGTTTGCAAGGGTAACCTCAGGCATACCGGCCGCAACCTTGATAAAACCGTCTTTCATATTTAAACCTCCCCATTCTACAGTTATAGTTTAATTCTTTTTTTTATTTATGTCAATATTCTAATGAAATATGCTGATAATAAAGTGATGAGAACCGCAGTTTTTGAAAATATTGTTAATTTTTCAATAAATAATATTGCTTTTTGGCACCACTTGCGGTATAATTCATAAGGAAAAAATTGTTTTAACAAAAGGAGAACCGAAAATGACTGCCAATGTAACAGTTAACAAATGGCTTGATGAGATGAAAGAACTCCTCACTCCCGACAAGGTTGTCTGGATTGACGGAAGCGATGAGCAGAGAGAGGCTCTTCGCGAAGAGGCTGTGGCTTTAGGTGAGCTTACGAAGCTCAATCAGGAAAAGCTCCCCGGCTGTTATCTGCATCGCACTAATCCTAATGACGTTGCCCGTGTTGAGGACCGCACCTTCATCTGCTCCAAAACCAAGGAGAATGCAGGCCCCACAAACAATTGGTGTGACCCTCAGGAAATGTATGAAAAGCTTTATAAGATAGCTCGCGGTAGCTACAAGGGCCGCACAATGTATGTTATCCCTTATTCCATGGGCCCCATCGGTTCGCCGCTTGCTAAGGTTGGTATTGAAGTTACCGATTCTGTATATGTTGTTCTCAATATGCTTATAATGACCAGAGTGAGCCTTAAGGTTCTTGAGGTTCTTGGTGACAGTAACGACTGGGTAAGAGGTTTGCATTCAAGATGCGATATCGACCCTGAGAACCGTTATATCTGCCATTTCCCCGAGGATAACACTATTATTTCGGTTAATTCCGGCTACGGCGGAAATGTTCTTCTCGGTAAAAAGTGCTTTGCGCTTCGCATAGCTTCCTATCAGGGTTGGAAGGAAGGCTGGATGGCTGAGCACATGCTCATCTTAGGGCTTCAGAATCCCAAGGGCGAGGTTAAGTACGTTGCGGCGGCTTTCCCGTCTGCTTGCGGAAAGACCAATCTGGCAATGCTTATTCCGCCTGAGTATCTGCGCAAGAAGGGCTATAAGATTTGGACTGTCGGCGATGATATTTCCTGGATGAAAATAGGCCCCGACGGAAGACTTTATGCTATCAACCCCGAGAATGGCTTCTTCGGCGTTGCTCCCGGAACTAACGAGCACTCTAATTTCAACGCTCTTGAGAGCACCAAGAAGGACACTATCTTTACAAATGTTGCGCTTGACCTTAATGATAACACCGTTTGGTGGGAGGGTCTCAACAAAAATCTGCCCGAAAATGCGCTTGATTGGAAGGGCAATCCGTGGGATCCTGCTAAGTTCAATAAGGCTGACAAGTCCACCTGCGCAGCTCATCCGAACTCTCGCTTTACTGCTCCTGCTGCAAACTGCCCCTGCATTTCAGAGGAGTTTGATAAGGGTGCAGGCGTTCCAATCTCTGCAATCATCTTCGGTGGCCGCCGCGCTAAGTGCGCACCGCTTGTATATCAATCAAAGGATTGGGTTAACGGCGTGTTTGTAGGCTCGGCAATGGCTTCTGAGACTACTGCGGCAGCTGCAGGCGCCGTCGGTGTTGTTCGCCGCGATCCTATGGCTATGTTGCCTTTCTGCGGATATCACATGGGCGACTACTTCAAGCACTGGCTCGAGATGGGCGAGAAGCTTGGCGACAAGGCTCCCAAGATTTTCAATGTCAACTGGTTCCGCACCGATGATGAGGGTAACTTCATCTGGCCCGGATTTGGTGACAATATGAGAGTTCTTAACTGGATAATCGACCGTTGTGAGGGTAAAGCTGACGCAACAGAGACTGCTATCGGCTATGTTCCGAAGCCGGAAGATATCGATCTTACCGACCTTGATATGGACAGAGATACACTCGAATCCATCCTTAAGGTTGACAAGGATGTTTGGACTAAGGAAGCAGAGGAAATCGAGGAGCACTACAAGAAGTTTGGCGACAGACTTCCCGATGAGCTTCGCGAGCAGCTTGAAAACCTCAAAGCAAATCTTGCAAAAATGTAATTTATAAATGTTTTTCAAAAGCGAATGCAGTACAAACTGCATTCGCTTTTTTATATAAAAAGAGGGGGGGCGACAAGCGACATTGTTAAAATTATAACAAAAATTTCACGAGGAATTGAAAAAACTTGAAAAAGTATGTCAAATATTTAACAATCGTATTGACAATACAGCCTTTATTTAATATAATGTAATGCATATTAATGCTTGGAGGCTTTCGGTCTTGAGCAAACACATTAAGAATTATATTTCGGAGGTTTTATTTATGGCAAGAGTTTATAATTTCAGCGCAGGCCCGTCAATGCTCCCTGAGGAGGTTTTGAAAACTGCGGCCGCAGAAATGATGGAGTACGGCGAGAGCGGTCAATCTGTTATGGAGATGTCCCACCGCTCGAAAGAATATCAGGCAATAATCGATGAGGCTGAAGCTAACCTCAGAGAGATAATGAATATTCCTGATGACTATGAGGTTTTGTTCCTGCAGGGCGGCGCATCTACCCAGTTTGCAATGGTTCCGCTTAATCTTATGACCAAAAACGGCAAGGCTGACTATATCATTACCGGCCAATGGGCTAATAAGGCTTATAAAGAGGCTGCTCGCTACGGCGCTGCTCGCGAGGTTGCATCCTCTAAGGATAAGACCTTCAGCTATATTCCTAAGACAACCGCTGCCGATTTTGACCCTGAGGCTGATTATGTTCACATTTGTATGAACAACACCATTTACGGAACAAAATATCCCACCCTTCCCGACACAGGTGACGTTCCGCTGGTGGCTGATATTTCCAGCTGCATTTTGTCAGAGCCTATTGATGTTTCAAAGTTTGGTATGCTTTATGCCGGCGCCCAGAAGAATGTTGCTCCTGCGGGTGTCACCATTGTGATTATTCGCAAGGACCTTATAGGCAACGCTATGGATATAACTCCCACGATGCTTAACTATCAGACCCACGCTGATAACGGCTCAATGTTTAATACACCGCCTTGCTACACCATCTATATTGCAGGGCTTACCTTCAAGTGGATAAAGAAGATGGGCGGTCTTGAGGCTATGAAGGAGCTTAACGAGAAGAAAGCTAAGGTGCTTTATGATTTCCTTGACAGCAGCAAGCTTTTTAAGGGGACTGTTGTTCCTGAGGACCGTTCACTTATGAATGTTCCTTTTGTCACCGGCAACGATGAGCTTGATGCTAAATTTGTTGCTGAGGCCAAGAAAGCTGGCTTCGTTAATATCAAGGGTCACCGTTCTGTTGGCGGAATGAGAGCTTCTATCTACAATGCTATGCCTATTGAGGGCGTTCAAAAGCTGGTAGAGTTTATGAAGAAGTTTGAGGAGGAGAATGCGTAATGTTTAAAATTAAAACCTACAATAAAATTTCAAAAAGCGGTCTTGAGGTTTTTGACGATAAATACACTATAGGCGATGAGGTTGAAAATGCCGATGGCGCGATAGTTCGTTCTGCTGCGCTTCATGAAGAGCAGTTCCCCAAAACCTTAAAGGCTATTGCCCGAGCAGGCGCCGGCACTAATAATATCCCGATTGAGCGTTGCTCAGAGCAGGGTATAGTTGTTTTCAACACACCCGGCGCTAATGCAAACGCTGTTAAAGAGCTTGTTATTGCAGGTTTGCTTATTTCCTCCCGCCGTGTAATATCGGGCATTGAGTGGGCCAAGACCTTAAAGGGCAACGGTGCAGAGGTCGGTAAGCTGGTTGAAAAAGGCAAGAGCGCATTTGCAGGTCCTGAAATCAAGGGTAAAGCTTTGGGCGTTATAGGCCTTGGCGCTATCGGTGTTATGGTGGCAAATGCCGCTAACCATCTCGGCATGAAGGTTTATGGTTATGACCCCTATCTCTCGGTTAAATCGGCTTGGAACCTTAATCACAATGCTGTTTATATCAACGATATCAACGAAATTTTTGCAAAATGTGATTACATCACCATACATGTGCCCCTTACTGATAGCACAAAGAATTTAGTGAATACAGATACAATTGCCAAGATGAAGGACGGTGTCCGTATTCTCAACTTCTCCAGAGCAGGGCTTGTTAATGATGATGCGCTGCTTGCTGCTTTGGAGTCCGGAAAGGTTGCGTCTTATGTCACCGATTTCCCGACAGAAAAGGTGCTTGATGTTGACGGTGTTATTGCAATCCCGCACTTGGGCGCTTCCACACCCGAGTCTGAGGACAACTGCGCAAGCATGGCCGCTAAAGAACTCATCGATTACATCGAAAACGGAAATATCGTGAATTCTGTTAATCTGCCTGAGATAACCATGCCCAGAAGCGGCAAAAACCGTGTTTGCGTTATCCACAAGAACATCCCGAACATGCTCACCGCTATCACAGCGATTTTTGCAAATGACAATGTTAATATCGAAAATCTGCTTAATAAATCTCGCGGAGATTATGCATACACAATGCTTGATATCGGAGAGGCTGACACATCTGCGGTAGCAGATGAGATAGCCGGTATTGATGGTGTTATAAAGGTGAGAATAATCTAAGAAAATTTTCGAATTTGAGCGGCGCGCGGGCTTTGATTACCGTGCGCCGCTTTTTAAAATGCTTAAAAGTCTAAAAAACCTTTACAATTTGCCTATAGATATATTATAATTAGATATAAAGGTATACTGCTTTTAAGGAGGTACTCAGATGCATTCAAATTTTAAGGTGTCGCTAAAAAAAATAATTTCAGAATTTTCTTTGGAAATTCTGAATCTGCCTGAAGAAAATAACGATATTATGGTATCTATTGCCGAGGTTAACCGCCCTGGGCTACAGATGGCAGGGTATTATGAATTTTTTGATCAAAATCGTATACAGATAATCGGCAAGAGCGAGGAAAGCTTTTTAAAGAACTTCACTGTGGAAAAAGCCAGAAAGCGCCTTGATGACTTTTTTTCAAGAAAGCCTGCGGCCGTTGTAATATGCCGAGGTCTCAGTATAGACGATATGTATATCGAAATGGCTCAAAAGTATGGTGTTCCGCTGCTAAGAAGCACTGAGTCAACATCAGACTTCACCGCCGCGCTCATCGCTTTTCTTAACCTGCACTTAGCTCCCAGAGTAACCCGTCACGGAGTGCTTGTTGAGGTTTATGGTGAGGGTATACTGCTGCTTGGAGAAAGCGGTGTCGGTAAAAGTGAAACGGCTATAGAGCTTGTTAAAAGAGGCCACCGCCTTATAGCGGATGATGCTGTAGAGATAAGGCGAGTTTCCAATAAGTCGCTTGTGGGAACAGCTCCCGATAATATAAGGCATTTTATTGAGTTGAGAGGCATAGGCATTATTAATGCGAGCCGTATTTTCGGCGCGGGCGCCGTAAAACTGACCGAAAAGATCGATCTTGTAATAAATCTTGAACAATGGGATATAAATAAAGTTTACGATAGGATGGGTCTTGAAAATCAAACAACCGAAATTCTTAATCTTGAGATTCCGTCACTTACTATTCCGGTAAAACCGGGGCGCAATCTTGCGGTCATAATCGAGGTTGCGGCTATGAACAGCCGCCAGAAAAAGCTAGGTTACAATGCGGCTGAAGATCTGCTTAACAGGCTTGGAATGACCGATGATGTGTCCTCAAAATCCGAGAGTGTGAATGTGGATCCCTTTTGAAGTTAGGAGCGTAATGAGTGTATAAATTAGGAATTGACCTGGGAGGCACCAATATTGTTGCAGGAGTGGTGGATGAGAATTATAACATCGTTGCCACAGCGGAGAGAAAAACCAATGCCGGGCGCCCCGCAGCAGAGATACTTGACGATATGGCCGCCGCCGCATTGGAAGCAATGGGAGAGGCAGGTATAGGGAAAACCGAAATAGAAGCCGCAGGAGTGGGAGTTCCGGGATCGGTTGACCCCGACAGCGGCATGGTCTACTTTTGCGACAATCTTAGGTTTTTGAATGTTCCTATGGCGCAGATGCTAAAGGAGCGCACAGGTATTGATTTTTATCTTGAAAATGATGCCAACGCTGCGGCTTATGGAGAGTTTATTGCAGGCTCAGGCGCCGGAAATAAAAACTTTATTTTAATAACCCTAGGCACCGGTGTCGGCGGAGGAATTATACTAGACGGCAAAATATACACCGGTTCTAACTATGCCGGCGGGGAATTAGGACACATGGTTATTGAGATGGATGGTGAGATGTGCAATTGCGGCCGTCAGGGTTGCTGGGAGGCCTATGCTTCGGCAACAGCGCTTATCCGCCAGACAAAGCAGGCTATGGTAAGATACCCGAAATCACTTCTTTGGCAGATGTGTGATAATAATATTGATGCTGTCAACGGCAGAACCGCTTTTGATGCTATGCGGGGTGGTGATTCCGTAGCTAAGCGTGTGGTAGACAAATATGTTGACTATATAGCGCTTGGTATAACCAATCTTATCAATATTTTCCAGCCTGATGTAGTGTGCATTGGCGGTGGCATTTCTAAAGAGGGTGATAATCTCGTGTTGCCGATAAGGGAGTATGTTGAGGGTGAGAATTACGCTCGCAATGTAGACCGAAAAACCGAGATAAATGTAGCCTCGCTTGGCAATGATGCCGGTATTATCGGCGCAGCATATATTTGCAATTTATATAAATAGAGGTCTAATATGAAAATTAGTGCTTTTGAAGAATTTTGCGCTAAAAATGATATAAAATTCAAAATTGATGAGCCTATGCGTAATCACACAAGCTTCAAAATAGGCGGGCCGGCAGATTATTTTGTGACGGTAGACACAAAAGAGGCGCTTTGCTGCCTTGTTTCAAAGCTAAGTGAGCTCAAAATCCCTTACTTTATATTGGGCAAGGGCTCTAACCTCTTGGTTTCTGATAAGGGGATAGAGGGTGTGGTTATAAGCCTTGTTGGAATGTCGAAGGTCGATGTTGACGGCGATTATATAGTGGCCGACGCGGGAGCATCCCTTGCGGCGGTTTGTGTCACGGCGCAGCAAAACTCGCTTAAGGGCCTTGAGTTTGCCTATGGAATACCCGGAACTATCGGCGGGGCACTTTATATGAATGCCGGAGCCTACGGCGGCGAAATGTCGCAGGTGGTGGAAAAGGCAGAATATATGACCGAAAGCGGCGAGCTAAAAACAATCACACTTAACGAAATGCTGCTTGGTTACAGAACAAGCATATTTAAAAAAGGCTCAATGATAATTACCAGAGTTTTTTTAAAGCTCGCTAAAGGCTCAAGTGCTGATATTTGCCAAAATATGGATGATTTTATGAGTCGCAGGCGCCAAAAGCAGCCGCTTGAGTATCCGAGCGCCGGCAGCACTTTCAAACGCCCTGAGGGTCATTTTGCGGGGGCTTTGATAGAAAAAAATGCCCTTAAAGGGGCAACTGTCGGCGGAGCTCAGGTTAGTGAGAAGCACGCAGGATTTATAATAAATTATAAAAACGCTACAAGCGAAGATGTGCGGAAACTGATAGATTATGTTGCCGATACGGTCTATAAGGCCGACAAGATTCGGCTGGAGCCGGAAGTGATATTTGTGGGCAGAGAGTGAGGGCTGGACTTATAATGCAACTGCTTATTGTTACCGGAATGTCCGGTGCAGGGAAAACTCAGGCTGCAAATGCGCTTGAGGATATGGGCTTTTACTGTGTCGACAATATCCCGCCCTCAATTATCCCCTCATTTGTGGAACTTTCAAAGCTGGGCTCAAATCGTTTTGAGCGGATAGCGGTTATAACCGATGCCAGAGGGGGAGAAATGTTCTCAGAGCTTTTCGGTGTGATATCCGAGCTAAAAGCAAGTGGTGTCGAGCTTAAGTTGCTTTTTCTTGACGCTTATGATGAAGTTCTTATTCGCAGATATAAGGAAAATCGGCGTTCTCATCCCCTTTCGGGAGGCGCCGCGTCGTTGGCCGACGCAGTAGAAGAGGAACGCCGGCTTATAAACAATATTCGTGTTTTGGCGGATTATGTTATTGATACAAGCTACATATCGGTTTCTCAGCTAAAGGTTAAATTGTCTGCTATTTTTTCTGTGGGCGCAGGAGGCGGGCTTAAAATTCAGTGTAAATCATTTGGGTTTAAGTATGGCTCTGACACAGAGGCCGACCTTGTGATAGATGTGCGCTGTCTGCCAAATCCGTTTTATATAGCCGAACTAAAGCCCAAAACGGGGCTTGACAGCGAGGTTAGAGAATATGTTATGGAAAGTGATGACAGCAAAAACTTTTTCAAAAACCTTATAAGCTTTATAGATTGCGCCGTTCCTCTCTATCTGAAAGAGGGTAAATCCCAGCTTACGATAGCTTTTGGCTGCACCGGTGGTAAGCACCGATCGGTAACCTTCGCTGAGCTTATCGGGAAGCATTTAAAGGAGAAAAATTTTGACTGTGTGGTTACCCACCGCGATATTCAAAAATAGTGATTCTAGGGCATATTATAGTTTGATTTTGCCGACCTTGTTGGCAGAACGGAGATAAAAAATGTCTTTTTGCGTACAGGTTAAAAATGAATTAATAGCTATAAGACCGCTCGGTTGCTGCAGACCGTCCTTTGCTTACGGTTTTATGCTGTTTGGCAGGTCTTTTTCTATAAAAAAGATTTCTTTGCAGACCGCAAATGAAAATGTTGCAAAGGCTTACGGAGATGCTATTTATTCTGTCTATAAGGTTCGGCCCGAAATTTCCCGCGGTGGAAAGGTGCGGGCCACATACAAGGCAGAAATTGCTTCCGAGGCGGACAGGCTTAAAATTTTGGCCTCGGTTGATTTCGGGGTAGCGGATAATGCGATGGACAGGTCGCTCTTTTCAAGGGATTGCTGTGTGCAAAGCTTTATAAGAGGGGCTTTTTTGGCCTGCGGAAATATAAACGACCCTCAAAAGGAATACAGAGCGGAATTTAATGTTAAAAATGCGACCTTGGCCGATGAATTGCAAGCTCTCTTATCTGAGCAGGGTATTATTATGCATAAGGTCAGGCGAGGTAACGGCGCTCAGCTTTACACTAAGGAAAGCTTGGCGGTTGAAGATTTATTAACCCTGATTGGAGCCGGCAGAAAAACCCTGCATATTATCGACACAAAAATAATGAAAAGCGTAAAGAATAATATTAACAGAGCAAGAAATTGCGATAATGCAAACATTGGTAAAACTGTGGAGGCCTCTATAAGGCAGAGAACAGCTATAGATTATTTAGAAAAAACAGACAAGCTTTACAGCCTGCCGCAGGAGCTTTTGGATGCGGCGATGCTTAGAAAAAACAATCCGGAAGCAACCCTAAAAGAGCTTTGCCGTTTATCTGAAACGCCGCTTACAGTTTCGGGCCTTAATCATAGACTTTCAAAAATAATTGCTATTTATGAGGAAATAAAAAGGTAATTTTATTGTTTTTACATTTGCTAAAAGGGGGTGGCAAAATGGATTTTGCGCATCTGCATCTTCATACTCAGTACAGTCTGCTTGACGGCTGCTGCCGTATAAAGCAGGCGATAGACCATGCAGCAGAGTTAGGGCAAAAGCATCTTGCCATCACCGACCATGGCGTTATGTACGGAGTGATAGAATTTTATAAATACGCCCTATCAAAGGGTGTAAAGCCCATAATCGGCTGTGAGGTTTATGTGGCCGAGGGCAGCAGGTTTGACAAGCAAAAGGGTATAGGCTCTGCTTACAGCCACCTTATTTTACTTTGTGAAAGCAATGAAGGCTACCGCAACCTTATAAAGCTTGTGTCTGCAGGCTTTACAGAAGGCTTCTATTCCAAACCGAGGGTAGACCGCGAGTTGCTCTCAAGGTATAGCAAAGGCCTTATTGCGCTTTCAGCCTGCCTTGCAGGGGAAATTCCGAAGCTGTTGCTTAGCGGCAACTATGAAAAGGCCAAAGAAACTGCCGTTTTTTACAACAAGATCTTTGGTGAGGGTAATTATTATTTAGAGATTCAAAATCACGGTCTGCGCGAGCAGCAGCTCGTCAACCCACAGATAGAAAGGATTTCCAAAGAAACGGGGATACCTTTGGTTGCGACCAACGATGTTCACTATATAAAAGCCGATGATTACAGAATGCACAAGGTGCTACTGTGTGTGCAAACCGGCAGCCGCATTACGGATGAAAACACATTAGAGTTTAAAACAAATGAGTTCTATCTAAAATCAGCCGAGGAAATGGCCGCAGCTTTCCCTCGGAACACTGATGCTTTGCAGAACACCATCCGCATAGCCGAGCGATGCAATGTGGAGTTTGAGTTTGGAAAGATAAAGCTGCCGAGATTTGATATCGGCGAAAGGGATCATTTTGAATACTTTAAGGAAAAATGCCTTGAGGGGCTTTACCGCATCTACGGGGACAAGCCTGATAAGAGCGTAACTGCGCGGTTGGATTATGAGCTTTCGGTCATAAACCGGATGGGCTATGTTGATTATTACCTGATAGTAGCGGATTTTGTTAATTTCGCCAAACGCTCGGGAATTCCTGTGGGTCCCGGCAGAGGCTCGGGCGCGGCAAGCCTCGCCGCATATTGCATTGGAATCACAGGCATCGACCCTATAAAATATAATCTCTATTTTGAGCGCTTTTTGAATCCTGAAAGGGTATCAATGCCAGATTTTGATATAGATTTTTGCTATATAAACCGCCCAAAGGTTATTGATTATGTTATCAATAAATACGGCACCGGTCGGGTCTCTCAAATAGTGACCTTTGGAACAATGGCTGCCAGAGCGGCTGTGCGAGATGTGGGCAGAGCAATGGATGTGCCTTATGCTTTGTGCGACAGGATAGCAAAACTGATACCGCAATCTGTGGGTATGACAATCGAGAGGGCTATGCAGGGTTCAAAAGAGCTTAGGGAGCTTTATGAAAATGATGCCCAGATAAAAGAGCTTATCGATATGTCAATAAAACTGGAGGGTATGCCGAGGCATGCCTCGACCCACGCGGCAGGTGTTGTTATATCGGACAGGCCGGTTGATGAATATGTGCCGTTGTCTGTTAACGACGGCGCAGTTGTAACCCAGTATACTATGACAGCGCTTGAGGAATTAGGGCTTCTTAAAATGGATTTCTTAGGGCTTAGAAACCTTACTGTTATAGAGGAAGCGCAGAACTATATTCGGCAGAAAAAACCTGATTTCGATATTGAAAATATCCCGCTTGACGATAAAGAGACATATTATATGATGAGCAAGGGTTTGACCGATGGCGTCTTTCAATTTGAGTCGGACGGGATGAAAAATGTTTTGCGGCAGTTCGATCCTCGCAGTATAGAGGATTTAACGGCTATTCTCTCTCTATACAGACCTGGGCCAATGGACTCCATCCCTAAATATATTCACAACAAACACAACCCTCAGGATATAACCTATGCAACCGAGCTTTTAAAGCCGATACTTGATGTAACTTATGGCTGCATTGTTTATCAGGAGCAGGTTATGCAGATTTTCCGCGCGTTGGCGGGATATTCGCTTGGGAGGGCAGATATAGTCCGCAGAGCTATGGCCAAGAAAAAGCATGAGGTTATGGAGCGCGAGCGCCATTCATTCATTCATGGGCAAAGGGACGAAAATGGAAATATCCTCTGTGAAGGCGCTGTGGCAAGAGGTGTCCCTGAAGAAGTGGCAAACAGTATATTTGACCAAATGTCAAGCTTCAGTTCCTACGCATTTAATAAAGCTCACGCGGCCGCCTATTCCTTTGTAGCTTACAGAACAGCATATCTTAAATGCCATTATCAGACAGAGTATTTTGCCGCCCTTATGACGAGTATGATGGACAGTAGCGCTAAAATAGCCCTTTACACTGCCGAATGCAAGCAAAACGGCATAAAGATTTTGCCGCCGTCGGTAAACCGCAGTGACAAGGGCTTCACTCCCGACGGAAACTCAATCAGATTCGGGCTTATGGCGGTTAAAAATCTCGGCGAGGGAATTATTGAAAAACTTATCCGCGAGCGCGAGCAAAACGGCGAGTATATTTCGATGTATGATTTTTGTCTGCGAAATTCTTCAAGAGAGTTTAACCGCAAAGCGCTTGAAGGTCTCATAAAAAGCGGAGCGATGGACGGCCTTGAGGATAATCGGCGACAAATGCTTTATAATATAGAAGGAGTGCTTTCTGCGGTTGAAAACGAACGCCGGTATTCTGCAGAGGGTCAATTAAATCTCTTTGAAGAGATGGGCGCTCCCAACACATTTATCCCTGAAAAGATGCCTGAAATGCCCAATGAGGCAAAGCTGGCCCTTGAAAAAGAGGCGACAGGGCTTTATTTATCAGGGCATCCTATGGATAAATATTCGGCATTTTTATCTTCGGTGGGCGTAATCAAAATAACCGATATCATTTCGGGAAAACTGCGGGACGGCCAAAGGGTAACGGTTGCAGGAATGGTCAGCCGACTCAGGGTAAGGCAACTCAAAAATAATAATCTCTTAGCAACTGCTCAGATAGAGGATGTATATGCTTCGGTAGGGCTTACTGTTTTTTCAAAGGCCTATGCCGAATATAAAGCCTTGCTTTCCTCACAGGAACCGATAATTATTTCTGGCAAGATATCCGAGAGGGAGGACAGGGATGTTGAGATAATTCTCGAAAGAGCGGAGCCAATACCTGAAACTGCAGCGAATATAAAACCCGCCCCTAAGTACAAAGAAGGTCTTTACCTTAAAATGGATACTACTCAGGAGGATGTTTTTTCAAAAGTAAAGAATATTCTCTCTTTGTACAAGGGTAATACACGGGTATATATTTACTGTACCGAAACCAATAAAAAGCTTGCGGCTCCGCAGGCATTGAGTGTTAATGCAAATGAAGCTTTTATGAGTGAAATTTCTGCACTTTTGGGGCAGGAGAATGTTAAACTTATAAAATAAAAAAGTTGTTGAAAAATAGCTGATAATAAACTATAATGTAACCTAATGATGTTTTGGAGATGATTTTAATGAAAACAATTGGCGTGCTCACAAGCGGCGGCGACGCACCGGGTATGAATGCCGTTATTCGTGCTGTTGTGAGAACGGCTGTTTCTTCGGGAATCAAGGTCAAAGGCATTGCCCGTGGCTATAACGGCCTTATTGAGGGCGAAATATTTGATTTGGATATCCGTTCTGTATCAGATATAATCAACCGTGGAGGCACAGTGCTCTATACAGCAAGAAGCCCTCGCTTTAAAACCGAGGAGGGTGTACAGGAAGCCATTAATAACTGCCAAAAGCACGGTATTGAAGGATTGGTAGTTATCGGTGGTGACGGTTCCTTCAGAGGAGCAAGGGATCTGTCTATGAGAGGCATCCCTTGTATAGGCATACCGGGAACTATAGATAACGATATTTCCTCCACAGAATATACTATCGGTTTTGATACCGCAATGAACACCGCAGTTGAAATGATAGATAAGATTCGTGACACTGCTCAGTCGCACGACCGCTGCAGTGTTATTGAGGTGATGGGCAGGCATGCGGGGCATCTTGCTTTGGAGTGCGGTATAGCCGCAGGAGCTACTACTATACTGGTGCCTGAAATCGAGCTCGGGCTTGATGAGGTTATCAGTAAAATCAAAAGCGCTCATATGACCGGCAAAAAGCACTTTATCATTATAGTTGCTGAAGGTATTGGCGGTGTTGAAGAGATTGCCAGAAAGGTCGAGGCTGAGACGGGCATCGTTTCGAGAGCCTCCACTTTAGGCCATGTTCAGCGCGGAGGTAATCCGACCGTACGCGACCGTGTTATAGCTACCCAGATGGGGTATGCAGCTGTCAGGCTTTTGGAAAAGGGCATCGGTAACCGCGTTATCGCAATGAAGAACAACCGGATCGTGGATTACGATATTTATGAAGCTCTTAATATGGAAAAGTCTTTTGATACAGATCTATATGAAATAGCTCATATTACATCCTTTTAAATTTTCTGGCCGATGTTAAGCGTCGGCCTTTTTTTGAATCTTCAATTCGGGCGGTGAGACAAATGAACAAAAAGGTAATGGTCGGTATGAGCGGAGGGGTGGATTCCTCTGTGGCGGCCGCACTTTTAAAGGATAAGGGTTATTCTGTTGCAGGGGCCACACTAACCCTTTGCGGCAAAGGTGATGAGAAAAATTCTACCGATGCGAAAGAGGTCTGCGATATTTTAAACATTCCCCATTTCGACTTTGATTTAAATGCAGAATTTAAAGAGTATGTTATATCAGACTTTATCTCGCAGTATGTAAACGGCAGAACCCCCAACCCTTGCATTGAGTGCAACAAGCATATCAAATTCGGCAGGATGCTGTCAAAAGCTCAAGATAACGGATATGAAAAAATAGCCACAGGCCACTATGCCCGAATACAAAAGCGGGAAGACGGAAGGTATTTGTTGCTTCGCGCAAAGGATAAATCCAAGGATCAGTCCTACGTGCTTTATTGTCTTACCCAAGAGCAGTTGTCACGTATTTTGCTGCCTCTCGGTGATCTCACAAAAACTGAAATTCGCGAAATTGCGCAGAAGATGAAACTTGGCTGTGCCGACCGTCCGGACAGTCAGGATATTTGCTTTGTTCCCGACGGGGATTATGCCTCGTATATTGAAAAACATATCGGCTTACCTTGCGAAAATGGCAGTTTTGTTGATCTTAAAGGTAACTTTTTGGGCGAACACAAGGGTATAATCCGCTATACCGTAGGGCAGAGAAAGGGCCTTGGCATTGCTTTGGGCAAACCTGTTTTTGTGGTGGATAAAAATCCTGAGACCAACCGTGTTGTGTTGGGTGACGAAGAGCTGCTTTTTAAAAAGACAGTAATAGCAGAAAATCCAAACTTTATTCCCTTTGACCGGCTTGAAAGCAAAATGCGAGTGACGGCAAAGCTCAGATATCGCCATGAGGCTCAGCCCGCTTTTATATTCCCTGAGGGGGAGAACAGGGTGAGGATAGAATTTGATGAGCCTCAGCGTGCCCCAAGCCCCGGCCAGTCGGCGGTTTTTTACGACGGTGAGACAGTCGTCGGCGGGGGAACGATTATATAGTTATTAAAAATGCATCCCGAACATATTATTTGTTAGATAATGTGTTTGGGGTGTTTTGTTTTGAAAAAGCTTGTAAGCTGTCTTCTGATTTTAACTATGTTTTGCGGCGGGCTTTGTGTAAGGGCTGAAACTGCAGTCACGGTATCAAGCGAAAGCTCGCTTGAGGATATTGATGTGCCTCTTGAGACTGTAGCAGTCAATGCCGCAATAGGGCAGACCTTGGATATAAAGGCAAAATCGGTTATCCTGATGGAGCCTAATACCGGTCAAATACTTTACGAGTCTAATTCGGATGAGAAACTCGCCCCCGCTTCAATAACCAAAATAATGTCACTTTTACTTGTGATGGAAGCAATCGACAGGGGAGATATCTCTCTCGAAACGGTGGTCACTGCAAGTGAGCATGCCTGCAGTATGGGAGGCTCGCAGATCTGGCTTGAACCGGGGGAGAGTATGACGGTGGACGATCTGCTCAAGGCCGCGGTTATTGCTTCTGCGAATGACGCGTGTGTCGCTTTGGGAGAACTAATCGCAGGCAGCGAAGAGGGATTTGTTGCTATGATGAACGAGAGGTCGGCAGAACTCGGGATGAATAACACCGCCTTCATCAATTGCACGGGCCTTGATGCTGAGGGGCATTTTACAAGCGCTCACGATGTTGCGGTGATGTCAAGTGAGCTTATAAAGCACGACCTTATAAAACAGTATTCAACAGTTTGGATGGATACTTTAAGAGACGGCAAATCCGAGCTCGTCAACACAAATAAGCTGGTTCGTTTTTATAAAGGAACTACAGGCCTTAAAACCGGAACTACAGGCACGGCTAAGTACTGCCTTGCTGCTACGGCCGAAAGGGACGGCTTAGAGCTTGTAGCAGTTGTTATGGCCGGCGAAACCAGCAATGACCGTTTTAACGGGGCGAAAAAGCTCCTTGATTATGGCTTTGCAAATTACAGCTTTTCTGTTTTGGACGCTAATTTAAAGGAAACCGAAGCCTCGGTCAAAAAAGGTGTGAAGAAAAAGGTTGCGATAGAGTCAAATGATACTGTAAGTGTTCTGCTGCCCAAGGTTTCTAATGAGGAGATAACCCGCACTACCGAATGGATTAAGGATATAACCGCCCCAGTAAAGAAAGGGGATGTAGTTGGATGTGTAAATGTTTATGTGGGAGAAGAACAGGTGGGCAGGCTTTCTATCACCGCTGCAGAGGACATTGAAAGGCTTTCGCCTTGGATCACAGCAAGGTGGATTTTGAGCGAAATGTTTAAATTATAAAAACTTTTAATGAATATATGCATTTTTCCTTGAAAAAAAGGAGATTATATTGTAAAATAATAAAAAAGGCATAGCAGATTCGGAGGTATATGATGTCTGTTCGTTTTAATTGCACCTATGCTGCGGATTTTATAAAGGAAAATGATCTTAAAGGCCTTGAGGCTCAGGTGGCAACTGCTCACCAGACTATCAATAGCAAATCAGGCCTTGGCAATGACTTTTTGGGTTGGGTATCCTTGCCTTTTGATTATGATAAGGAAGAGTTTTCAAGGATAAAAAAGGCTGCAGAGAAAATCCGTCGTGACACAGATGTGCTGGTGGTTATTGGCATCGGCGGTTCTTATTTAGGAGCGAGGGCGGCTATTGAGTTTCTCAAAGGGCCGTATTATAACTCTTTGCGCGATGGCGCTCCGGAGATTTATTTTGCAGGCAACAGTATAAGCGGCTCGAATCTCGCTGATGTACTTAAACTCTGTGAGGGTAAGCGAGTTTCGGTTAATATTATTTCCAAATCGGGAACCACCACCGAGCCTGCCGTAGCGTTTAGAGTTTTCCGTAAATATCTTGAAGATCGCTACGGAGAGAAAGAGGCTGCTGAGCGTATCTATTGCACTACCGATAAAGCCCGCGGCACCTTGAAGCAGCTGGCTGATGAAAAGGGTTATGAGTGCTTTGTTGTGCCGGATGATGTTGGCGGCAGATTTTCAGTGCTTACAGCCGTCGGCCTTTTGCCGATCGCTGCAGCAGGCGCTGATATAGATAAATTAATGCAGGGCGCAGCGGTCGCAGCCGAAAAGTTTAATGAGTCTGATTTGTATAAAAACGACTGCTATATGTACGCTGCTTTGCGCAACGCTTTTTACCGTAAGGGTAAATCGGTCGAGTTGCTTGTCAGTTATGAGCCGCGGTTCACTATGATGGCCGAATGGTTCAAACAGCTCTTCGGTGAAAGTGAGGGCAAGGACAATAAAGGTCTTTTCCCGGCTTCGGTAACATTTTCTACAGATCTTCATTCAATGGGGCAGTTCGTTCAGGACGGCAGCCGCATAATGTTTGAAACGGTCGTCACTTTTGGTGACGAGGATAATGATATCATCATCGAGGAAGAGGCTAATGACGGTGACGGGCTTAATTTCCTCGCAGGTAAACCGATGTCGTTTGTCAATAAAAAGGCCTTTGAGGGCACGGTGCTTGCTCACACCGACGGCGGCGTTCCTAACCTTGTTATAAAGGTTGAAAAACCTGATGAAGAAAACTTGGGAGAGCTTATCTATTTCTTCGAAAAGGCCTGCGCCATTTCGGGTTATATGCTTGGTGTCAATCCTTTTGATCAACCCGGTGTTGAGGCTTATAAAAAGAATATGTTTGCGCTCCTTGGCAAGCCTGGATATGAGGCTGAAAGAGAAGAGCTTGAGGCTCGCCTTAATAAATAATTTTTGGATGTTGCTGCCTTAGGGCAGAGAAATATAAAAGGAGTTGGTTTTAATGATTAAACTTATTATAGGGAAGAAGGGTTCCGGCAAAACTAAAAAGTTGGTTGATATGGTTAACAATGCAACCGCTATAAGCAAAGGTAATGTTGTCTGCATAGAAAAGGGCGACACCTTGACCTATTCCGTCACACATAAAGCACGCCTTATTGATTCTGATGATTATGCCATCTCGGGATACGGCGAGTATTATGGAATGATCTGCGGAATTAAGTCGGGCAATAACGATGTTACACATATTTTCGGTGATGCCACTCTCCGCATTGGCACCCGCGATTATGATGAGCTTGTTGCATTCTTAGAGCGCGTTTCAGCTATCGAGGATGTTGAATTCCTCTTTACAGTTTCGGCGGATAAGGATGAGCTTCCCAAAAAGCTTTTCGACATTGCAGAAATCGTATAATTTAAACTGTACTTATATTAAGGGCTCTCCTTGGCAGGTGAGCCCTGTTTTTTTGATCAAAAAAGCAATTTTCCTTGACATTGTATTTATAATTTAATATAATTACTAAGCTGGCCTTTTAAATTAAACTCAGGCTGGAATAAATATACCCAGATGTATCGAAGTGGGGACGTTTGTGAGCGCTTCCGGTGGCAGATACAGCGAGCAATAAGGAGTGGCCGCGGTCGAAATTTTCGCACGGTAGTGCTAAAAAAATTGGGGCACCCGGGCAGGACATAACGGGGCGCCCCGTTCGATAAAAAATTTAATATTGCGTTAATACTCCCTCAGGAGTTTAACATATATGGAGACGTATCGAAGTGGTCATAACGGGGCTGACTCGAAATACTTTCGGTTTGTTTTGATGACCTCCTTCAAACCCTTTATTTATAAAGGTTTTTGAGAACTGTTTTGAAAAGTGCCATATTTTCTAATGGTTTTTCTAATGATTTTCCACTTACAATTTAATATTTTTTGCTTGAAATGGAGAGTTATCGAAGTGGTCATAACGAGCTCGACTCGAAATCGAGTTGCGAGTTAAATCGCACGAGGGTTCGAATCCCTCACTCTCCGCCACATATAAAGCAGCAGGTTCTTATGCCTGCTGCTTTTCTTTTAGCATAGCATTCATCTGCTCAATTTGAACAACAGACTTATTAACTCTGGATAAATATTGATAAGAAGCCATCCATTCAAGCAAGGAGGTCTTGGGAACTACCCGTGTATTGAAATATTCAACACACTGTAAGTCGCCAGATAATATCCATCGTCTAATAGTTTCTTTGGTATAACCTGTCATAACCGTAACCTCTTTCAAAGTTAGGATATCTTTTTTGCCACGAAATTGCCGATTATACCATTCCCGTGCAAAATCACTGTCGATTATTGCAAAACAGTTTGCTTGCGTTTTCTTTGCTTTGTATCCAGAACCAAACATCCCCTCTGGATATTCAAATACTGAACCACTCTCAATAAATTGCAAAACATCACATTTCTTAATAAGATAACGATGTGTTTTTTTGCCTGTGTCAGTGCAAGGTATTACACCATTGTCAAGCATATACTTCGCTTTTCGCTTACTGATATGCAGCATCTTATACATATCTTCGAGCGATATAATTTTCTCATTTTTCATAGATTACATCACACCAACTTTCTCGGCGATTTGCTTTCGCCGTTCAAGTTCTGCATTGTTAGAATTGACCACATTATCAAAAATGCCCGTGCCAACAAAAACACTACCTGTTTGTTCAATATCTTCCATATCAGGATGTAGATAATATTTTGCTGTAATACTTGATTCTGAATGACGAAGATATTGCTGTATGAGTTTCAAGTTCATACCCGATTGTTTCATCAGCAATGTGCCAGTTGTATGACGGAGAGCGTGAAACTTGATATTTTTCAAACCTATTCTTTTAAGAACTACTGCAAAGTGGTCAGTGATATAGTCAGGACGAAGAAGTGTACCGTCAGTTCCTACACAAACAAAATCATAAAATCGTTTATCATAACAATTGCCAAAAATCTGTTTGTTTGCCTCAATTCGCTCTTTTTGTTTTAGCAATAATTCTTCTGCCAAATCAAATAATGGAAATTCAGCAACACTACCATCACTTTTAAGCAAATCTCGTTCAACCAACGATGTGCTACCATTGGTACGATACAGTTTTACAAAACCTTTGCACCTCTTGATGGTTTCTTCTTCGTGTTGCTTTGGTATTTCGAGAATTGATGTTGTAAGCGAAATAGTCTTATTTTCAAAATCAATCGAAGACCATTTTAAGCCAACAATTTCACTGCGCCGAAGTCCATAAAGCAAACCCAATGCAATGACAATGTTCATATCATCATCCATTTTGCCGATACCTTTCATAAGTTTTGCCGCCTCATCTCTATTAAAAGGAGTTATACGAGGTAATGTAGAACTTAATGAATTAGAATCGGTAACAGGGTTTTCAGGTAAAACCTTTTCCTTTCGTGCTTCATCTAAAACAAAATTCATCATAGCCCTGTATCGTTTGATAGTGCTGTTCTTTAAACCTTTTTCGGAACAATACTTATAAAAGTCATTTATCACAATAGTTTCAATATCACACAACCTATACTTACCGTGAAAAAACTCTTTTATTTGCGCATTGGCGATACTTAAATACGAATTGAATGTCGATGGCGATAGGTCATTTCTTCTCTTGTAAATGTTATCAACAACACATTCATAAAAGTCCATATTCCGTTTGTGATACTTATGCAGTTCGGTTTCAGTCATACCTTGAACCTTTGAAAGTTTTTCAATTTCTGCTTTTTGCAGTGCATTTTGTTCGGCAATCATATCTTGAAGTCTTTCTTCTGCCTTTTTTGCCGAAATACCACCATTACGGTTCTTTTCATTAATTTTAGCAATTTTCTTCCACTTGTATTTTCTTTTGCCAGTTTCGAGGTCGGTATAGTATAAAACAGCATACCAACTGCCAGACTTTGCTTGAACCGAACCTGTAACCCTTTTAACATCAGGCAGTTTCATTTAACTCGCCCCCATAGATATAATCTAAAAGTGATTGCTTTACTATACGATAACCGTGTCCTACTTTCAAAGAATGCAAAGTGCCGTCTTTGATGAGTTTATACACAGAATACTGCCCAACCGATAATATCTGCTGTACCTGTGGTACAGTTAAAACATCAGGATACTTTTTCAAACTCTTGTGATTACGATTTTTTACCTGTTCTAATGTTGCCATATAATGACCTCCTTAAAATAATATTTTTGGTGCCGCCCACCCATCCTTATTGCCATAAGACAATAAAAGGTAGATACTAATTAACTCTTGAAAACATAATGCGGCAAAGTAATCAAGAACTTACTGTAATTACAAATCGGGCATAATAAAACCCATACCTTTTTGAAGATGATACTCCTAATAGGTATGGGTATAAAACATAAATTGTTATGTAGTTATTTCATACTTAATTCAAAGCATAGCATCTTCCTCGGATAAATGTTTTTATTATGTTAATCGCTGCGATTTCTTACGATTGTGAGCAAAGTATAATGCAAAAAAATCAGTTTGTCAATAGCACTCGAACCCGCATAAACACTGGGTTTTTGGCAAAAGTTTTTAAAATTTTCCGCAACTTAAATTTTGAGAGACGGGAAAGCGAATTTTTTAAAAACTTTTTGCCCAAAAATTTTTAAAAAAAATTTTTTTTGGAGGTTTTTTGAGTATTTTTCGTAAAGAAATTTTAAGTTTTCAAAATTAGACGAGTTTTACTTTTTTAAACATCCATATTCCAATAAAATTAAAAACTTTTTCAGTAATTTATAACATCTTATTGTAAATTATACTATTTTTTACCCTGTTGGTTAAAGATACTATAATTTTCATTTTTGTAAATAGTTACTTAACCACCCGTCCTCTTTTCATAATTCTCAAAGTAAGAAATGTTATCTTTCTAATAGTAACCCATTAAAAAACGGAAATAAATCACAGGGCATAGTAGTGTATTATATATATTATATATAATATATATAATATTTAACCTTTCCTTTGAACTGTGTAATAAGACGGTTGGTTGGTGGGGATTGCCCGAAGGGCAAGACCCCTTATCTTAAAGAAGTGTAAGCACGACGAAATAGACTATCTTGCTTTACTTATTTGAAAAAGTAAGCAATATAGCCTTGAAATAGACAATATAACCCGCCTTTCTTTCGTAACGCTGAAACAAAGTGAGTATATGTTATAAAACCTATGATGAATCGAGATACCATTTCTTGACTTTTTTGTTGGTATCTCGTAAAGTTATAATTGTAGAGAGCAGGTGCTGTTTGCATATAGTACATTCTCTATTCTTCTTTCTTTGTAAATTCAAAATCGTGGTGCAAACATTAACTTTGAGAACAATTGGAACTTCGCAGGAATAAGGACAAATGCCCCGTGCTTTCAACTTATGCGTTACTTTAAGTTGCCATCTTCTTTGTTCTTTATCATCAAAGGATGGACGGTCATTCATTTGTTTGAGGGTTTCTTTTTCGGTAGGAGTTAATACCTTTGCCTGTAAAGAGAATTTGTGCAATTCTCGGCGGTTTAGAATTCTTTTATCGAGTGCATATATAGATAAGACATTGTTCCATACTTTTTCAATTGTAACTTGTCTTGAAAGAATTTCATTTAGATTAGGACGGTATCCTAAAATGTTGGTGACCATCTTTTTATCCATTTGAAACTCAAAGCGAACCGTGGGGTTCATATCTTGTCTTTTCTTCTTATCTTTATCTTTTCGGTAAACACGAAACCCTCTACCTTTTCGTGTCTGGGAAGTAAGACCTGTATTGTAGTTAAATCTTTTTTCATACCCTAATGGTAAAATTTTGTTTGAGAATGCCGCAAGTTCATTTGCGGTTTTTTCATTATCACAAACAAAGTCTCGGTTGATGTCTAACCGACAAACTAAAAAATCGGATAATTTTACATTGGTGATACCGAGTTCGTCTGATATAACCTTTAATATTGTTTTCTTAACAATATTAGATTTATCAAAACTATATGCTATGGCATTGTCGCCATTTTGAATTCTTGAAGCCGAGAATGAAAGTGTAAGCGAATGTGTAAAGTAATACCTTATATAAATTGTCGCTCCGTTTGGCAATGTCACCAATTTGTATATAAAAGCGGTTCCTTTGTCAGAAATATCTGCCTCCCAGTCAATTGTTCTTTCACTCGGTTCAATATACATTGGAATAGATACATTGATTGTATCTAACATATTTTTCACCTCCTTTGCACTGTTTTTTCAAACGATTAAACTATTTTTTGAAAAATTTCAAGTGCATCAAAAACGGCAATTTCTTAAAAGATTTTAATAATTGCAGTGATTTGATTTTTGAGAGACGAAAACCATATGTTTTTAAGAAATTTTTTCGCAAAAATAAATTTTAAAAAAATTTTTGAGAGTCCGAAACCCAGAGATTTTTAAAAACTTTTTCATAAAAGAGCAAAACTCCGACATCGATTTCGTCGGAGTTTTTTGTGTGTCAAAATATGGTTATAGGTATAGTTAAAAATATGGTCCTAAATATGGTTATAAGTAGGGTTAATAATGTGGTTATAAATATGGTCAATAATATGGTCCGAGCACCTTCCACCCGTCCAACAATCACAATTGTAAAAAAGAGAGAATTTTTAATAAAATCCCGAATTGTATTTTTTAAAAAATACAATTAATCGATTTTAAAAAGCATCCATTTTAAAGAGCAAACATAAGAATTTTGCTTAATGTTATCAAAATAGTACCTTATATAAGGCAAAATGCCCTTTAATCGTTTGTAAAAATTTATAATCGTATGACAAAATTTTATAGTCAGGTAAAAAAACACTTTTGCCACCCAACTGTCCACTATTTTAATGCATAAAATAGACGATTTTAAAATCAATTATTTCTTTAAAAATAGGCTGAAATATTAGCGCTTACGCGCTATAATTTAAACACTAAATTTTTTAGGAGTGTTTTTATGAATATTAACAGCAATTTATTTGAAGCAATTACCCGCAACCTTGATACGGTATTAGATACTGTTCCTGCCCATCCAAAGGCCAAGACGAAGGAGTACGGTTACTATGCAATGGACTGCTGTGTTGCGGCACTTATGGCCTATTACCAATGCCCCGACCAATCTAAAAAAGAACCTAAAAAATTATTATCATCTGTTTTTGATTGTGGTGTTATGATAAGAATGCTTTGCGATAGTGAAAAGGACTTTGAGAAACGAAATATCCTTGTATATGACTTTTTAGAGAATTATGACCTATGGAATGACAGGTGGTTGGATAAACTACTCTCCGACGAGACAGTTCGCACAGATATTGAAAATAGCCGAGAATTAACCGTTGAAGAAACGAATTATCTGTCCTACAATAATTACCGTGTTGAAATTTCCGACAATGGCGGGTTGCAGGATATGATAACCGTACTTGTCGCTATATTTATGTTTGCCAGTAGAATTAAAACCGATTTTATTAAGGTATAGAATTGGCGGAGGGTGTGGGATTTTATTATTTGTAATTTTATAAAAATAGAGTTTTGAAAATTATGCTGCATTTCATCTCTCAAAGTTCAAATACCTGTAAAATTGAAAACTTTTTTAAGCATCACCATCAGGGATATGACAAAAATCATTTAAAACCCCATAAAAATTTACGAAAAAATGTTGGCGGTCGCAGAATTGCGGTCGCCATTTGCTATTATATTATTAGAAAAATGAATTTAAAAATAAAAAAGTTTTCAAAATTAGCCTGATTTCGTTTTTGAGAACTCATATCAGTCGGAAATTAAAAACTTTTCAAATCAGATGTCAATATTGAGAAAAAAGTTTATAAAAAACTTATATATTTCATTTTTTAAAGATGAAATAGCACTAATTTGTAAAAACATCTGCAAGATATACTGTTAATAAAAGTTTTAAATTTTTTGCCGACACAATCTCTCAAAAATGAAAATGGCTTAATTTTAAAAACTTTTATAAGAAAAACCTACCGTTCGGGGAAACGGCAGGTTTTATGCATCCCATTTTTTCAAAATATTATTAAAGAAGAAATTAAAATGAAAAACCAAAAGATAGTAAGACAGCACACCCCGATTGCTATAATTTAAGCATACGATATTATCTGCTTTAAATCAAGAAACTTTACAGTTTTTATTCCTATCTATAATCATTTCAAAGCCCATCGAAATAAGCATTATGATACTTATTGCTCCTATGAAAAGCAGGTAATTAGATTGGGTGTAATCATTGATGTTGAGATATATAATACCAGCAGAAACAATCGCCTGTAAGGTCATCAGAAGCACGGCAAGCCATTTGTGCTTCATTTGAGAAGCACCGAGCACACCGAACATTAAAAGAGCAAAATATGCCGTCAAATTACTTCTCATAATAAAGGAAAAAAGGATAATTACATATGGGACAAGAAAAAATACAAGTGTCATACAAAACCTCCTTTAATAGACATTATAAATATAATCCTCATAATAAATCTCGGCATAATAATACATCGATGTCATTCCAATGTTCTTTACAGCCCTCCCATAGGGCTTGTTTTTATTATACAGTGTTAGTGCCTCGGTGAAATCCACACAGTAAGTGTTTCCGTCATATACGAAGAAATTATATGAATGTTTCCCGCCACATTTTAGTTCGACATCAAACACATAAGATTGTACATCAATCCCTTTGTGGTTGGACCATTCTAATACAACCGATTTTGCCCATTGGGCAAATTGAAAACAAACTCCGTGCCACTTTACATTCTGAAAAAGTTCAAAGTTGAATGATTGTATCGGAAACCGATAATTATACTTGCTATCATAAACAAAGTTATTGAGCACGAAAGGTGTCATACCTTTGTATAGCAAATCATCAAAAGTCTCGTATTCATCGAAATTTTCAATAACCCATTGTTTTGAACTATTGCTCATAAAAGAATTTGCACCAGTATAACCACCCGAATTTCTTTCCTTACTATAATTCAAGAACATACAAGTAAAGGTTGCGACAAGAAGTAGGATTGCAACGGTACGGTATAGAATTTTAATTATCTTCATATCTGTCACCCTGCAATCGGAAAACTCTCGTCGTCGCTGGTATCGGCAAGTGCTTCTACCAATAAGCAGGTTGCAGTTCGAAAACCGAGAATAAAATTATCCCGACATCCCAAATCATTTGCTTTCATAGATAGAGCAGTGTATTCCTGCCAGAGTTCTTTCTGTTGTGGTGTAAGAGTTTCTTCCAGTTTCACAGCAGCATCGCAAACCTCTCGTTCGGTTTTATAATACTCGCCGTTCTTATTAAGGCTCCGACCACTGATTGATAAATTATCATAGTACATTGCTTCAATAGTTTTTCTCATAATCGTTTCCTTCTTTCTTACCTATCATTTTTTAACTATGTAATACGGAGCAGCCTGTTGCTCCGTAAATGGAGGAATTGTTTAAGGAGGAATTATATTAAATCCGTACAGGCACGGTGGAGGAAACAAAAAAAGACCTACACACAGAATCCGATACGGATAATGTATGTAGGTCATAGTGTCGAAATATGTATTATTTTTGTTTTATTAATTATACCATATTTCATTACTCAAGTCAATGTTGTTTATGAATTTCTTAAAATAAAATGTTGTGTTCTCTCTATTTTTATTAGAAAACAATTGAATATGCCACAAAAGTGTGGTATAATAAGTTGGCAATATTATTTATGTAAGGAGTACCGTTATG
>JAZORP010000004.1:0-31341 GCA_045656665.1 Acutalibacteraceae bacterium | reverse complement strand
GCCTTACTGCGCCTGACTTGAATAAAAATCCCTCAAAATCTTCTCGCTTTGAGGTCGAAGATTTTTTAAGTGCGGATTTTTGTTCAACCAAGGCATAAGACGCAGTAAATCCTGACGGAATTACGAGTATTTTAACACAGGGTGAGCAGAAATCCGCCTTTAAAAAACGGAGTTCGAATTATTAGCTCTCCCCTAGGGGGATTTCGATTCCCCCTTTGCGATGTCGGGTAACAACCTCCCATAAAACCGCCATTCAAGAGTGGGCACCGCCCAATTGAATGGCAGGCTATCGTAAAATTGCCACATAAGTGGTCCGACACCGCCATCCCCCTAAACGACAAGGGCTCCGCCCTTGACCCACAAAATTTGCAACATTCCTAGAAAGCAATGTAGTGACTTTCCTCCCCCGACGGTCATTTGCCACAAAAATTAAAAAGCTCCTTTGTGTAAAGGGAGCTTTTTAGATGTGAATTTCAACTTTTGCAAACCTTATCATCTTCAAATACGATTTCTCCGTTCTTATTTTCGAACTCTTTTATATATTCTCTCAATAAATATAAAATTTGTCCGTTACCGGAACGGCCTTCAAATTTTGCAATATAATGCAGTTTATAGTGTAATTCTTTATCGATTTCTATTCCAATATGCTTATTTTCTTTATTTCTCATAAAATCTCCTAAAAAAATCTTATTTTAAGTTTATTTTAAGATGGTCTTATGTTATAATGTTGTTAGTATACTTAAATTAAGTATACTATTTTTAGAAAGGAATTAAAATTATGGAAGAAGTTGTAGTTTGCTGGTGTTGTGAATTTTTTGTGTTAAATGATAATAAATTTCCTAAAAGCTCCCCTTTAGACGACGGCTACTGTATATTTACTCAAAAATCGTGTCACAGTTTTGCCGAAGTTTGTGAGGATTATCTTTTTAGGTCGGGGCTTTATACCAAAAGAAAAATACCCGATAAATGCAAAAGGTATAAAAAAGACTAAGATAACACCTTAAAGCCCTCCCCTATTATTTCTCCGACATCACTCACAAAAATAAATGCATTTCGGTCGTGGCGGTTGAGTATCTCATAAACGGCCGACACCTCATGCCTGCGCAATGTGCAAAGTAGCAGTGAGCGCTCCTTTCCGGTGAATCCGCCCTTAGCCGAGAGCACTGTTACCCCACGGCGCAAAACCTCATTAATATCTTTACAGACCTGTTTTTCGGCGGAGGTTACTATATATATGAGCTTGCCCTTGTCGGCGCCGTATAAAACCGCATCCATAACCAAGGATGTGGCATACATTGAAATAACCGAATAAAGCGCGCTTTCAATATTTTTATAGGCAAAAGAGGCAAACGCGATTACAGCCGCATCCATTATAAGTATTATCCTGCCTACCGTTATATGCCTAAAGCGGCGGTTTATAAGCTTGGCTATTATATCAACCCCACCGGTTGTAGCTCCCCTCAGCATTATGAGGCTAAGGCCAAGTCCCATAAGGATGCCCCCGAAAACCGCGGCTAATATCTTGTCGATATAAAACACCGGCAGTAAAAGGTCGGTGACAGTAAGCGAAAACGAGAGCAACACCGTGGCAACAGCGGTTTTTATAATAAAAATGCCGCCGAATTTTAAAAGACCCAGCACAAGTATGGGAATATTGGCAACAAAAAGCACAAGCCCACTCGGCAGGCCTAACATAAAGTTTAGGGCAGTTGCAACACCTGTGAGCCCTCCGGGGGATATTTCATTAGAAGAGACAAGCATTGTGACCGCCGAGGAGTAAATAAAAGCCCCCAGCAGATAAACCGTTATATCAATAAACCACGCCGACACTTTATTTTTTTTCATTCCAAAGCTTCCTAACATAAATTTAAAATGGGTGCACTCTACAGTTAGAGTGTACCCATTTTTACGCTGGTTTAGCAAATTTATGATTTAAGCTGTTCTTCTATTTGCTTTTTCATACGCTTCATCGCATCCTTATAGTCTCCCGTTTCAAGGAAGCCGCGAATACCGTAACGCTTCATATCGGCGAAAAAGCAGGCATATTCCTCCATAAGAGCATCCTCTGAGAAGGTGTCGGCATAAAGCCACAGGCGAATATACCTAATACTCATTCGCCAATAACGAATCCTATCCAAGACCTCGTCATTCTCGGCCAATATTTCAGCTTTGTCAAAGCATTCCTCTGCAAACTCCATAAACTCCGGCGTGAAGAACTTTCTTGTGGGCGGTTCAAAGCAAGACACATGCTTGTTGTCGCGTTCAGGCATTTCATTTAGCTCTTTTATATAAGCCAAAATAGGCCCTGCGCCTGCGCCGCAATATTCCGAGACAAAGTCAGCTATGCCGGCTTCAACATCGAAATCAGGGTCCCATTGCAGCTTTGCAAGTATATAGGCTTTAAGCTCGGCCATATCGCTGCCCTTCATATCGTGAGCCCCCTCGGGGAACATACCGATAACATTGTTGTCCACAAAAAACTTCATATTATTCTTTAAAATATGAAGATTTGGGTGAGGGGCAAGATAATAGGCGAAATTAGCCACATAGTCCCAAATATGCAAATGCGGAGCTATTTTTGACCAGCCCTTTATGTCATTCACAAATCTCGGTGAATCTACCACTCCAACACCCTCACAGTTGTAAACCTCATTGCAACCATCAAGGGTGTGTGAGAAACAGCACTCTATCGAACAAAGCCTTACGATAACATTATCTCGCGGCTTGGTTATTTTAGGCGGAGTGCGGGTGTAGCGATAGGCAAATGTGTCGATAAAGCGGTCGGGGAACTCATCCTTTACCGCATCGGCAATGGCGTTCACATATCTCAGGAAGCTGCCTGCGGGGCTGCCCTCCTCCTCATCAATAGCCTTGCAAGCAGGGCAGCAGCAGTTGTTTGAACTGTCGGGGAATGTGTCGGCCTGAGTGACAGAGGCAATCAGCGCGTTAGGATCTTTTCTAAAGCACTCACGCACCTTTTCAATACTCATAGCCAAAACATCGGGATTGGTAAGGCATCTTTGGGTGTTAGGGCCGTGTATACGCTCACCCTTCTCGTTCATCGGGAAGTATTCAGGATGCTCATCAAAAAGCTTGTCGGGAACTAAGGTGTTCATGGTGTGACAAAATCCCACCGCATATGTAACCTCGCACCCGTGCTCAGGGCAGGAATCGGGTCTCAGCTTTGAATTAAGCTTATTTCTGACCGAAAACTGCCAAGCATCGCTGTCGAGATAAGGACTCTTGCGGTAATTGAAAATGGGCACAAAGGTCTTATCAATATGCGGGATTTGGAGGATCTGCCTTTTGGGGATACGGGTCAGCTTTTCTGTAAACCAACGGCAACCCAAATAGTCCTCAAAAAAGGAATAAACTCCGTAAAGTGTGCCGCGGTCATCATTCCCCGCTATATAAATCTGCCGCTCGCAGGAAAAGATAACATACCCCTCTTTGCCCAAGGCATCAAAATCAATAGGCTCCCCTCTTAAGCAACGGCGTGTTCCTTTACCGATGACGATTTCTTTAGCATAAACATATTCCGCGTCACTCCTCTGCCGAAGAGAAACACCGGTCATCTGCTCAAAAAGTGAGCTGAATTCCTCTGCCGCAAAGCGAACAGCAGGGGAAGCGTCTTTTGGAACAATAAGCCTGAAATCACTTGCGCCATTTCTTGCAAGAGTAATATTTTTCATATTTATCACCCACAAATAAAATATATTTTTTCAAAGCAAGTGGTCATTCTGATTTTGTTTCTGGAATAAATCCCTCGAAAATAAAGGCTTTAAAATCTTTGAGGTGTGAATTCACACTCTCCTCAGATTTAAAGGTCCACCCCACAGGAAAAGCGCCGAGCCGCTTTTGCAAACGAAAGGCAAGCTTTTTGCTGCCCGAATTCTGATAGGCAACAAAATCCGGCCTTGCTAAAAAATTAGCAACAAAAGTACTTACCAAACCTATTAACAAGCTTTTCCCCTTATAAACCGTCGCAAGCTGACCTCGGCAGATATCCTTGCGGTTCTTGCGATACCACGAAAGGACCCCCGGATAAAATGACTCGATAAAATATTCGCCTTTATATTCGCGCAATATTTCCTCTGCCTTAGCGCAAAGCCTTTTGCAGGTGGAGGGCTCGGCCTTAAGCTCAATAAGCAGCGGTACTCTGCCGCCCACCACCGAGAGCACCTCTTTTAATGAGGGGATACGCTCGTTAGTATCACAAAGGCGGTGATTTTTAAGCTCTGCTAAGGTCATTTCTGAAATCTTTCCCTCTGCGCGGCAGATTCGCTTTAAGTCCTTATCGTGGAAAACGACCACCCTTTCATCGGCGGTCAGGTGGATATCAAGCTCTATAGCGATGCCTCTGGCCGCCGCCTCTGTAAAAGCGGCGATGGAATTTTCGGGTATACCTTTCTCAGCATTATGAAGCCCCCTGTGAGCTATCATCATACCGTCAAGCTTCTTTCTGTCAGGATGCCTTCTCACAGCCGGGAAAACAAGAAATAAATATACCGCAATCAAACCCACTACTGCAATTGCCAATATCACCTAACGATCAGTCCTCAACATCAAAATTTTCCAAAGCCGATCTTTTAGCAGGCTTTGAATCGCCGTGCTTCACAAAACACATAGTTATAAAGGACAAGGCTGAAAATGCCACAGCATAGGGGAAAAGCACGGAATAACCAAGCCCTAAATTGTCAATTAAAAATCCCGAAAGCAAGGGTGTGGTTATTTGAGCCGCCATTGAAAATGTGTAGTAAAAACCGGTGTACTTTCCTACATCTGCACCGCTGCTCATCTCCACCACCATCGGGAAAGAATTGACATTGATAGCAGCCCAGCCTACACCCACAAGCCCAAATATAGCATACATCAAGGGTGTCTGATGATCAATGAAGATCGCTGTCGTGTAGCAGGCAGTCATAAGAACAACGCCTATAAGCACCGTCTTTTTCCTGCCAACCGTGCTCGACAAAAAACCCAACGGCACAAAAGCAGCTATAGCAACAATTGTAGCTGTTAAAAGATAACTCGAAGATACGCTCAGGTCGGTTTTCCAAACATTCACACAGTAGCGTGAAAATGCGGTTGTAACGGCGTTATATGCCATATACCACAAAAAGACCGAAATTAAAATCAGCACAAGGCTTTTGAAAACCGGCCGCGGCATTTTGCCGCCGGTGTTTTGAATTTCCCCGTCGTCACTTATATTAGTCTCAGCCAAGAGCCTATTTTCCTTGAGACTTAACACCATAATAAGCACCGACAACAGCATAAATCCGGCAACAACCAAAAAGACCGGCAAAAAAGACTGGTCGGCCGAGTAGACGCTCTCACCATCGGCTGTTTTATCACTTTTGAGCATAAACATCATCACAACCGTAGCGAAAATGCCGCCCAAATAGCCAACAAGATTTATTATTGCATTTGCCTTGCTTCTAAGTGGTTTTTCTGTAACATCGGGCATATATGCCACCGCAGGTGTGCGGTAAACCGACATAACAAAAAGCAGCAAAAACAAGGTTATCATAAAGCCCCAAAAATGGTGACTCTCTTCAAAAAAGGCCAAAATCACCATTAATACTACCGCCGCAAGTGTGCCATAAAGAATATACGGGGTGCGCTTGCCAAGCCTTGTATTTGTCCTATCAGATAAGGCGCCGAAAAGCGGAAGCATAAAAATGGCCAAAATATTATCCACCGCCATAATTGAATTGGCGGCAAGGGTCTTAAGCCCGAATACATTTTCGAGCAAATACGGCACCACCTGATCATAGAACTGCCAAAAACACAGAATCGACATAAATGCAAAGCCTATAAGGACAGTGCGTTTATAGTTCAGCTTCATAAAAATCACCTTAATTTATTTTATTCCCGAATTTTGCCAAATAATATTAAAAAGCTCTTCCGCCCTGCTGTTTTCACCCGCAAGGTACAAATATCCGAAAAGGCATTCGAGCCCTGTTGCGGTGTGGTACTCACTGCTTGTGGCACTTTTAGGCGTTGAGGAGGTGTGAAAATTGCGACCCCTTTTAAAAATGCACAGCTCTTTTTCAGAAAGTTCAGGCTCAATCAGCGAAAAGGCCCCCGCCTGAGCCGAGGCATTAACCAATTTAACCGATAGCCTATGCAATTCTCCTGAAGGGCGGTTTATCTCGGCAAGCTGCCGCCGAACTAAAAGCCCGTAAACCGCATCACCCACAAAGCATAGCACCGATGGGCTTAATAAATTAGGATTATACATTTAATTTCCACCTTTAGGCTGCAATATTAAATATTTACGGCACAAAGTCAAATTCCACATCAAGAACATTAACCGTGTCGCCCTCTGTGATACCCGCATCTTCAAGCGCTTTAATAATACCGCTCTGCCTGAGAACTCTTTCGAAATATTGCAGAGATTCATAATCATCAGGGTCAACCCTGTTCATTATATCCATTAGCCAATCACAGTCTTCAACATAATAAACACCGTTTCTTACATTCACGGTAAAGCTGCGGCTGTCCTTCGCGCTTTCTATTTCAGGCTTAGGCTCCGGCTCATATTTGAGTATGGGCGGTAGCTCTCCAAGCTTTGCCGCAACATAGTTTACAAGCTCACCTGTTCCCTCGGCGATAGCCGCCATCAGAGGGAAGAATTTATATCCTGAATTTTCAAAATATTCGCGGATGCGCTTTATCTCATCCTCGCTTGCAAGGTCGCACTTATTACCCACCACTATCTGCGGGCGCTCTGCAAGCTCGCCGCTAAAGACCGAAAGCTCGTGATTAATTTTATTAAAATCATCAATGGGGTCTCTGCCCTCACTGCCTGAAATATCTATCACATGCAAAAGCATACGGCAACGCTCAACATGGCGCAAAAACTCGTGGCCCAAGCCTACGCCCTCGCCGGCGCCCTCAATAAGACCGGGGATATCAGCCATAACAAATGAGGAGCCCTCCCCCATTCTCACAACCCCTAAAACGGGGGTGAGTGTGGTGAAGTGGTAATTAGCTATCTTGGGCTTTGCTTCGCTGACCACCGACACCAAAGTGGATTTACCGACATTTGGAAAACCTATAAGCCCTACATCGGCCAAAAGTTTTAACTCTAAGGTAACATCCAGCTCTTCTCCGGGATTACCATTCTTTGCAAAACGGGGCACCTGCCTTGTAGAGGTGGCAAAATGCTGATTTCCCCAGCCGCCGTTACCGCCCTTTGCAATAATGACCGGCTCATCATCCGATATATCGGCTATTATTCGGCCGGTTTCGGCATCTTTAACCAAAGTCCCCACCGGAACGCTTATCACAAGGTCGGGCGCGCTTTTGCCGGTGCAGCGGGATGCTCCGCCGTTTTGACCCGACTCAGCAGCGTATTTCCTCTTATAACGGAAATCGGCAAGGGTGGAAAGATTACTGTCCGCTTTAAAAACTATATTCCCGCCTCTGCCGCCGTCACCCCCGTCAGGGCCGCCTGCCGCTACATATTTTTCTCTATGAAAAGATACGGCGCCATCGCCGCCTTTTCCGGCTTTTAAATGAATTTTTGCTACATCAACAAACATTTTTATACCTCAAGGTGAATTTTTCCTGACACTAAACAAAGGGTATCAAGTTTTTACGGCTCGTCATCTTCCTCGATAAATTCGCCGTCAAACTCTTCTTCTGAATTTAAAAATTCCGTATAAAGCTTATCCGCAGCCTCAAAATCCGAGCTGTCAACATAAATGTCATCAGCAACAAATGCGCCTCCAAAAAGAACCCGCATTGTTCCCTCCTCAGAATCTGGGCAGACATAAGGAATTCCATTATCCTTTAGTATATCCTTGAATATCTCGGCCGATACAACATCCTCCATAGACGCCAATAAAACGGGGCGGTGAACCACCTTTTCCTCTGCATCTGTATTTTCAAGCTCTGCCTCCGCCTCAACCCTTAAATCCGCGCCGCAAAGAGGACAAAGATCATAAAAGTCCTCACATTCGGTCAAGCATACATGACAAACTTTCATAACGGTTTCCTTTCTAAAAAATAAATCCGGGAGCTGTTCGCACCCGGATTTGATTTCTTACTGCTCAACAGCGTAAATACTTACCTGCTTGCGGTCTCTGCCGACACGCTCAAATTTAACCTTACCGTCGATAAGGGCAAAGAGTGTATCATCCGAACCACGGCCAACATTGTTGCCGGGATGGATATGAGTTCCTCTCTGGCGAACAAGAATGTTGCCTGCTAAAACGAACTGACCGTCAGCCCTTTTCACGCCAAGACGCTTAGACTCACTGTCACGGCCGTTCTTGGTAGAACCAACACCCTTTTTATGAGCGAATAACTGAATGTTAATCTTTAACATGGTTTGCACCTCCGTGAATTTTGATGTTATTACTGTATTGATCGGAAAGCTGTTCTAAGTGAAGCTGCAGCCCTTTAAGCACATGTACCGAACTTTCAGTAGGAGCTATAACGGAAAAATGCATCTTTGCATCGTCCACCGCGGCGTCTGCCTTGTCCCCTATAATTTCGGTTATTGTGTTTGCCGCCATATAAGCAGCCGAAGAAACTGCCGCGCAGACTATCTTGCCGATCTCATCGTCACCGTCACACGAACAGTGACCGCTGATTTCAAAACCGTAAAGACCTTTGACATCAGCCAGAAATTTTACACTAGTCATACAAATTAACCGATTTCGTTAATCTGAACTTTAGTGTACGGCTGTCTGTGGCCCATTTTGCGTGAGCTGCTCTTCTTAGGCTTGTAGGTGAAGACTGTGATCTTCTTGCCCTTGCCGTTCTTAAGAACGGTGCCTTTTACGAAAGCATCTTTAACGTAAGGCTTGCCAACCTTTAAAGTTCTGTTGTTTACAGCAACAACCTTGTCGAAGGTAACCTCTTCGTCAACCTGAGCGTCAAGCTTCTCTACATAGATGACATCACCGTTCTGAACACGGTACTGCTTGCCGCCTGTTTCAATGATCGCGTACATTTGTTTACACCTGCCAATTTTTACAGTCTCGCTACAGAAGGCGTGCCCCTTGAAACCAAGGCGCAACTTAAAAGCCCACAATATGCGGCTTACACATTCTACCACAGCAAAACCCTTTTGTCAAGGAAAAAATATACTGTTTAAAATGATTATTAATTGACATAATACCGATAAATATGCTATTGTAAATATATTCACTTTATTGCAAGGAGGTTGCAACTCAAGTGTTTATAAATATATTTACTCAAGTGCTGATACTTTTTATTTTGATAGCCATCGGCGCCGCTCTGTCGAAATTCCGTATACTGACCGAAAAGGGTATCCAAAGTATGACCGATATGGTCTTAACTTTGGTGACACCCTGCGTTATCATCAAATCCTTTATAAGGGAGTTTGACCGCTCAGCCTTCAAAAATCTGCTTTTAAGCTTTTTAATTGCAATTCTTGTGCATATCGGCTTTATTATGCTGAGCCGCCTTTTGCTTGACTCAAAAGAAAAAGCGCGCGACAAGGTTTTGCAGTTCGGGGTGATTTTTTCCAACTGCGGATATATGTCTATACCACTCCAACAGGCTATCCTCGGGGACACGGGTGTCTTCTACGGTTCCTCCTACATCGCTATATTCAACCTTTTCATCTGGAGCTACGGTATAATGCTTATGAGCGGCGATAAAAAATATCTCACACCTAAAAAGATGGTATTTAACCCCGGTATGATTGGAATTGTTGTAGGGCTTATCATTTTTCTATTATCTATCCCTGTGCCGAGTGTTATTTCACAGCCGATTTCATATATGGCATCTCTGAACACACCGTTACCGATGATAATAATAGGGTATCACCTGATGCAAAGCAGCCTGCTTGACGGGATCAAAAACCTTAAATGCATCCTTGCTATTGTATTAAAGCTTTTTGTTTTCCCTGCTTTAGCTCTGCTTGTTATGGCGCTTTGCGGAATTAGAGGTGATATGCTTGTTTCAGCCGTTATTTCCTGTAGCGCGCCCACAGCGGCTATAACCACTATGTTTTCGGCCAAATTCAAGGCAGACACCTCCCTTTCGGTCAATATGGTGTCCCTTAGCACGATAGCTTCCCTTATAAGTATGCCCTGCCTTGTAGCCTTGGCGCAGTATATTGCATAATTTATCCACCTTGGGTTATGCTATTACCCGAGGTGATTATTTTGCAATTAACACAGAAAGAAACCACATTATTAAAAGACTTAAAATCGCAGGAGAAGCTTTGTGTTGAAAAATACACAAAATACGCTTCAACCGCACTTGACCCCCAGTTAAAGGAGCTTTTCACATCAATCGCCAATGTTGAGCAGCAGCACCTTAACACCATCTCTCAAATTGAGAGCGGTACCGCTCCTGCCACACAGGGCGGCGGCTCGCAAACTGTTAAATCCACATTTGCCTCTAATTACGGTATGGGTGACACTCCCGACAAGCAGGCCGACTGCTACCTGTGTTCTGACCTTTTAGCTGATGAAAAGCATGTCTCCAATCTTTACAACACCTGCATTTTCGAATTTAAGGATCAGGCGGTCAGAGACACACTGAACCATATCCAAAAAGAAGAACAACAACACGGCAAAGCGATTTACGATTATATGTCGACCAACAATATGTATTCCTAAAAACCTTTAAAACATCTTCTTTCGAGAAGATGTTTTTTATTGACATATTACTATGCAAAAAGTAAAATTAAATAAAGAGGTGTTGGATATGACCGACAGAGCGCTTATAGACAAAGCTTTAGAAGCATTAAAGAACTCATACTCCCCCTATTCCGAATTTCGCGTCGGGGCGGCGTTGCTTTGCAAAAGCGGCAGAGTCTATATAGGGTGCAATGTAGAAAATGCCGCCTTTTCGGCCGGCATTTGCGCTGAAAGAAGTGCTGTTTCAGCTGCTGTTTCTCAAGGGGAAACTGAATTTTCGGCCCTTTGTGTTGTAGGCGGAAGAAATGGTCAAATAATCGACTTCTGCCCTCCTTGCGGTATCTGCCGCCAGACTCTCATCGAATTCTGCGGCGATGATTTTAGAATTTTGCTATTTGATGGCAAGGATATTAAAACCCTCACTTTAGGGGAGCTTCTTCCCCATCATTTCGGAAGTGATAAATTATGAGAATGATCGATATCATCGCAAAAAAGCGCGATAATCTCCGGCTTAACGAGGCCGAAATAGAGTATATCGTTTCGGGCGCTGTAGACGGCAGTATTCCCGACTATCAGTTATCCTCGCTGCTAATGGCAATTTGCATAAACGGGATGAGTGAGACCGAAACCGCAAATCTCACAACAGCTATGGCCCAAAGCGGCCGTCCGCTTGACCTGTCAGTTTTGGGCGAAAAAACGGTCGACAAGCACAGCACCGGCGGTGTTGGTGACAAAACCACACTCATTTGCGCCCCTATCGCGGCAGCCCTCGGCTGCACGGTTGCCAAAATGTCAGGCAGAGGGCTTGGCCACACAGGTGGAACAATCGACAAACTTGAATCCATCACCGGCTATAAAACCGCCCTCTCCCATCAAGATTTTTTAGACACCGCTTCAAAGCATGGCATCTGCCTTATAGGTCAAAGCGGCAACCTTGCCCCTGCAGACAAGCGGCTCTACGCTCTGCGCGATGTGACCGCCACGGTCGAAAGTATTCCGCTCATAGCTTCAAGCATTATGAGCAAAAAAATAGCTGCAGGCGCTAAAAACATAATTCTTGATGTGAAGTGCGGCAGCGGCGCTTTTATGAAAACTCCCGAGCAAGCCCGAAAGCTTGCTTTAGAGATGGTTAAAACAGGCAAAAACATCGGCCGCAACACTTCGGCTTTTATCACCGATATGGAAATTCCCTTAGGCTATGCTGTCGGCAATGCGCTCGAAGTCAAAGAGGCTGTCGAGGTGCTTAACGGCAACGGCGAAAAAAGGCTTACCGAGCTTTGCATCGCTCTTTCAGCCGAGATGTACCGCCTATGCTTTGGCGGAGATTTTGAAACAGCTAAAGAAAAGGCACGCGGCGCTATAGCCGACGGCTCCGCCTTTAAAAAGCTTTGTGAGGCCGTTGGAGCTATGTCGGGCGACACAAGGTTGCTCACAGGTGAAAAAGCCTTTGCAAAGCCCGAGGCCGAGTGTTATATCACCGCCGAAACCGAAGGATATATCACAAAGCTTGACAGCCTGATTGTCGGCAAAGCCGCTTCAATAAGCGGTGCCGGCAGAGAATTTTTAGGGCAGGATATCGACTTTTCGGCAGGAGTTATCTTGCTTAAAAAGTACGGCGAATATGTAAAACGCGGTGAAAAAATCGCCCTCATTCAAGGCAAGGAAGAAAAGCTTGCCTCTGCGGCCGAGGTTTTAAAGAAGGCTTATGAGTTCGGCGAGCAAAAGCCTCAGGAAAGAAAGCTTATATACGAAAGGATTGAATAAACCCGTGCCGTTGACAAACGCTATAAAACACATCTATGAACCCACCCCTTTACAGTGTGGCCAAGCAGTACTCGCAATGCTTTCAGATAAATCGGTCAAGGAAATAATAGCGCTTGTGGGCACAGAAAAGGAAACCACCCTAAAGCAAATGTTTACGGCCTTGTCACACTACGGCATAAATTATAATAAGGAGCGCAAAGAGGTTGCCGAAAAATCAGAGCTGCCGGACATTTGCATTTTAAGTCTTGAAACTCCCCATTGCTGGCATTGGTCGCTTTACTACAAGGGCACATTTTTCGACCCCGAATACGGCGTCCTCACCGATTTCCCACCGTCAGCGCGCCGCTATTATTGGGAAATAACAAGCTGAATTTAAAAAGTATGCCGCAATTTGCGGCAGACTTTTTTATTCACACAAAGTAAAGCGTTTGAATTTTTGCCCGTCACGCTCGATTTCCTCATTCCACATAGAGGCCGGCCTGACCCAAAGCTCTCCCTCTCCGTAAAGGGCGCGATAAACCACCATATCCTCAAGTGTTTCGGAGTTTTTGGCGATGGCTATAACCTCATATTCATTGCCTTTAAAATGACGGTATCTTCCCAATTTTATTTCAGACATACCTCTCCCTACCTTACAAAATCATTTATCGCACCGACAAGGACCGGATTTCTTGTTGCCGAAACATTGTTTATGAATATCACATCGGGTGTTCCCGCATCAGCGCAAAGCTCTGTGAGCCCCCTTTGATCAACGACCGAGAAATACCTGTAATCAACAATATAAACCGTTTGATAATGCGCAACCAAAAACGGCACAAAGGCATTCCCGAAGGATTCCTTTATAACAATGCAGGAGGAGCCGTCGGTAATATTAGGATTACTTATCACAGAATACGGATTATCCCCTCTTATAAATGTTATATATTTATTTGCAGTGGCAGATGCCGACATATCAGAAATTATATTGTGGCCATACCACCCGCCCTGAGCGTTTTGAATATTTATATAATTAGTCTCACGAGGCTGATATGCAAAAACTGTATCAGGGTTGGAGGCTAATTGAGGCAGTTTGTTGCTAGAAGAATAAAAGCTTCCTAAAAAGCCGGTGAACTCATGGGTTATGTATCTGTCAAGGGTTGTAGGAGCAACACCCTTTGCGTTCATAAGCTCGCAATAAGCATAATAGGCTCCAAGCGCAGTCCAATGATGGTCGGTGCGGAAATAGATGTATTCATCCCTGCGACTTTTCAAAACATCATATACAGGCACGCACTTAACGGGCTCGCTTATATTTGAGTACATATAGTTTATAGCATCCTGTTGATTGGAGGTGTTAACCCCTGCCACCAAATCGTCGGGCGCGGTTATGGCCATACTCGTCGGCACGATTATATCATACACCTGCGCCTTGCCTGCAAGTAAGGCTCCTGCTCGGCTTATAGCCGCCGAATAGGTGTCAGCCGCACTTTGAACAAAGTTATAGTATTCATAAGCGCTATCCCCGTTTATAAGCAGGGCTCCCAAGGTTTGAACGGTAGGCGCGGGCTTTTCAGTAGCCTCGCTTTGCGCGTCAGACGGGACGACCGCCGTTTGCTCAGAGCTTGCAGCGCTTTCCTCAGAAACGATATTATCCGCCTCTTGCTGAGCGGCACCGTCATTCTCTACTGCCGAGCTTTCCAAATCAGCCTCTTCGGAAGAAACGGTCGAAACCTCCTCAGATGGTGCATCATCGTTAACAGAGGGTATCGCATCACCCTGCTCAACCTGACCGTGTATCACAACATCATTTTTGCCGAAAGCAAGTGTTAAGCGGGTGTTCATATCGGTGAAAAATTCTCTTGCGGGGAATGTGTCAGAATACCAATTATCAATGCCGACAAAATATTCGCCCGAAAGAAGGGCGGAAATTGAAAATTTAGGGAATTTTTCAAGCTCCCTTTTCTCAGAATCGGAGTATGTGGGTCTCAAAGGAATTACAAAGGATATAACGGCAGCAGCAAACAGAACTGTGAAAAAAATTCTCACAGTCCAGATGTTAACTATCCTGATTTTCCTTAGCCGTTCAAGCAGAATCGCGTCCTGCATAGCTTCCGCTTCAAAATTCGCGACTGCCTCTCTTCTCTTTTCTTCTACCATAATTCGCTCTGCCCTAAAATCTAAAGTATAAAAATGGATTATAACTGTTTCCTATAAGCGCTGCAACCGAAACTGCCAGCAACACTATCGGCACTAAAACATTAAGCACAGAGTAGGCAACAAGTGCACCCGAAGATGCAATTGCCTTTTCCTCTAACTTCTTGTAAGCTCCGCTGAGAAGCGGTGTGCAGCAAATGCAAGAGAAAATCAAAAATACCGCATAGCTCTTTATAACGGTCAAGCCCTCAAAATCGGTAAACGGATTTCCGTTTGCACAGAACATCCCTTTTACCACGGTTATAATATCCGATACATTCTCGAATTTGAAAAGTATCCATCCGAAAAATACGATAATCAAAAGATAAATATGCGCCAATATCGGCACACGGTTTAGCAGTTTTCCTAAGAAAAGCTTTTCCAAAGCTATGAACACAAAGAAGTATAATCCCCAAAGCACGAAATTCCAGGAGGCGCCGTGCCACAAGCCGGTAAGCGCCCAGACGACAAACAGATTAAAAACAGTTCTTACCTTGCCCTTTTTGCTGCCGCCCAAGGGAATATAAAGATAATCCCTAAAAAAACTGCCGAGGGTTATATGCCATCTGCGCCAAAATTCACTGACAGAGGCCGAGATATACGGATGGCGGAAATTTTCGGTATAATGAATGCCGATCATTCGGCCCATTCCCACAGCCATATCCGAATAGGCCGAGAAATCGAGATAAATTTGCAGCGAAAAAGCAAGCACCCCTACCCAAAGCGATGCCGCGCTGCGGGTTGAAAGTATAGCCGAATCACCGCCGTCGGCTATGAGCAGCTTTGAGACAATGGCCGCGCAGGTGTTTGCAAGCAATGCCTTTTTGAAAAGACCTTTTGCAAAACGTTTGATACCCTCGTAAATATCGGCATAAGAGGCTCTGCGGTCCTCAAGAAAGGCGCAAACATCCTTATACCGCACGATAGGCCCTGCAATACATTGATGAAACAAACTCACATAAAGCAGCAAGGTTGCAAAGCTTTTTTGAGCCGGAACTTCCCCTCTGTAGACATCCACACAGTAGGTTATAAGCTGGAATGTGTAAAAAGAGATACCTATCGGTAAAGCTATTGAGGGTATGGTTTTAGGAAATCCTGTTACCAAATTTAAATTCGACATAATAAAGCTGCCGTATTTAAAAATAGCCAAAAGCAGAAGATCTATTCCTACAACAGCAAAAAGCAAAAATCGCCTGCGCTTATAGATGCCCTCATTCTTTTGTATTTTAAGAACGAGCAGCCAGTCGATAAAGGTCATACCGAGCATCAATAATATGTAAAGCGGCTCTCCCCAAGCATAAAAAATCAGCGAAAAAACCAGCATAACGGCATTCTTCGCTTTAATATTGGGAGCTATAAAATAAAATAAAAGATTTAAGGGCAAGAAGCAAAAAACAAACAATAAATTAGAAAAAACCACCCAAAAAACACTCATTTCAATTTTATTTCACAAATTTAATTTTAAACAAAATTCGACAACTGTCAAGAATATATTCAAATATATTCTTAAATATTACAAAAGTTTTATTTAATACAAAAATTGACCTGCCGCAGCAGGTCAAAAAATTAACATTGCTTAATAAGCCTTATATAAAATTCAACGGTTTTTTTGAGAGCTTCCACCCTGATTCGCTCATTGTGTCCGTGAATGGTGGCGCGTTCCTCGCTTGTCAGATCCATTGCGGAAAATCTGTAAACCTTGTCGGATATCCTGCCGTAATGGCGGCTGTCAGAACACTGCACCATAAGATACGGTGAGACTATCGCGCCTTTCCAAGTTGAGGCCACAGTTGAGGCCACCTTGTCCCAAGCTTCACATTCGGTGAGAGATATTCGGCTGGGATCGGTGCCGCCGAGAGACACTATTTCTATGTTCTCGTTTGCAATTGTGGTTTTTATATAGCTAAGAGCACTTTCCATAGTGTCCTCAGGGTTAAGGCGTATATTGGAAACCATTTTAGCCTCGGGCGGAATAACATTTGCGGCCGAGCTGCCGCTCATTTGAGTAAAAGCCACCGTCGTGCGCATAAGAGCATTAAGCTCGCCGCCGCTCTTTTTGCATATCATATCAAGCACTCCGCCAAATGCCCATAGGTTTGCAAATATCATTCTGTAAAGAAAATTTGAATGCCGGCCTAAGGTATCAAACATTCTCGCAACAGGCTTTGTTAAATGGGATTTAAATGGATGATTTTCCATTTTGCAGCAGGCGGCAGAAAGCTCTCCTACAGGGGTGTGTGGTTTAGGAGCCGAAGCGTGACCACCTGCAGATTTACAGCGATACTCAGCATTCAAAAGCCCCTTTTCAGCAATGCCGATTAGCCCACACGGCGCGCTGACTCCGGGGAACACCCCTTCCACAACACCGCCGCCCTCATCCAGCACAAGCGCCGGAGTGATGTTATTTTCCACAAAATAATCAACTATATTAACTGCACCGCGGCCATTGACCTCTTCCCCACCGGAGAAAGCAAAATAGATATCATTCTCAGGCACAAAGCCCTCGCCAATAAGGGTTTCCGCAGAGAAGAGCACCCCACCGAAAGTCACCTTTGTATCAAGGGTGCCTCTGCCCCAGATGACACCGTCCTCCAAAATTGCCTCAAAGGGGGGCTTATCCCAGCCCTTTTCATCCACAGGAACCACATCATAATGCGCCATCAAAACGGTAGGTGCTGTGTGATTTTTTCCCTCCCATTTAAAAAGCAGGGCCCTGTCTGAGAGTTCTGTAAAGCTGCAGGTTGAAAAAACATTTGGGTATAAATAGGGCAGTTTTGCTATAAGCTTTTCAAACTCGGCATTGTCTTCAAGAGAGCTGTCCGCGTAAGAAACCGTTTTGCAGCGCACAAGCTCTCGCAGATCGGCAACCGCCTTGTCGGTATCAAAGCTTATTTCCTCCGACGATATCGTCGGCGCGGCTTTTGGTTTGAAGTTAATCGTTCTTATAATTATCACCGCGATAAAAGCTGCAAGCGCCACCGCTAATATCAATAAAGTATAAATTACAACATCCATCTTAAAGCATACCTTTTTTATACATAATTCTGGCTACAGCCAATGTAAAGAGAACCCCTACCGGCACCATAATACCCACAGTGCTCTTATTAAGAGCGGGCACGAATATAAAGAGTATCAGCATCAAAATTATGGGAGCTATCGAAAGCTTAACATTTTTGGAAACAAATACAACTGCCAATCCTCCGAAAAGCGCCGGCAGGATAAGGTCAAAAGCAGGCTCTAAAATGGGCGACTCCAAAATAGGAGTGAGGGGAACTATCAGAATGACGCCTACGATTATAATAATTGTTGTCACTATGCTTGAAACAGCTATCGAAATGGTGGAGATGACCTCTCCCTCCTCGCTGCTGGCTTTTACATTTGCCCTTTCCATAGCGTCCACCGCGCAGGGCAGCTTTAGATTAGAGATATTGCCGGTAACAAAAGAAAGATATGTGCCGCCTGCTCCAAGCATCGGTACATAGGTGAAGATTTCCACAAGACCGACCGCCCAATACATCGGCAAGGTCGCGAAAAGACCTTGAGCCAAGGGCTTCCATTGAGGCACCGCACCGAAAATCAAACCAACTGCCAACGGAAAGAGTAAAATCAGCGCACAGATTATCACGCCCCAAACTCGCCCGTCGCGGTGAACAGATTCAAGATATGTTAATTCTTTTTTCGCCTTCATCACTTTACCACCTCATATCCTAAAAGTTCGGCCAGAGGAATCGCTGCCGCCATACCACCTACAAGGCTGAGCGGCAATGCGTAATCTGTGAGCCAACGAATTTTAAGCTTGGTTGCAAGCAGTCCGCAAACAGCCATAATAACAGCCGACACCGCCATTACGCAAACGGGTGTGAGGCCTGCGGTTTCACCGTGAAAAATATCCGAAACATCGCAGAAAACATATCCCAAAAAGGCCGAGATCATACCCAAAAACATAGCATTGTTAAAAATCTCGCCCCATTTTTTATCCTTCATTCCTATCTTATTCATACCGCCCTGAATCTTTTTAGTCACCAAGGGCACTAAAATAAGGCCTATCGCAATTCCCAATGTCATGACCCAAAGAACTGTAACATACATTGATGCATCGGTTATAGTAGACCCTGCTCCAAGGCCGGCTGCAGTCAAGGCATTGTTAGCCGCTACAGTCTCGTATGTAATGGAGCCTATAACAGATAACCTCAGCCACGGTAAGGCCACACCGAGGCTTTTTGAAAGAGCCACCACACCTACAAGTATCGCAATAGCAGGGGCAATTGTGAATACCGCTGAGGAGGTTATGGTTTTCTTAACAGTAGAGCCTGCAATCCCTAATTCTTTTGCACGCTTTACAGCTTTGATAAGAAAATATACCGACTGCGCCAAAACTATGGCTATCAGTATCCCCACCATAACAAATAAAATCGGATTATTTACACTGAATTTCATCACAAATTTCCTTTCAAATATTTTTATTTATATTATCCTTGTGTTAAATCAGTACACAAAAATCTTTGTATTACTTAATCATTGCATGGAATTAAAGTTTTATATATCATATTTAACAAACTCGCCATTATACATCGTAAACAAGTGCGAAAAACCAATGTCTCGAAGATGTTTTTTTGCTTCATCAAATCCAAAATTAAGTGTATCTATATTATGGCTATCCGATGAAAGAATAAGTCGCGCATTGAGCCTTTTAAGTATATACAATAAGTTCTCATTTGGATATGCGGTGGTGCGCAATCCTCTGGCAATGGCACCTGTATTTATTTCAAAAATGCTTCCGCTTTTAGCGGCCTCTGTTATATACTTTTCGGCTATTCGATTATACTCAGTGTTATGCAAAAACAGCGAGGAATCCAATTCATCGAATTTTGTAATCAAATCAAAATGACCTATAATATCGGGTTTTCTAAAATTTATATAATTACAAAAGGAACGGTAATAAGTTTCCGATAAACGAATAATATCATAATCAAAAACCTCAAGACATCTTTTGAAGTAATCATAGTTAGAATCAATAGGATAATACTGATTATTTATATGAAAATAGTGTGAAGAACCGATTATGTAATCAAATTCCCTTCTGTCTACAGGGGAAAAGGCATCCTCCTCAATCCCAAGATAAACTTGAATTAACTTTTTATATTTATCTTTTAGACGATTGATTTCTGTTATATAACCGTCGCTGTCTTTCATGCAATATCTTATATCGAAATCAGTATATCCATGCCCCGAAAAACCGATTGCTGAAAAGCCTTTCTCCATAGCAGATAATATAACCTCTTCCGGAGTGTTTTTTCCATCACAAAAAACAGTATGGGTATGAAAATTGGCAATCATAGAGTTATTCTTTCTCCTTTTTGGAATTAAACCTTTTAATATTTGATATGACAAAATCAATTCCTAAAGTCTTTACTAATAATCCCAAAAATGAACTGATTAAAATTGCAATTCCTGATAAAGCACCACCGACTAAAACGATTAAAATGTCTGTAATAAGAAGTGCCTTACCAATATTGATACCAAAAAATTTCTTAATAATAAGAGCAATAATATCGGTACCGCCCGAGCTTGAATCAACATAGAACATAATTCCGCTGGCAACCGCAATAACAGCTGCACCTACAAAAGCCGAAATATACGGGTTTGGAATAATCGCTTGTTCAAAGGGAAAAAGGGTTTCAAAAACTCCTATAAAAACAGTAGTGCAAACAGAACCTGCCAAGGTCTTGGTTGCCATACTTTTTCCAAGCACCACGAAAGCTAAAATGATAAGCGAAAAATTGATAACCATCAAAATAGTTCCGGGAGAAAAAGGCAAAAAGGATTCTAAAATAACCGAAATGCCGCTCGTTCCGCCAAGTAAGAGCGCATCCGGAAAAATGAACAAAACCGTACTGATAGCATATAAAATGCTTCCTATAAGGATTAACAAATAATCTTTTACAAATTCTATTACTTTTTTTCGGTTAATAGCTTCCATGTGAGAGCTTCTTTCTTGCCTTTTTTCGATTTATTATACTATATTTTACCAACATATTCCCGACTTGCCTTATTGTTTTAATAAAACAGACAAGGTAAAATTGTTATTTATCTCTTTTGTAGCGCAAGCATAGCATAATTTTCATCGCGGTGCAAGTCTATCCTCTGTACATCGTGCTCTCTTCGGGGGCTGATGCCGTATTTTCCGAGCCGAATATCGTTTCAAATAACTTGTCCGCAAAAAGGTGATGCATTTGCTTAGTTGGGTGATTGATTCGATTTGCTAAAAGAGTCGTCGTGTCAACACCCTCGTTGTATAATTTCTTCCACTCGGCATAACAGTCGCAAACTGTAACACCGCAAATAAGAGCCGCATCACAAGCGGCAGAAATATATTTGTCAAACTTCCCGCCGTTTTGCATCTCGGCAGTCACCGCCGCATAATCCAAAAAAGCAGGATCGGCATCATCCGCAACATAGGTGTTAAGCATATTAGGTGTCATAAAAATGACCTCTGCTCCGGTATCACGGCATCTTTCGAAAATCACCTTTAATGCCGCCACATAATTTTCAAGCGGACCGTTAACATCGTTAAGCCCAAAGCAGACTATAACAAGATCAGGATGATGAAATAAAACATCTCTCTCGAGTCTTGCGAGGGACCCCTCGGCAGTAAGACCGCCTATGCCTGAATTTATAACATTTACAGGCACATATTTTCTCACCGACTCAATTTTCCGCTTCAATAAATTCCAATACACGGCTTCATAATCAATATCCCCCGGGCCAAATGCTCCGTGTGTGATACTGTCGCCGAAAGCGACAATATTGATAGCCCCGTTGTTTGCAAGTCCGTTTGAATCCATATTGATTTTATCCTTGATCTTCATATAGAAGCACCTACCCTTTATTCTAACTCTGTTATACCAAATATTGCTCCTTTTTTCAACACAAAAATAATTTTTAAACCCCATTAATTTCCCTCTTGACTTTAGCACGGTGATGTGTTAGAATGAAAAAGTACTAAATTTTAGGAGTAAAAATTATGCAAAAAAAGGATAAACCTGACTTCCATAAGCTATACGAAGCAATACTGACGCTTAAAACTGAGGATGAGTGTTGCGCTTTTTTTGATGATATTTGCACCATTCAGGAGCTTGAGGCCCTCTCCCAGAGGCTTGCGGTTGCCTGTGAGCTAGAAAAGGGCAAAAGCTATATCGACATTAACAAAACCACCGGCGCCAGCACCGCCACCATCTGCAGGGTAAGTAAATGCCTTAATTACGGGCAGGGTGGCTACAAAACCGTTATTGAGAGGTTAGAGAATAATGACATTTGACCAAGCGATACTTAAAAATGATGAAAAAGCGATATTCTCTTTAAGAGAACTTTATATTAAATACGGATATCGCCAATTTAAAATGAGCAAATTTGAGGAGTATGACCTATATTCCAAAAATAAAGATTTTCTGGTTTCCGACGGAGTCATAACCTTTAACGACACAAACGGAAAGCTTTTAGCGCTAAAGCCTGATGTTACACTTTCGATTATCAAAAACTCTAAGGATATTGAAAATTCAGTCGAGCGTTTTTATTACAATGAAAATGTCTACCGCATTTCAGAAACCTCCCATACATATAAGGAGATTATGCAAACAGGGCTCGAATGTATAGGCAACATCACCCAAAAAGAAGTGACAGAGGTAGCAGAGCTTGCCGCTAAAAGTCTTTCGCTGATATCCGATAACTTTATTATCCATATCTCAAATGTGGCCCTGCTGGAAGCCTTGTTTTGTGACTGCGGCATAACCTGCGAGCAACGCCCAGAGGTTATAAAGGCTATAGCCGACAAAAACGCTGACTGTTTAAAAACCGTTTGCAACGAGGCTCAGTTTAAACTGCTTTCTCCCCTCATTAAAAGCTACAAAACAACCAAAGACTCTCTTGAAGCCCTTTCCCTTATTGCCGTATCTAATTCAGCCAAGGCCACCCTTTGTGAGCTTAAGGAAATTTGCGACCACCTGAGCGCCGTCGGCTACGGCAAGAACATCAATATCGACTTCTCCATCATAAGCCAAGGCGGATATTACGGCGGAATCGTTTTCAAGGGATACATCGGCGGCATCGCCTCACGGGTGCTTTCAGGCGGCCGTTATGATATGCTTATGAAGCGCATGGGCAGGAGTTCCGGCGCGGTTGGCTTTGCGGTTTATCTTGACACCCTCGAGCGACTGACAGAGGATACTGAAAACCGCTCACCCGACCCAATGATAAACATCGCTCTACCTAAGGGTAGACTCGGCGAAAAGGTTTATTCCATGTTTGAGGCAGCGGGTTTCGAGTGCCCATCCATTAAAGAAAATAACCGCAAGCTTATTTTTGAAAACAAAGAGCTTGGGCTCAGGTTTTTCTGGGTGAAACCCTCGGATGTTGCGATATATGTTGAGCGCGGCGCCGCAGATATCGGCGTTGCAGGTAAGGATATTTTGCTTGAATACGAGCCCGATGTTTATGAGCTTCTGGACCTTAACATCGGCAAATGCCGAATGGCCGTAGCGGCTAAAAAGGATTTCTGCGATGACGGTTCAAAAACCCTTCGCGTGGCAACCAAATTTTCAAACATAGCCAAGAGCTATTACGCAAAAAAATGCCGCGATATCGATATAATCCATCTCAACGGCTCAATTGAGATTGCCCCCATATTAGACCTTTCGGATGTTATCGTAGATATAGTTGAAACCGGCAAAACACTGCTTGAGAACGACCTTGCCCCCTTCGAGACCATAGTCCCTATAAGCGCAAGGCTGATTTCGAACAAGGCCTCCTTCGGCTTTAAATCCGAAAAAATCGAGCAGATAAAGAAAGAACTTTCCAAACAGGTGAAAAACGATGATTAAAATAATGAAATATAAAGAGGTCTCAGCTGACGAAATATTCTCAAGGGGCAAAAGCTCCTTTGATGTGGCAGATACAGTGACCGAAATTATAGAAAATGTAAAACAAAACGGCGACAAGGCCCTCTTTGACTACTGCGAAAAATTCGACAAGGCAAAGCTTTCTTCCCTTGAAGTCTCAGCCGAAGAAATCGACGAGGCGTTCTCGGCAGTCCAGCCCGAATTTATTGAGATAATAAAGCAGGCCGCAGAAAACATTAAAGAATTTCACAAAAAACAGGTCCGCAACAGCTTTATTATAAACGAGCAGGACGGTATCGTCACAGGCCAAAAGATAACCCCCATAGAAAAGGTGGGGCTTTATGTCCCTGGCGGCACAGCGGCCTACCCTTCCACAGTATTGATGGATAGTATCCCCGCAAAAATTGCAGGCTGCAATGAAATCTGCATAACTACTCCCCCCTCGGCGGATGGCAAAGTAAATCCTGTTATCCTAGCCGCCGCCAAAATAGCGGGGGTTGACCGCATCTTTAAAATAGGCGGCGCGCAAGCCGTTGCCGCCTTGGCCTACGGCACCGAAACAGTGCCCAAAGTCGATAAAATCGTGGGCCCCGGCAACGCCTTTGTGGCCGAGGCTAAGCGTCAGGTTTTTGGCAGAGTTTCTATCGATATGATAGCCGGCCCCAGCGAAATTCTCGTGATTGCCGACTCTAAAAGCGACGCCCGCTTTGTTGCGGCCGACCTTTTGTCCCAAGCAGAGCACGATAAAATGGCAAGCTCTGTTCTTGTGACCGACAGCGAAGAACTCGCCGCGAAGGTCAGCGCCGAGATAGAGCGGCAGTTAAAAGAGCTCCCACGCGAGGAAATTGCCCGCGCTTCGATAGACACTAACGGTAAGATAATCATAGCCGACAATCTGACAGACATTATTGATATTTCCAATGAAATTGCCCCTGAGCACCTTGAACTTTGCGTTGACAATCCATTTGATTTCCTTGATAAAATAAAGAATGCCGGCAGCATCTTTATGGGGCGTTACTGCCCCGAAGCCTTGGGCGACTATTTCGCCGGTCCTAACCACACCCTCCCCACTTCGGGAACCGCAAGGTTCTCAAGCCCCTTGTCGGTAGATGATTTTGTTAAAAAGACACAGTACACTTATTACACAAAAGAAGCTCTAAGCAAGGTTGCCGACAGTGTTGCCTTCTTTGCCCAAAAAGAAGGGCTCTCGGCCCACGCCAAAAGCGCAACGATAAGATTTGAGAGTGAAAAATAATGAGCAGATTTTTAAAAAACTCACTTTCCTGCTTAGAGGCCTACACTCCCGGCGAGCAACCGCAGGACAAAAAGTATATAAAGCTTAATACAAACGAATCTCCCTATCCGCCGTCGGCCGGAGTGGTAGCCGCCATTAATGCCGACGAGGTGCGTGACCTCAGGCTTTACTGTGACCCTGAATGCCGAAAGCTTAAAGCTGAACTTGCAAAGCTTTACTCCGCCGAGCCTGAGAACATTTTTCTCTCCAATGGATCGGACGATATTTTGAATTTTGCCTTTATGGCCTTTGGCCAAAACGGAGTTGCTTTCCCCGACATAACCTACGGATTTTACAGTGTTTTTTCAGAGCTTCACGGCATAGAGCCTACCATTGTTCCGCTAAACGGTGATTTTACTATTGACACGGGCGCCTTTTGCGCGCAAAATAGACTTGTTGTTATAGCCAATCCCAACGCCCCTACAGGTATTGAAATTCCTTTATGTGAAATAGAAAAGGTGTTAAAATCAAATCCTGACAGCGTTGTACTTATTGATGAGGCATACATAGATTTCGGCGGAACATCCTGCGCCGAGCTTACGAAAAAGTATGACAACCTCCTTTGTGTTCAAACCTTTTCAAAATCAAGAAGTATGGCGGGGGCAAGGCTAGGCTTTGCGATAGCAAACAAGGAAATTATAGCCGACCTTGAGAAAATTAAATATTCCACAAACCCCTACAATATAAACCGTTTAACCCAAATAGCAGGCCTTGCGGCTTTAAAAGAAAATGATTATTATCTTTCCAACTGTAAGAAAATCATAGAGACGAGAGAATTCACGGTTAAAGAGCTTGAAAGATTAGGCTTTAGCATCCTGCCCTCAAAAGCAAACTTTGTCTTTGCCGAAACAGAAAAATTGAGCGGCAAGGAGCTTTACGAGGCTTTGAAAGAAAAAGGCGTGCTTATAAGGCACTTTGATAAAAAAGCCATCGGAAATTTTAACCGCATCACCATAGGCAGCCGTGAGGAAATGGAAATATTCATTACAAAAGTAAAAGAAATTTTAGGAGAATGTTAAATGAGAGTTGCAGAAATCAATCGCCGAACTAATGAAACCGATATTGTTTTAAAGCTTTGTCTTGACGGAAAGGGCGAAAGCAAAATAAACTCGGGCTGCGGTTTTCTTGACCATATGCTAACACTTCTTGCCCGCCACTCAAGATTTGATATCGAGCTATCCTGTAAAGGTGACACAAATGTTGATTTCCATCACACTGTTGAGGACATCGGCATAGCGCTTGGAACAGCATTAAAACAAGCCTTAGGCGATAAAAAAGGTATAACCCGCTATGGCAACTTTATTCTCCCCATGGATGAAGCCCTTATTTTATCAGCGATCGATATTTCGGGGAGAGGCCTGCTTGCCTACTCTTTAGAAATTCCCGCTTTTAAGGTCGGCGATTTTGACACCGAGCTGACTGAGGAATTTTTCCAAGCTTTCACCCGCTGCGCGGGCATAACTCTTCACATAAAACAGCTTGCAGGAACTAACTCCCACCACATCATAGAGGGGGCTTTTAAATCGGTTGCCCGCTCGCTTAAATCGGCTGCTAGCATTGAAGAGGCTTTTGCCGACGAAATTCCATCCACCAAAGGGGTACTTTAATGATTGCCATAATTGATTACGGTGTGGGAAATCTCTTCTCCCTCTCCTCTTCCTTTAAAGCCATCGGGGCTGATACCGTGATAACCGGTGACCCTGAGGTCTTAAGGCAGGCAGATAAACTTGTTCTGCCGGGTGTTGGAGCGTTTGGAGACGCAGCCGAAAAGCTCAGCCTCTGCGGTCTTGATAAAATAGTCATACAGGAGGCTTTGGGTGGCAAACCCCTTTTAGGAATATGCCTCGGTATGCAGATTTTATTTGAAAAAAGCTATGAATACGGATGTCATAAAGGCCTCGGCCTTATTTCGGGTGAGGTTGTGACTATGGAGGGTAATATCCCCGATAATTTAAAAATTCCGCACATCGGGTGGAATGCCTTGCATTTTAAAAAGCAAAACCCGTTGTTTAAATACATAAATAACGGTGACTGCGTCTATTTTGTTCACTCCTATTATGCCGAAAATTGCGATAGTGCGCTTATAGCCACCGCAGAATACGGCAAGGAGCTCACCGCCGCCGTAGCTGACAGAAATATTTTCGGCTGTCAATTCCACCCCGAGAAAAGCGGCGAAGTTGGCCTTAAAATTCTCAAAGCATTTTGTGAAACGGAGTAGTAAAATGAATATTTTCCCCGCAATTGACCTTTACGGCGGCAAGGCCGTGCGCCTATACAAAGGCGATTACAGCAATATGACCGTTTACAGCGAAAACCCAATAGAGGTGGCCCGCGATTTTGAAGCAAAGGGCGCAAAATTTATCCACCTTGTTGATTTAGAGGGCGCTAAGGACGGCACGACTCCCAATCTTGATATAGTTAGAGAGATAGCTAACAACACCTCCCTTTTCACAGAAATCGGCGGTGGCATCCGCTCTATGGAAACTGTTAAAGCCTATCTTGAAAACGGTGTTGACCGTGTCATCTTAGGCACAGCCGCTGTTAATGATGAAGCCTTTTTAAAACAGGCCGTGTCCGAATTCGGTGACAGAATCGCCGTCGGGGTAGATATTAAAGACGGGTTTGTAGCTATTAAAGGATGGACCGAGACCTCGGCTTACGATTGCTTCGAATTTTGCGAAAAAATGCAGATTCTAGGTGTTAAAACCATTATCTGCACAGATATATCAAAGGACGGCGCTATGCAAGGGACAAACCGCGAGCTTTATAAAGCCCTCTCGCAAAGGTTTTCTATCAATATCACCGCTTCGGGCGGAGTTTCCACCATTGAAGATATCAAAGCTTTAAGGCGGCTCGATTTATACGGCGCAATAATAGGCAAGGCTTATTATATAGGGGCTATTGATTTGAAAGAGGCTCTGGAGGCGGCAAAATGATTACAAAAAGAATAATCCCCTGCCTTGATGTTAAGGACGGCAGGGTTGTTAAAGGAGTTAACTTCAACAATCTGAGCGATGTTTCCTCCCCTGTTGAGCTCGGCAAATATTACAGTGACTGCGGTGCAGACGAACTCGTTTTTTACGATATCACTGCTTCAAGTGACGGCCGAAAGCTCTTTACCGATATTTTGCGCGAAGTAGCGCAGAACATCTTTATCCCCCTGACGGTAGGCGGAGGAATTAACACCATTGAGGATTTTGACCGCGTGCTCAAATGCGGTGCTGATAAGGTGAGTGTTAATTCGGGGGCTATCAAAAAACCCGACCTTATATTAGAGGCGGCCAAAAAGTACGGCAACCAATGCGTAGTTATTTCGGCCGATGTTAAGCGGGTCGGCGGTCAGTTTCGCGTTTTTGCCAAAGGTGGCCGTGAGGACACAGGGCTTGAAGCCATCTCGTGGATAAAGCGCTGTGTGTGCAACGGTGCAGGCGAGGTTGTGGTCAATTCCATCGACACAGACGGGGTTAAAAAAGGCTTCGATTTGGAAATGCTAAAGGCCGTTTGCGAGGCGGTCAATGTTCCGGTGATTGCATCTGGCGGCGCCGGTTGCATAGAAGATTTTGTGACCCTTTTTAAGGAAATTCCTGATATAGACGCCGGTCTTGCCGCTTCTATCTTCCATTTCGGAGAGGTCAAAATAAGCGACCTTAAAAAGCAGCTTAACCAAAACAACATCACAGTAAGATTATAAAGAGGTAAAATTATGATTAATATTGACGAGCTTAAATTTGACAGCAACGGGCTTATCCCCGCCATCGTGGTGGACTCTTTTTCTAAAAAAGTGCTCACCCTAGCCTATATGAATAAAGAAAGCCTCGAAATTTCTTTGGATAAAAAGCTGACCTGCTTTTACAGCCGCTCAAGAAATGAGCTCTGGCTTAAAGGCGAGACCAGCGGAAATTATCAGCATATAGTCTCTATAACAGCTGATTGCGATAAGGACGCGCTGGTAGTTGTTGTTGAGAAGGACGGCCCCGCCTGCCACACCGGCACCGAGAGCTGCTTTAACTCCCCTATTTTCACTGCCGACGACCGTGCTGAATTTTCTATAGATGGGCTCTATGAACTACTGAGCGGTAGAAAATCAGAACTGCCTGAGGGCTCATACACCACCTATCTCTTCCAAAAGGGTATCGACAAGATATTAAAAAAGATCGGTGAAGAATCAACAGAGGTTATTATAGCCGGTAAGGCCAACGATAAAAAAGAAACGGTTTATGAAATTGCCGACCTTGCCTATCATGTTATGGTTATGATGGTTGAGATGGGTATCTCGCTTGAAGAAGTGAGACGCGAGCTTGCATCACGGCATATTATTGACCACAAGGTCAAGCAGGAAAAGATGACAAGCAATAACAACTAACTGTTAAAATAAAAAAAACACCTACTCCGCGGCATTTCGCAGAGCAGGTGTTTTTTATATTATCTCTTTTCGCCTATGTAGAAAACCGCCAAGGTGCCGGGGCCTGCGTGAGCGGCAATAACGGGGTCGATCATATTGTAAACCACATTCTTAACCTTATAACGTTTTTTTATTTCCGCTTCCAAGAACTTGGCATCGGCTTCACAGTCACCGTGAACAATGAATATATCCTGATTTGCAACATCTATTGCATTCTCGCCGATAGAGCTAAGCAAATGTTCCATAGCGGCAGCCCTTCCTCTGGCTTTGCCTGTAACATAAAGTCCGCCGTCATCCGCCACATGAAGCAAAGGCTTGATGCCAAGCAGGGTTCCGAAAACGGCACTCGTGCCCGACAGTCTGCCACCGCGCTTTAAGAAAAACAAATCGTCAATAGTGAAGATGTGGCAAATCGAAAGCTTGTTGTTTTCCACCCATTCGGCAACCTCATCTATAGATTTGCCCTCACTTCTGAGCTTGGCCGCATAATGAACTGCCATACCCTGACCTAAGGATGCGCAAAGTGTGTCTACCACGATAATTTTCCTCTCAGGGAACATTTCTTTATAATCCTCGGCGGCAAGCTTTATATTCTGGCAGGTTCCCGAAAGCTTAGAGGAAAACACCAGCAAAAGCACATCCTCGCCGCCCTCCAAAATCGGAGGAATAACCTTATCGCAATCCGCTCTGGAAGCGAGAGAGGTGGTGATGCTTGCCTTTTCTCGCAAAAGGCGGTATGTTTCAGCATAATCGGTCTTTTGGCCTTCAATATAGCTTTCGTATTCCTTGTCCTCGATGTAGTATTTTAAGGAAATGATATCAACACCGTATTCCTTTATTTGCTCGTCGGTAAGATTCGCGCAGGAATCTGTAACAATCCTAAAACTCATAATTTTTACTCCTTCAAAGTAATCTGTATAAATTATACCAACGATATTTTGGATTTGCAATCTACTTTTAAATTTACTTCTTCTACTAAAAAAAACATCCACGGTAGAGTTGTTTTTTTAACTCTACCGTGGATAGAATTATCCGTTTTCAAGCGGTTTCAGCGCCTTTTCCAACACCTGAGATAGGGGTTTATACAGCAACAGAGTGAGTATAAAATTACCGCCGCAATGCAATAGGTCGAAACCGATTCCGCTTATTATATTCGCGACACCCATCGCAACTCCGCCCGTCAAAAAATAGGGAACGGAGCAAAGCGTTCCAAACAAAAGCCCAAATATTGCAGAAATCAGCATGTATAGAACAAGACTATCAATTCGCCTTATCAAATAAACCAAGATACAAAGAAGCGCCCAAACATATAGGTAATTTATATTCCAGATGCCTATCCCGTAGGTCAGTATCTCGCACCCTACAAATACGTAAACCGAAATAAACGCATACAGCCCGAATTTACGCGTTATAATGATAATAAGCAATGAAACGATCTCAATATTAGGTAGTCCCGCCATTACTACTTGAGAAACATACATCAACACCCCTAAAAGGGTTAAAAGAATAATTTCTCTAAGTCTAACTCGGTGTGTGTGTAATTTCAAATTCATCACCGTCTGCTATAGCAAGCTCGTTCATTCCAACGCTTGTCATTTCTCCGCCTTTTGTCACGCACCACCATGCGCCATCCAGAGTGTAATCTGCCCTGACGCCGTCGATTACGATATAAAACCCTGCTTCATATTCCTCTTTTGTGACAAGCTCTTCTTCTAAAAGTGCTTGTCCTAAAAATTCCGCATCGGTGTCAATTTCAAATTCCTTTTCGGTTTTGTCCTCATAGACTACTGTTACTAAAATCTGCTTGTCGCCTTCGTTGGTTTCGGGCCTATTCAGAATAAGCACAGCTGCAAAAACTCCTATTATCACAGCAAGCGCTACCGAAAGACCTACAATTAACTTCTTGTTTTTCATAAAAAAACTCCCTTTGTATTGTACTTTAGCAATATCAATACAAAAGAAGAGATATATGTATAAAAGCCACCTGCAATACTCAGGTTTTCTTCGCAACATACACCGTCAATTACTCGTGACACATTTGTACTGATAACTGACGGCGAGTATTCCGACTTATTATGCAAGGGTCGGGCCTACCCTTTGGTTTTGCGCCTTCCCATACACCCCGTGCACAGTGGCTATCGCAAAACCTTAACATAAATCACGGCGACGAGTTCGCAGAGGAAT
>JAZORP010000003.1:0-40827 GCA_045656665.1 Acutalibacteraceae bacterium | reverse complement strand
TACAATTATCGCACTTCTCTTTGCTTGTAAATTCATTTTCGGTGCAATGTAAACCTTTAAAATATACTTTAAAATACACTTTAAAATATATTAAAATAACCATCGGTTTTTGTGGCACCCTCCGTAAGGAAGGTGCCACAGTTATATTCGCGGGCGGCGAGTGATATTGCTTCGCAGTTATATTTGGGCTATGCCCAAGTTATATTCGCTTCGCGAGTTTTGAAGGCGAATATAATATCACTAAAACGACAAGTTTCAATATCACTTTGCGTGATAACGCAAAATATCACTGCGAGACCTGTCTCACAATATCACTTATTATTCTTATCTTTGAGATAGGTTTATTTTTAAAGTATGTAACCCACTATGACACTTTCAAACCGAAAGTGTCATTTTTAATATAAAAAGAAGTTGGGAGAAAATTTTTATGCATCTACTTTCTGAGAACCGGTAGGATTTTCAATACTAAAACCAACATTTACAAGGTGGTCGGCAACACGCTCAAGTCCAGATATTATTGATGAATAATAAGGGCTTACATCAGCGCTGCAGTTACCTTCAGCAAGACGCGCAAAGTGGCTTGCTATAAATGCCTTTTTCTTACCGTCAACTGTTTCTTCTAAAACAGCAAGCTCAGGTAATTCTTCTTTATTTAAGTTTACAAAAGCATCCTTAGATATAGCAAACATTTGCGTAATGCTTTCACGCATTTCAGTAATACCGCTATACGCCTTATCGGAAAACTTTATACTCTTATTAAGCATTTCTACACCGATTTCGTGGAAATTTTCAGCGTTATCACCGATACGCTCAAGGTCGTTGAGAACATGAAAATACGTGCCTATTATTTTTTCATCGCTTTCTTCCACATCAGCCGACAGCTTAATTAAAAATTGGGTTAAGGCACGGTTAATGTAGTCGATAACCTGCTCATTGTTTTGAACGGTTTCGCTGTGCTCTATAGAGCCACTATCAATAGCGGCAAAAGAAAGCTTTGTGTTTTCCTCTACAAGTGTGAACATATATTCAATTTCTTTCTTAACCTGCATAAGTGCAATAGGCGGTGTTGTTAACAGTCTGTCGTCAACATATTTAAGGGTAAGCGCTTCTTCGGTTTCATTCTTATCCTTAATAACCGTGCAGGAATACTTAACTAACTGCTTTACAAACGGAAGCAAAACACAGGTGGTAGTAACATTGAATATAACATGGAAAGCGGATACTCTCATCTGAAGTGACATTTGGTCATCCCCCGGGAAGAGCGAAACCAAAAGATTTACCATTGGCTCCCTGAATATCCAGATTATTGCGGCAAAAATAACTGTTCCGATTGTATTAAAGGTAAAGTGGATAAGAGCCACGCGCTTTGAATTAGCATTAGCGCCAACCGATGCAAGCAATGCGGTTACACAGGTACCGATATTTGCACCAAGTACAATAAATAGCGCCATATTAAGCGGCAATACACCCGCGCCCACCATTGTAATTACAACGCCTGTAGAAGCAGACGAGCTTTGAATAAGTGCGGTAAAGATAACACCCACAAAGATTAAAAGCAACGGAAAATCTATTCTTTGGAAAATATCTGTAAACATACCTTCAACAAGCGGATTGCCGAAAGCCTGCTCGCTACTCATTACTTCAAGACCTACGAAAATAAGTCCCAAACCGCAACAAAGGCTACCTGCAATTTTCGCTTTTTCCTTTTTGAAAAAGCCCATCATAACACCCGCAAAGGCAAGCAGGTACATTGCCATATTAAAATAATCATTTTTTAAAGCTACCAATACACCCGTAATGGTTGTACCAATATTCGCGCCCATAATAATTGGGGTTGCCTGCATAAGCGTCATAACACCTGCGTTTACAAGGCCGATAACCATTACTGATGTTGCCGACGAACTTTGAATAACCGCTCTTACACCTCCGCCACTTCCGACACCAGAAAAACGATTATTACTGATTTTTTCAAGCAAACGCTTCATTCCCGAACCTGCGCTCTTTTCCAAGGCGTCGCCCATAAAATTCATACCAACTATGAATACACCGACACCTGCCAATAGCCAGATAAGACTCTCAATCAACTGCATAACTTCTCCTGAAGATACCATATTTTTTCTCCTTTTCATTTATTACAAGGTTAATTATACCAATTGACTTACGATAAGTAAAATAGTATAATATTATAAAGTATATATAAATTTAGTTATGATAATTGTTATAAGGAAGTTTACTATGACTATACGACATCTTAAGATTTTTATTTGTGTTTGTAAGCACAGCAGTATGACAAAGGCTGCCGAAGAGCTTTTTATTGCACAGCCTGCCGTCAGTAATGCTATTGCCGAAATTGAGAAAAATTACAATGTGAAATTGTTTGAGCGTATAAATAAACGACTGTTTTTAACCGACGAAGGCAAAAGCTTGCTTATAAAAGCGCAAGAAGTTATTTCGGCTTTCGACGAATTTGAAGAGCAAGCGCGTAATTCTTCAAAAAAGCCACTTTTAAAAATAGGCTCGTCACTTACTATAGGTAAGCAAAAATTGCCTTGGCTTTTGCGAAATCTTAAAGAAAACTTTCCCGATATAGATTTTCAGATTTCTATTAACCAAACCTCGATAATAGAGAATAAAATTTTAAACGGCACGCTTGACTTTGCCTTTATTCAAGGCAGGCCATCCAACCAAAATATAAAATCCCGTCTTGTTGACTGCAACACTTTAATTGCGGTATGCGGCAAAAAATATAATATGCCTGATACCGTAACACTTAAAAAACTTTGCGAATACGACCTACTGCTCCGTGAAGACGAAAGTGTATCGCGCGAGTTTTTAGACCATATTTTTGCTCTTGAAAATATAGTTCTAACTCCTGTTATGGAATCTATAAGCAACCAAGCGCTAATCTCTGCCGCCGTGCAAAACTTGGGTGTTACCATTATGCCCGAAGCGTTACTCACCCGTCAGCTAAGTAATGGTGGACTTCGCAAAATAACCGTTTTGGATTACGAATTCACACGAAACTCCTACCTTATCCACCACAAAGATAAATCCTTTGGCACTGTTAAAAAAGAAATTTTTGATTTTTGCTATAAAAACTATAAACATAAGCAAAACTAAAAAGAAGATACCGAAGAGGCACACTTCATTGCGGAGTGTGCCTTAGTGATATTGTCTGTGACAAAAGAAATTGGGAGACACTTCTTTGCGAAGTGTCTCCCAAGGCGGGGATTTTTCATTTTGGAAGTTGGAACTCCAAATCAAAAATTTTGATTTTTCCGTCCTCTATCTCTATTGCATCGCGATATTCACCAAAGCCTATCCTGCGGGTGTTTTCATAGGCTTTTGCCATACCGAAAAAACCTAAGCCAAGGCAAAAAATCACAAGCGTTGAAATTCTGACTGTTCTTAAAAATACTCTTCTCTTTTTGATTTTCATCATTCCTAACTAATTGTATTCAAAAGGCTTACAAGCGACTCTCCCACCATTTCCGCCGAGTAGCAGGCCTCCTCCAGAGAATTTGCATCGGTGCCGAATTCTATAAGCATTGCGCCGTTATTAAGGCTCTGATTATAGTTTTTGGAAACAAGGCTCAGCGGCCTTGCTAAGGTGGGATATTTGCTTTCGAGCGTTTGCTGAAGCCTTAGGGCTAATTTCAGGTTTTCTTTCCAATTGGGGTAATTTGTAACGCTTCCGGTTTGAGAGCCCATAACAAGCATTACCTGCGCCGCCTTTTTGCCGTTTATCTCGGTAGAAAGCTTTATTTTGTCACTTTCTCCTGAAGTTACGGCATCGCGGTGGAGGTCAAGCACTATTTTAATGCTCGGATATTTTTTAAGATAAGAATTGACCGTTTTTGCGGAACGGGTATAGCTTCCGCTGTACTGAGGATAATCGTGCTGGGTGGCGTCGTGCAGGGTTACAATTCCTGCGGCGTTTAGCTTTTCTGCCACAATGCTACCGATTTTTACCATATTTTCCTCATTGTTTTGCGAGCGGGAGGAAAATTCATCTGTATAATACTCGGCATCGGCTTTCATAAAGCTTTCGGTTGCGTGGGTGTGCATAATAAGCACCTGAGGCTCGCCGCTTTTCTCGACAGAAAAACTTAAGTCCTCACTCAAAAGAGCGGCTATATCTATATCCTCCCCCGTGGAATTTTTCAAATAAACACCGTTGTATGAAGATGGCGCCGTATATGGAGAGATATATTTATTTATTATCTTGCCCTTTACAGCCGCTGCCGAAGCCTCGACCGCTTGACTGCTTTGAGAAACGGCGCTCTCGGGTTTGGTTTCCTGTGGGATTTCTTCAGCCAAGCTTTCTATATCTTCAGTAGTCGGTATCTTGCTCACAACCTCTTCTTTTTGAGTGGCGCTCTGGTCAGAAACGGGCTTTATGACACTACCGGAAAATCCGTTATACAGGTTGTAACACAAGACCGAAAAAACAGCTGCACAAACCGCAAAAAACCGCAAAATTCCCCCGCGCATAGCCTCATCTCCTAAAAAAGTCTATGCGAATTTTATCCTTTTTATACCAACTCGCAAAGTATGTGAGGCGGTATTTGAGGCTGCAGTATTTTGTTTAAAACATTTGCTAAAATTTCACTTATTCTGTGGCAAAGCAGGTCGCAATCTTTAGGAGAGACTATCATGTCTTCCTCTAAATTCGGCTCTTTTCCTGTTAGCTCAAAGGCCAATGTGGTGGCCTGCACAACGGTCGGTACACCCACCGCAATAACCGGCACACCTAAGGTTTTCTCGCTTAGCTCTTTTCTGCTATTTTTAACCCCTGAACCGGGAGAAATTCCCGTATTGCAAAGCTGAACAGACCTAAAAAGCCGCGATATGCTGCCCGCAGTAAGCGCGTCTATCGCAATGACCGCATCAGGGTTTATTTTAGGCTTTATCCCCTCTATCATTTCTCCGGCTTCAAGCCCCGTTTTACCGAGAACATTAGGTGTTATAACCGAAACATTTTTTATCCCCTCAAGGCCTATCTGCTTTGCAAATTCTTTAGAAATATGGCGCGTTGCCAATATTTTCGAGGCAGTCAGCGGCCCTATAGAATCACAGGTTATATCTTTATTGCCGAGGCCCACCACCAAAATCTTCTCGCGTTTTTTCGGTAATATTCGATTAAGCCCCTCAAAAAAAGCCTGCTCTATTTCAGAATAATCGGCTACCTTAAGAATATTTTCGAACTCGGCGGTTATATAAATCCCCCTCGGCTTTGAAAGGGCCCTCTCCCCTTCAAGCGACTCTATTTCTATTTCGCACAGGCTCACATCCCCTATTTTTTTCTCGCTTTTTCTTATGCCTGAAACGGGGCTTTTCGCGCATTTTTCAAGCTCTATCGCCATATCTGTTCGAAAGCTCATTTAACCGCCTCTTTTCTGGAATTTTTGTTTTCTAAAATATGTTGTTTCAAACCTCATAAATTTATTCAAGAATTTAAATATAAAAGTTGAAAAATTTTCTATTATATGTTATACTTATTTAAATTATAAATAATATTATATTAATATATAAAGGTGGTTTAAATAATGCCTATAAGCTCGCTTGAAGATATCTGGGCTGTTGTTTGCGAGGAATGCAAAAAAATCATAACCGAAACGGCGTTTGATTGCTTTTTCAAAGATTTGAAGCCGGTCTCCTTTTCCGGCGGCGAATTTGTTATCTCTGGCAACGATGAGTACACCTGCGGAATCATCGAGCAAAATTATATTGAGGTTTTGACCACAGCTTTTAAAAAGGTTATGGGGATTGATATTAAGGTCAAGGTGATTTACGAGGATGAAGAGGAAAAGATTATAAATGCCGAACAGTTCAGCGAGGGTCTTTCCTTTGAGGATTTTTTCACTTTTTCAAACTTTATTGTGGGTTCAACCAACCGCTTTGCCCACGCAGCAAGCCTTGCTGTTGCCGACAATCCTAACATCATCTACAATCCCCTTATTATCTACGGCCCGTCGGGTGTGGGCAAAACCCACCTGATGTTGGCTATAAAGAACCACATAAAGAAAAAGTTCCCTTTCAAGAAAATAGAGTATACCCGAAGCGAGGATTTTACAAATCAGCTTATAAAAGCCTTGCAGGAGGGTAAATTAGGTCTTGGCTCTATGGATGATTTTCGCAATAAATACCGCAATATAGATGTTCTTCTTATAGACGACATCCATTTTATTGCAGGTAAGGAGCAGACCCAAGAGGAATTTTTCAACACATTTAACACCCTGCTTCAAACAAACAAGCAGATAGTGGTTACCCTTGACCGTCCTCCAAGAGAGGTTAAAACTCTGGATGACCGTATTCGTTCCCGTTTGGAAAGCGGCCTTTTTGCGGATATAAGCACCCCCGATTTTGAAACCCGCGTTGGAATTATTCGCACAAAAGCCGAACAGATGAACATTGAAATTGCGGAAAATCTTATTTACTACATAGCCGAGCATATTAAAGTTAACACCCGCCAACTTGAAGGGGTTGTTAAAAAGCTTCAGGCTTTTATTTCAATTCAAAATAAAGTGCCTAATTTATCAATAGTTCAGTCTTTTATAAAAGATGTTATTAATGATTCCCGCCCTGAGCCTATAAAAATTGAAAAAATAATTTCCGAAGTGGCTAAAACCTACAATGTTTCAGAAGAAGATATTCTCTCTAACCGCCGCACTGCCTCTTTAGTGCTTGCGAGACAGGTTGCGATGTATATTTCAAGAGAAACAACCGATCTTTCCTATAAAGCAATAGGAGAAAGCTTCGGTAAAGACCACACCACCGTGCTTTACAATGTTAACCGTATAGAGGAGTTTTTAAAGGACAAGCCCTATCAAAAGGAGCTTGTCGAAGATATTATAAAAAATCTCAAAAGCAATTCTCAAAACGGTTTTTAGACTTATCTACCTTAATTAACCGCAAAGTTATTAAATGGCGCGGTGGAAAATTTTTTTTAAATTTCTTTTCAACTTATTCTTCAAAAGTTATTAATATCAAAAAAACTGATAAATAAAGAGGTTGGACGGGTTATTCACCGTTTTAACACCACTTATTACTACTGTTATATTAAACTTTTCTTTTAGGAGGAAAAAATATGATTTTTTCGGTTGAACGCGCAAAATTTTTAGATGCTGTTTCTCGTCTTCAAAGAGTTGTAAGCGGCAAGACTTCCATGCCGGTATTAGAAGGAATTTTAATTTCTGCCGAGCAAGGCAAGATAACCCTTGTTTCATATAATCTTGAAATGGGGATGAAAAAAGAAATCTACGCTAATTGCAAAGAAGCCGGAGATATAGTTATTAATGCAAGGCTGCTTGCAGATATTTTAAGGAGAATGAACGGTCTTCAGGTTGAAATTTCAGCAGATGAAAAACTTAACTGCAATATCAAATGCGGAGAAGCAACATTTGATATTATGGGTATGGCTGCAAACGATTTTCCCGAGATGCCTTCGGTTTCCGATAATTTAAATTTCTCTCTTTCGGGAGAAATTTTATCTGATATGGTAAGAGGAACTATTTTTGCAACCGCTCAAAATGAGGGTGCAAAACCTATTCTTACCGGTATTAATTTTTCCAGCGAAAGCGGGATAATTCGTCTTGTAGCAATTGATGGATACCGCCTTGCTATTAGGAATGAAAAAATTGAAAATATTAAAGATTTTGAATTCACTGTTTCGGGAAGAGCTGTCGGAGAAGCAGTAAAGCTTATAGATGAAGAAACCGAAAATGTGGAAATAAGTGTCGGGGATAGGCTTATTTGCTTTAAAATAAGCGGATATTCCTTTATTTCCCGCCTTTTAGACGGTGACTTTGTAAATTATAAGAAAACTTTGCCTGAAACCTACCGACAGAGAGTGGTAGTTAATACAAGGGAGCTTATAGACACTATTGAACGCGTATCTCTTCTTATTAGTGAATCTTTTTCCACCCCGGTGCGTTGCTATTTTAATGAACTTAATGTAGTATTTTCTTCTGCAACCTCTATAGGAAGAGCAACCGAAACCTTTAACACAAAATTAGAGGGTGAAAATTTTGAAATAGGTCTCAACAGCAGATATTTGCTTGAAGCTTTAAAGGCTGCAGATGCAGAAAATGTTCAAATTCTATTTAACGGTCCTAATGCCGGTGTTGTTATAAGTCCAATGGATTCTGAAGATTTCAAATATATGATAATGCCCATGAGGTTAAAATAATGGAATATAAAAAAATTAGAATAAAAGAAGATTTTATCCGCCTTGATAGTGCAATGAAGTTGGCTGATATGGTTGTAACAGGAGGCCACGCAAAAATTGTTATACAAAATGGCGAGGTAAAGGTAAACGGCGAAGTTTGTTCTATGAGAGGAAAAAAACTTCGTTTAGGAGATAAGGTTGAATTTGAAGGAAACGGCTTTATTTTAGTATGAAGGTTTTAGAACTAAAACTTGAAAATTTCAGAAATATTGAATTCATTTTACTTTTTCCGTGTGAAGGAATGAATGTTATCTGCGGAGAAAATGCTCAGGGGAAAACGAACATTTTAGAGGCTATATGGCTTTTTACAGGGGCAAAAAGTTTCAGAGGAGCAAAAGATTCAGAATTTATTAAATTTGATTGTCTAAAATCAAATTTAGAATTAGAATTTGAGGCAGAGGGAATAAAAAAGGAAGCTTTAATTAATATAAAAGAAAAAAGAAAAGCATTCCTAAATCAAAATCAGTTAAAATCCCCTTCAAATTTAGCGGGAAATTTTAATGCGGTTATATTTTCTCCAAACGATTTAAGCCTTGTAAAAGAAGGCCCCGCAGTAAGGCGTAAATTTTTAGACACAGCTTTAGGTCAACTTTATCCCTCTTATATAGAAATACTTAAAAAATATATAAGAGCGGTGACACAAAGAAACCGAATTATAAAAGATTATAAATATGATTCAACACTTAGCGTTATGCTTGATGTTTTTGAAAATGAAATTGCCGAAAACGGAAGAAAAATAATAAGGATGAGAAAAAAATATATTTCTCTTATAAACGAATTTTTGCCTCCTATTTACAGTGGTATTTCAAAGGGAAAAGAATTTCTCGACACAGAATATATTTGCAAGTGTGAGGAAGAAAATTTAGAGGAAATACTTAAAAATTCAAGAAAAGAGGATATGTTTTCAGGTGTAACATCGCAAGGCCCACACAGAGATGATATAGAATTTAAAATTAACGGCATAAATGCCAGAAATTTTGGTTCTCAAGGTCAAAAAAGAAGTGTGGCTTTGTCTTTAAAACTTGCAGAAGCTGAGGTTATAAAGAAAATAAGCGGTGAATATCCCGTTTTTTTACTTGACGATGTTATGAGCGAGCTTGACCCTGAAAGGCAAAACTTTATTCTTAATCACACTAAAGGGCTGCAGGTGTTTTTAACCTGTTGCGACCCTTCGAATTTAAAGCAATTAAAGGCAGGTAAAATTTTTGAGGTAAAGGAAGGGAAAATATATCAGTGTATATCCACTTAGGAAATGAAACTGTTGTGAGAGAAGAAGATGTAATAGGTATTTTTGATATGGAAAGTACAACCGTTTTAAAAAACACAAGAAATTTTCTTTCCAAAGCTGAAAAAGAAAAAAAGGTTATAAATGTTTCCTACGAATTACCTAAATCATTTATTGTTTGCGGTGACAAAAAAACAAAAGAATGGAATGTTTATATTTCGCAAATTTCCTCCTCAACCCTTTTAAAGAGGGCAGGAGTTTTATATAAAACATAAATTCCATAACAATTAAAGAAAGGATTGTTATAAGATGAATGAAAATATAGCAACGCCTGTAACAGAAAATTATGACGAAAATTCTATACAGGTATTGGAGGGTCTTGAGGCCGTTAGAAAACGCCCCGGTATGTACATAGGTTCTACGGGAGAAAGAGGTCTTCACCATTTAGTTTATGAAATAGTGGATAATTCCATTGATGAGGCTTTAGCAGGATACTGTGATAAGATAACCGTTGATATTTTGGATGACGGAGTCATCAAGGTTTGTGATAACGGAAGAGGTATCCCTGTTGGAATAAATCCGCAAAAAGGAATCCCAACCGTTACGGTTGTTTTCACTATTCTTCATGCGGGCGGTAAATTTGGAGGAAGCGGATATAAAGTTTCAGGCGGACTTCACGGAGTTGGAGCCTCGGTTGTTAATGCCCTTTCATCTTGGCTTGAGGTTGAGGTTAAGGACGGGAAAAATATATACAAGCAAAGATATGAAAAAGGAAATATTGTTACCGACCTTGATGTTATAGGAAAAACAAATGAAACAGGAACTACCGTTTTGTTTAAGCCTGACCCTACAATTTTTACCGATACAACTACTTATGATTACGATATTCTTCTTAAAAGACTTCGTGAACAGGCTTTCCTAAACGCAGGAATAAGAATTGTTTTAACCGATAAGCGAAGCGATTCTTTTACAAAGAATAAACAGGATGACCTTTGTTATGAAGGCGGAATTAAATCCTATGTTGAATATTTGCTTGAAGGAATTAAGAAGGAAAGCCTTAATAAAGAGGTTATTTATCTTTCAGGTGCCAAAGGAGACAGTACTGCCGAAATAGCTCTTTTATGGTCTACTGCTTATGACAGTAAAATTCTTTCCTTTGCCAACACTCTTCACACAATTGACGGAGGAACACATGAGCAAGCTTTCAAACAAACAGTAACCCGTGTTGTTAATAAATACGCGCATGATTTTAAGAAAATCAAAGAATCTTCGGACAACTTAAAGGGTGATGATATTTTAGAGGGATTGGTTGCGGTTGTCTCTGTTAAGCTTTCGGATGCTCAATTTGAAAGTCAGACAAAAGCAAAGCTTGGTAACACCTCTATCGGTCATTTGGTTAGAGAAATTATAAACGATCAGCTTTATAAATTCCTTGAAGAAAATCCAAATGAAGCAAAAGTTGTTATTGATAAGGCTATTGCGGCATCTAATGCCCGTGAAGCCGCTCAAAAAGCAAGGGATGCCTCCCGCAATAAATCAGGTATTGGCGGAAAAACCAGAATGCCTGAAAAACTTAAAGACTGTATTTCTGATGATCCGACAAAAACCGAAATCTTCATCGTTGAGGGAGATAGTGCGGGCGGAAGCGCTGTTGAGGGCAGAAATTCTACCTATCAGGCAATTCTTCCTCTCTGGGGAAAAATGCTCAATGTTGAAAAAGCAAGAGAGGATAAGGTTTACGGAAACGATAAGTTAACCCCGGTTATCGTGGCTCTGGGAACCGGAATAGGTGAAAATTTCGATATTTCAAAGCTTCGTTACGACAAAATTGTTATTATGGCCGATGCCGACGTTGACGGAAGCCACATCAGAACACTTTTACTCACCTTTTTCTTCCGCTATATGCCCGAACTAATCGAAACGGGGCATATCTATTTAGCGCAACCCCCGCTTTACAGGGTTTCAAAAGGAAAAAAATATTTCGATGCCTTTACCGATGAGGAAAAGGATCGTTTTGTTGAAGAATTAGGCGGCGGTGTTGATTTTCAGCGCTACAAAGGTCTTGGTGAAATGAACCCTGAACAATTATGGGAAACAACCTTAGACCCTGAGCACAGAACAATGCTTCAGGTTACTATGGCAGATGCTGAACTTGCTGACCAGACATTTACAATGCTTATGGGTGAAGAGGTTGAGCCTCGCCGTAAGTTTATTGAAGAAAATGCAATTTTTGCAACAGATTTGGATATTTAAGGAGGGATTAGAAAATGGCGAAACAAGAAAATGTATACTGGCCGAGTAATGAAGAAACCAATATTGTGCCGGTAGAAATAGTTGATGAAGTAAAACAGTGTATGCTTCAATATTCTATGTCAGTTTTGGTTGGCCGCGCTATCCCTGACGTGAGAGACGGACTTAAACCTGTTCACAGAAGAATACTTTACACTATGTATGAAAACGGGTTGTCTCCCGATAAAAAGCACAGAAAATGCGCTGATACAGTAGGTTCTGTGCTCGGAAGATACCACCCCCACGGCGACGCTTCTGTTTATGATGCATTGGTTCGTATGGCGCAGGATTTCTCTCTAAGATACCCCCTTATCGACGGACAGGGAAACTTCGGTAATATTGACGGTTTCCCCGCTGCCGCTTACCGTTATACTGAGGCTAAAATGAACCGTCTTTCTCACGGTATGCTTGATGATATAGAAAAGGAAACCGTTGATTTTTCCCCAAACTATGATAATCGATTAGAAGAGCCGGAGGTTTTACCTGTTAGATTTCCGCAACTCTTGGTTAATGGCTCATCGGGAATTGCAGTTGGAATGGCAACCGAAATTCCTCCTCATAATTTAGGTGAGGTTATTGACGGTATGTGCTGCCTTATCGATAATCCTGAGGCCGAGCTTTCGGATATTTGTGAATATATAAAAGGCCCCGATTTCCCAACCGGCGGTATTATTATGGGAAGAGCCGGTATCAGAGCTGCTTACGCTACCGGCAGAGGAAAAATCATTCTCCGCGGAAAAGCAGAAATTGAAGAAACTAAAAACGGAAAATACCGCATAATTATAACTGAAATTCCTTATAAGGTTAAAAAGCAGGAACTTGTTAAGAATATCTATGATTTGGCGGCTGATAAGAAAATTGAAGGAATAGATGATGTTGTTGACTATTCTTCAAAAAGGGACGGCGGCATCAGAATTATTGTTGACCTTAAAAAAGATGCTAATCCGCAGGTGGTTCTTAACAAACTTTATAGGTATACGTCTCTTCAAACAACATTTGGCGCTATTCTTTTAGCAATAGTTAACGGAAAGCCCCAAATCTTAACCCTTAAAGAGATGCTTCAAAACTGCATTGATTTCCAATGCGAAATTATTGAAAGAAGAACCGCGTTTGACAAGAAAAAGGCCGAAGAAAGAGCCCATATTTTAGAGGGACTTAAAATTGCTCTTGATTTCATTGATGAGGTTATCGCAATAATTAGAAAGAGCAGAACTATCCCTGAAAGTAAAGAGGCCTTATCAGAAAGATTTGGGCTTGATGATATTCAGACAACCGCAATCGTTCAGATGCAGCTTGGTAAACTTGCAGGTCTTGAAAAGCAAAAGATTCTTGACGAATTGGAAGAAAAACTTGCATTTATAAGAGAATGCGAGGCTATTCTTGCAAGCAAGGAAAGAATTCTTGATATAGTTAAGACCGAGGCTTTAAATCTTAGAGATAAGTTTACCGATGACCGCCGAACCGAAATCACTGATGTTGCAGGCGAGGTTGATATAGAAGATCTTATTCCTGAAGAGGATTGTGTTCTTACAAAAACCGTTAACGGGTATATAAAAAGACTTCCTGCCGATACTTACAATGTTCAGCACAGAGGCGGCAGAGGTATCACCGGCATGACCACGAGAGAAGAAGACGCGGTGGAGAATATGTTTGTTTGCTCTTCACACGATTATATTATGCTCTTCTCAAATCTTGGCCGTATGTACCGTATTAAGGCCTATGAGATACCCGAAGGCAGCCGAACCTCAAAGGGAATGAATCTTATAAACATCCTGCCCTTGATGACGGGAGAAAAAATAACCATAATCCTACCCTCAAGCGAGCTGGATGAGGATAAATTTATCACAATGGTAACAAGCAAGGGTATTATCAAGAGAACACGACTTTCAGAGTTCAAAAACACAAGAAAGACCGGTATTATCGCTATCTCTATTGATGATGATGACGAACTGACCTTTGTTAAGATGACAAGTGGAAACGACAATCTTCTTGTCGCCACCAAAAAGGGTATGGCAATTCAGTTTAACGAAAACGATGTTCGCGCAATGGGCAGATCCGCCCGTGGCGTAAAGGCTATAACCATCAAGGAAAATGATCGCGTTGTTGCTATGGACATTGCCGATGAGAACACAAGGCTTTTAACTGTGACCGAGACCGGCTACGGCAGAATAAGCAATATTTCAGATTACCGTCTGCAGTCCCGCGGAGGCAAAGGTCTTATTAACTACCGCGTCGACAAATACGGCGATGTTGCGGCTGTTCTTAATGTCACAGAGGACGGCGACGTTATAATGATTGCTTCAAACGGAATTATTATCCGTATTTTCAGCGGAGATATTTCTACCTTTGCCCGTCCGGCAAAGGGTGTTCGCGTGATGAGGGTTGCCGAGGGTGAAAAGGTCTTGTCGGTTGCTTTGGCCGAGCATAATGAAGATGAGGTTACAGAGCATCCTGAAGAAGCAGAGGCAGATGCAAATTTGCCTGAAGACATCTCGGCAGAGGATCTCGCCGAGGGCGAGCCTGAGCCCATTGCAGAGGAATAATTTGCGGCAATTTTCACGAGAGCAGGTGTAGAGGCTGACATTCAGCCCCATTAAATGAGTATGGAAGAATTTGAAAAAACAGAAAATTTATCAGCCGATGGTGAGACGGAGCGCTTTTCTGAAAAAAAGGAAAGCGCCGCCGTACTCTACCCTAAGGCGCCCCCTGAATATTTTTTAACGGATGAAGAATTAAAAAAAGCTCAGGATGCAAAAGCCCTTAAAAAAGCCGCCAAAACAGTCGGGCTTACCCTGATTTTGCAGTTCGGATTGATACTTGGTTTGAATTTGATATTATTAGCGGTGTTGTTTATGGCGGGGATTTTTAACCCAAATGCGCAGCAATATTTCTACGATCCCGCCGTTTCGCAGGCAGAGCAGATAATATTTTCGATTTTGGTTTTTACACTTCCGTTTATATTCATTCCTAAAATATCGGGTTACAGAATAAGCAGTTTAATAAGCTTTAAAAAACCGTCTAAGGGTTTGTTTCTACCCCTCTTTTTATTTGGAATTGCTTTTTGCTCCTTTTCAAATATAGCTTCGGCATATACAGATGCTATTTTTGAGAGCTTCGGCATAGATTATTCAGTAGAGGCAGCGGCAAACCCGCAAGGATTTTTTGGGTTTTTGTTAAGCCTTATCGCCACAGTAATAACCCCCGCTTTGGCCGAGGAGTTTGCTTTTAGAGGTGTGATTTTAGGTATTTTGAGGCGGTTTGGCGATGGTTTTGCAATAATTACATCGGCAATTATGTTCGGTATAATGCACGGGAATTTCGAACAAATGCCCTTTGCGTTTTTGGTGGGCCTTGTTTTGGGTTACATTACGGTTAAAAGCGGCTCGGCTTTAATAGCTTTTGCGGTGCACGCATTTAACAACTTTGTGTCGCTTTTCTTTGAGTATTTTTTAGCTCAGCTTTCGGTTGCAACCCAAAATATTATTTATACGGCTTTTTTAATAACCTGTATGTTGCTCGGTATTTTTGCCCTTTTTTTGCTTAGAAGCAAGGGTGAAATTTACAAGCTGGCCATAGCAGACACAACCTGCGCCGAAAAGGAAAAATACAGGGCGGTATTTTTAAATCCTGCGGTCATAATTTTTACAGTAATTTGTGTTTTAGAGTCATTTACATTTTTTATTAAATTTTAAGGAGGGCTATTATGCCGTATTTAGAATTATACGAAGAGTTGTTTGAGCTTTCGGGTATTGTGGCAGGCTCGTTGATTTTTTCGTTATTTACTGGGATTGCGCTTTTTGTTTTGCAGGGCTTTGGGCTTATGCAAATGTCAAAATCATTAGGCCTTAAGGCGCCTTGGATTGGATTTATTCCCTTTGCTTCAATTTTCTCTTTTGGCAGAGTGGCTCAGACTTATATCAAGAAAGACGGAAAAAAATCAGCCAAATTTAGCATAACGCTCTTAATTTTATACATATTGTATATTCTGTTTGTGGTCGCTTTAACCGTAAGCCTTGTAATTGCGGCAATCTCTGTTATCTCAAACAGCGAAACAGCGTTAGCAAACGACACAGAAATGGAGCTTAGTATGTTTGGCGCAGTTATTGCGGTTGTTGCCATTTATTTCATTGTTTTAGCGTTGGCAATTTCCTATAAAATAGTTTATTTTATTGCTTTATGGAGAATTTTTGCATTGTTCGATCATATAAATGCAACACTTTACACCGTTCTTTCAATAGTGTTTAGCTTTATGGGGCCGATTTTCCTCTTCATTTTAAGAAAGCGCCGGCCAAAGATAAGCTATAACTCCCGAATGGGGTACGAACAATTATAAAATTTAAAAAAGGGAGCCACTAAGCCCCCTTTTTTTATAATAATGATTTTATTTTTTAAAACAGTTGCAAAACATAATTTTCAGAGGATAAATTATGGACAAAAAATTTATGCATGAAGCGTTAGAGCTTGCCAAGCAGGCCGCGGCTATGGGCGAGGTTCCTGTGGGGGCGGTCATAGTAAAAGACGGGCAGATAATTGCCCGCGGAAAAAACGAGCGCGAGAAAAAGCAAAACGCTCTTTCCCACGCTGAAATTGAGGCTATAAACGCCGCCTGCAATGCACTCGGCAGTTGGCGGCTTGACGATTGCGAAATGTACGTCACATTAGAGCCTTGCCCCATGTGTGCCGGGGCCATAATCAATTCAAGGATAAAAACACTTATCTTTGCTGCATTTGACCAAAAGGCCGGCAGTATCGACAGCGTTGTTAATTTGTGTGACTATCCGTATAACCACAAGGTTGAGGTTTACGGCGGTATTTGCGAGGATGAGGCTCTCGAAATCCTAAAAGGTTTTTTTAAAAATCTTAGAGGGTAATATGTTTTTCACTTCATCTACCGAAATCACTCCGAAAAGAAAAATAAGCAAAAAATAAAAAGGAATACAAAGACAACAAAGCAAGATTATGTAAACCAACATACCGCCTATAGGCAAAAGGGATAAAAGAGTGTCGCAAAGCAGAGCAACACAAAATGCGCTGACAAGCGCGGTGAGGATTTTTGTTGTAAAAAAACTTGCTTTGCAGACCTTTGTGAGCCTGCTAACATTTAAAAAGCAGGTCAAAAGATTTGAAAAATACATTATCCCTATAAAACCCGAAAGACCGCTAATAGGCAGCACCGATAAAATCAAAGCAATCCTTATGACAGAGTCCGAAACTGAAGTTCTAAAGCAAAAGCTTTGTTGGTCAAGTCCCTTTAGGATGCCGTCGGATATACTGTCAAGATACATAAGCGGCACTATCGGTGACAGGGCCTTTAAAAGATAGCCGACATCGTTTTCCTTGTATATCAACCAGCCAATCTCCTCGCCTGCAACAAAAAATATTGCCGAGAAGATAAAAGCCACAACGGCCGTAAGCTTTAGAATGTTTTCGGTTGCGGTTTTAACGAGAAGATTTCGCTTTTTAACAGAGGCCTCCGCCATTTCGGGGATAAGTAGCGTCGAAATTGAGTTAAGCACTGCCGAGGGGAAGAAAAGTATCGGCAAGGCCATTCCCTTTATCATACCGAATTGTGACAGGGCATTCTCTCCGCTTAAGGGATAACGGCTTAAGTTTTTAGGAACAAGTATATTTTCCGCAGTTCTAAGAGCGGTGTTAAGATAGCGCCCCGAGGTTATAGGCAAAGAGATGCGCCATATTTTGCGCACAATGCCGTAGGGTGGATGCGCCCTGCCTGAAAGGGAGGACAGTTTTTTGCTGTCTACCAAGAAGGAAACATATAACCATAGGCAAGCCAGCCCCTCTGATATAACATCCCCCATCATTACAGCGGCGCAGCAAACACCCAAGCCTTTACCTATAAAGGCTTTAACAAGCAGCACCACCGCCACAATTCTGACGGCCTGTTCTAAAAGCTGGGTAAAGGCGTTTGGACCCACATTTCTGCGGGCAATAAAAAATCCTCTAAGGCAAGATGAAATCCCCATAAAAGGAAGAGCCAACGGTAGAACTTTAAGAGAGATGGCGGCGCGAGGGTCACCCAAAAAGGTTTGGGCAATAAAATCTGCCCCGAAAAAGACTGCAGCCACTGAAATTATAGCTATAATCAGAGTGAGCTGCACCGAGCGGCGCAGTATTTTAAGGCTTCCCGCCTTGCTGCCCAAGGCCAGCTCCTCGCTCACAAGGCGGGTAACCGCCGTGCTGATACCGCTTGTTGCAAAAGTAGAGGCCAACATATAAACCGAAAAAATCAGCTGATAAAGGCCGATACCCTCACTGCCGATGAGGGCAGCCAGCCAAACCTTAAAAATAATTCCTGCTAAGCGGAGCAAGAGTGAGGATACGGTCAAAATAATCGCATTTTTGATAAATACTGTTTTTTTCACGCGGGGATACCTACTTTATAATGTTTTTATATAATTTTATGTTACCTTAAGGCTTTTAATGAATATCATCACAAAACTGAAGAACGGCAGGCGAAAAAAATGAATTCCCCTTTAGCAGACAGATTAAGGCCTAAAAAAATTGAGGATGTCTCGGGCCAGAAGCAGCTTTTGGCCGAGGGCAAGGTGCTGAGAAGAATTATAGATTCGGGCAATATCCCAAATCTTATTTTCTACGGCCCGTCAGGCGTGGGAAAGACCACCGTTGCAAATATAATCGCGGAAAATTGCGGTAAAAAGCTTTGTCATCTTAATGCGACCACCGCCTCGACTTCTGATATAAAGGAAATAATTAACAGCATAGGCACTATTGAGAGCGCCGGTGGTATATTGCTCTATCTCGATGAAATTCAGTATTTCAACAAAAAGCAGCAGCAGATACTGCTTTCATATATAGAAAACGGTGATATAACCCTTATCGCATCTACTACAGAGAACCCGTATTTTTATGTTTACAATGCGATTTTAAGCAGGTCTACCGTTTTCGAGTTTAAAACCCTGTCCGCTCAGGATATAGCAGAGGTTATAAACAGAGGAATCGGTATTATGACCGATGAAAGGGACAAAAATATAAAAATAAGCGGTGATGCGGTCAAAAAAATTGCCACCGCAGCTGCGGGTGATGTGCGTCGAGCTCTTAATATGCTTGAGCTTTGCATAGTCACCGCAGATGAAAAGGACGGTGGCATCCTTGTGGCTGATGATGTGGTGGAGCAGATACTTGCATCAAACGCAGTCCGTTATGACCGAGAGGGCGACGAGCACTATGATATTATCTCTGCCTATCAAAAATCTATGCGGGGCTCCGACCCGGATGCGGCTGTTTATTATCTTGGCCGACTTTTAGCGGCAGGAGATCTTCCAAGCGCCTGCAGAAGGCTGCTTGTTTGCGCAAACGAGGATGTGGGACTTGCATATCCTCAGATAATACCGATAGTAAAGGCGGCTGTAGATACTGCGATGATGGTGGGTTTGCCCGAGGCAAGAATTCCCCTCGCAAATGCAGTTATTTTGGTGGCAACCTCGCCAAAATCAAACTCAGCTTATATGGCAATCAACTCTGCAATGCAGGATATTGAGGCGGGTGTCGGTGGAGATATTCCCCGCCAGCTTCAGAATAAGCATTTTGACGGCCAAGAAACCGAAGTTAAGGGGCAAAACTATAAATATCCTCACGATTTCCCAAAACATTATGTAAACCAACAGTATTTACCTGATAATATAAAAAATAAGAAGTATTATCTATACGGAGACAACAAAACAGAACAAAAATTTAAGGAATATTGGTCGTCGATAAAGGATAAATAGTTAAAGTAGGTGCAAGGGATTCGATACACACAAAGGGGTGAAGCTATGCAGGAATATAAACTCCCTAAAAGAACATTATTGCTCTGGCAAATAAGGGCGGCTCTTTGCTGGCTCTTGCTTTCGGCAGTTTTCGCATACTACTGTTGTGCATTAAAAATATTTTTAGGTTTGTTCATTACTCTGACGGTGGTTTTCCTCGTTGCGGAGTTTTGGTATCTGCCGAAATTTATTTCGGGGTGCAAAATAAAGTGTTTCGGGGAATCTGTTGTCATAGAAAAAGGTGTTATTATCAAAAATACCCATATTTTGCCATTTTCTCGCTTGATTTATACCCAAACTCTCACAACGCCTCTTGCAAAGGCTTTCGGTCTGACAGCCCTCACGCTAAAGGCTGCGAGAAGCCGCATTTTTGTGCCTGAATTGAGCTTAGAAGAGGCCAAACATATTATATCTATGCAATCGCGGGGTGATATGTCTTGATAAGGGAATACAGAGCTCACCCCCTTATGATTTTAAGGTTTATAAAGCCGTTTTTGTTTGTTTTGCTTTTTCCTGTCTTAAGGGCGGGAATTCAGCTTTTTTCCGAGGGCGAAATTAACAATATATTAGGCGCGGAAATCACAGCATTCGTTTTGATAATTGTTGTGGCGGCATTGAAATGCTTTGCATTTAGACTGATCTATGACGGAAAAGAAATTTTCGTGAAAACCGGATTGATTTTTGTGAAAAGGGCGAAATTAAAGGTTTCGAAGCTTTCTTCTGTGCAGACGGCAAGAAATCCCTTTGATGCTATTTTCGGGGCTATGACATTCCGCATTAACACCGAAGCGGGCACCGAAAACAAACCGGATTTTGAGTTTAAGCTGAAATTTTCCGATGGAAAGCAGCTTGCCCGCGAGCTTTACGGCGAGCAAACCGTTTCAAGACAACATTTTTCAGCATTTAAGGTGGCTTTTATGGCCGCGGCAACCTCTTCCGCTTTTACGGGAATTGTAATCGGGGTTCCTATAATATATCGCGCGGGCAATCTATTTGGTATTGCTCTCAGCGAAGTGCTTTTAAATGAGATAAACAATATATCTTCTAAGATACAGACGCATTTTCCGCCGGTTGTTAACACTGTTTCGCTATTGTTATTGCTGGCGTATGGGGTATCTTTCCTTTATTCTTTTATTAAATACCTCAACTTTCATGTAATTTTGGGTGAGAGCAAGTTGGAAGTGCGCTCAGGCTTCTTCATCAGGACAAGAACTGCTTTTAAAAAGGCTTCGGTAAACAGTGTTCTTGTTGAACAAACTCCGCTTATGCTGTTGCTTAAACGGTATTCAATGAAGGCGAGTGTGGGTGGATTTGCAGACTCGAAAAGTGAGTCGAGGGTGGTTGTTCCCGCGGGGAAATATGATGATGTAAAGGAAAACCTTTCGCAATATTTTCCTTTTTTAGCCCCTGAAGGCAGGGCTTTGCAGGCTAAAAGGAGCAGATTGACCGAAAGCAGATTTCTATTCTGGCCGGCAATATACTTCCTAATCGTTTTAGCCGTTTCGATTACTACGGCTTTGATTTTTGACGAATTTACACGGTTTATCCTATTTTTAACGGTTATTTTCATTAGCGTGGTTATATATTATGCCTATATATGCGTTTATGAGTATGAATTCGGCAAAATTCGATTTGGTGACAATATTCTCGCTCAAAGCAGCAGAGGATTGCGCACCCGTGAGCTTTATTTCCCAAAAGAAAAGGTGGGCCAAATCAAATTGACAAGGGCTTTTATGGATTTTTATTATAAAACCTGCCGTCTGAGGATAACCCTTTGCTCCGAAAGTGCCGACAGCATCAGAATACGGCATCTTAACTATGAAGAAGCAAAGAAAGAAATTTTTGAATGTTTTAATATAAAAGAATAATTTTCCCGCAAATGTAAAGAATACTAATGTTTCACATGAAACATTAGTATTTTTCTTTTAGAGTGAGTGAACTATGGAATTGTTGAAAGATTGTTTTTTCGCTTTTTTGGTTGGAGGACTTATATGTATGATAGGTCAGTTATTAATCGACTACACACGCTTAACGCCTGCAAGAATATTGGTTTCATATGTGGTGGGTGGAGTGATTTTGACCGCTATCGGGATATATGAGCCGATAGTTGAATTCGCGGGAGCAGGCGCGACCGTTCCGTTAACGGGGTTTGGATACAGCTTAGCGACCGGAGTGAAGGAAGCGATTGCGGAATACGGTATTTTAGGCGCCTTGTGCGGCGGGTTGACGGCAACGGCCGCAGGAATAACGGCTTCGATTGTATTTGGCTATATAATGGCCTTGATTTTCAAACCCGGAGACAAAACCTAATATTTTATTACTGATAATGTGTCGGAAAGCTTTTCCGGCACATTATTTCTTTACATTTGACTGTTATATTGATATAATAGAACCATAAAATAAAAAACAATGTTTCATGTGAAACATTTCTTAACAGGAGGCTTATATAATGGGTAAAATCGTCTCCGTAGTTAACCAAAAAGGCGGCGTAGGCAAAACAACCACAGCCGTGAATTTGGCTGCGGCAATAGGAATTTCCAATAAAAAGGTGCTGGTCGTAGATGCTGACCCCCAAGGCAATACCACCAGCGGGTACGGAATAAATAAAAAAGAAACCAGCATTACCTCGTACGAGCTTTTGATAGGAAAAGGCACCGCCGAGGCGGCCGCAATCAAGACCGAATTTAAAAATGTGGATATTGTGCCGTCGTCTATTGATTTGGCGGCCGCAGAGGTTGACTTAATAGAAATTGATCACCGTGAATCTCAACTCAAGATGGCGCTTGCCTCTGCAAGAGAAAAATATGATTACATATTTATCGACTGTCCGCCCTCGTTAGGGCTTATAACTATAAATGCGCTTAACGCTAGCGATACGGTTCTCGTTCCTATACAGTGCGAATATTTCGCTCTTGAAGGGCTTTCTCAACTGATGGCAACTGTCAGACATGTTAAAAGACTGTACAACTCCACCTTAGAAATCGAGGGAATAGTCCTGACTATGTATGATGGGCGGCTTAATCTTACCCAGCAGGTAGTAAACGAGATAAAGAAATATTTTCAAGACAAGCTTTACAAAACCGCAATCCCTCGCGCAGTCAGGCTTTCAGAGGCCCCGAGCTACGGAATGCCTATTCAATATTACGACAGACGCTGCAAGGGAGCTGCGGCTTACAACGATCTGGCAAAAGAATTTTTGAAGAGAAACAGGAGAAGATGATATGGCACAGAGAAAAGGCGGACTCGGCAGAGGGCTAGAAGCTCTTTTCAATGAAAATTCCACCGATACAAGCGGCGCGATAACGGTTAATATCAATGATATCGAGCCCAACCGCAAACAGCCGAGAAAAGAGTTTGATGAGCAGGCTTTATCTGAGCTTTCGGATAGTATCGCAAGACACGGTCTTATACAACCTATTGTGGTTAGGCCTTTGGCAAACGGCAGATATATGATTATTGCGGGAGAGCGCCGTTGGCGCGCGTGCCGAATGGCCGAGGTGTCTCAGGTGCCGGTAATCATAAAGGATACCGACGATCGCACCTTAATGGAGTTGGCTCTTATAGAAAATCTGCAGAGAGAAGATTTAAATCCTGTTGAAGAAGCGCTGGGCTATAAAGCACTTATTGACGAGTTTTCCCTTACACAGGAAGAGGTTGCAAAGAGGATGGGCAAATCCCGAAGCGCCGTGACCAACACGCTAAGGCTTTTGGGTCTAAATGATGCAGAACTTGAGGCTCTGCGCAGAGGAAGCATATCTGCGGGCCATGCGAGAGCTTTGCTGGCTTGTGAAAATGAGGAAATGCGCCAAAAAATGCTGCTTGCAGCGGTAGATGGCGCATCGGTGAGAGAGCTCGAAAGAATGGCAGCAATTTCTAAAAAAGCTTCGCCCGCAGCAAAGCCGGAAAAGGCCTTCAAATCTAACTTTTACAGCGAGGTTGAGCTTTCTCTTAAAAACGAGCTCAGGAGAAAAGTTTACATAAAACCTACTACCAAAGGAAAAGGCACCTTGACAATAGAATTTTATAACGACAAAGAACTCGCAGAGTTTGCAAAAAAGTTGGCAGAATAAAATAATGACAAAGAGATTAAAAAAGATCATATCAAACAGGCATTTTCGCCGCAGACCACCCCCGAGTGAAATGCAAAAATAGGAATAAAGGGATTTTTGTTATTTTACAGGAGGTTAAAAAATGTTATATTATTTTCTTTCGATTTTGGCTCTGCTATGCTGGAGCGGATCTGACCTTTTTTCAAAAATGGGCACAAAAGAGCGGGATAAAAACAGCCACTGGAAGGTTGTTTTCGCCGTTGGTTTAATAATGGGAATACATTTCTTTATAACACTTATCGGTGGAGCAATAATTGATAATACGGTGGGTGTTGATGGGGTTCATAAAATTGTTGCAAGCCTATTTTACACCGATTTTAAGCCCATAGATTTTATTAACTATCTCCCTGTTGCAGGGCTATACATATTGGCTATGGTTTTGGGTTATGTGGGTCTGCGTTATATAGAACTTTCGATTTCTTCACCAATTTGTAATTCTTCGGGTGCGTTAGCGTTTCTTTTGTGTCTGGTATTCGGTATTTTTTCAACAGAAGATGTCACAACTGCTACTGTTATCGGTATTTTAATGATAACTGCCGGTATTTTAACCTTAGGATTTGTTGAGCAAAGGGAAGATGAAGAAGTAAAAAAAGCAAGGCAGGAAATGGCCAACCGGAAATACACAAAAAGTATTCTTGCTTTTTTGCTGCCGATATCATATCTTGTAATTGATGCTTTCGGCACGGTTGGCGATGAATTTATTTTCGCCAAATCGGACATTACTGATTATGCGGCAAATTCTGCCTTCGAGCTCACATTCTTTGTTCTTGCAATTTTTGCGTTTATATGGTTAAAATTTGTAAAAAAAGATATGATATTTAAAGGTAACAGACATTTGTTCTGGGGCGGACTTTGCGAAACGATAGGCCAGATATTCTATATGGCAGTTATGTTTAGCGATTTTTCCGCAGGTATGGTAATCATTTCGGCCTATTGCGCCATATCTGTTCTTTGGAGCAGAATATTCCTGAAGGAAAAAATGTCTTGGAAGCATTATGTCGCTATCACCCTTGCTATTGCGGGTATTGTTGTATTAGGTTAAACTGCATATTCGCACCTAAGAAATGTATTATTAATTAAAAGGAGTCGAAATCGGATGGCACCAATATTGTATATTGTTATACCCTGCTTTAACGAAGAAAGCGTGTTGCCGATAACGGCTCCGATTTTTTTGAATAAATTAAATGAATTGTTGGACAAAGGTATGATATCATCAGACAGCCGAATCCTGTTTGTTGATGACGGTAGTCGCGATAAAACCTGGCAAATAATCCGCGATTTTGCAGAGGCGGACCAAAGATTTAAGGGAGTGGCATTAAGCCGCAACCGAGGCCATCAAAACGCCCTCCTTGCAGGATTGACAGAGGCGGCTGAGAAATGCGACATCGCCATTTCAATCGATTGCGACGGTCAGGACGATATAAACGCAATGGATAAAATGATTGATGAGTATTTGTCGGGAGCGGATATTGTTTACGGAGTGAGAAACAACCGCCAGAGCGACACCATTTTTAAAAGAGCGACGGCACAAGGGTTTTATAATTTTATGAAGCTTTTGGGCGCCGATATAGTTTACAATCACGCAGATTACAGGCTGATGTCGGCAAGGGCTTTAAAGGAGCTATTAAAATTTAAAGAGGTCAACATTTTTCTGCGAGGAATGGTGCCGATGGTGGGCTTCAGGTCTACCGTGGTTTACTATGAGCGGCAAGAACGACTTGCCGGCAAGGGTCATTATCCCCTGAAGCGGATGATTTCTTTAGCACTCAATGGTATAACCAATCTTTCGGTGCGGCCAATAAGGCTGATAACTCTATTAGGCTTTATAGTGGCCGTCATAAGCTTTATCGGTATAATGTGGTCGGTAGTGGTGGCTCTTATAGGCAAAAGCGTTGCCGGATGGGCCTCAATTGTGAGTATTGTCTGCTTCTTGGGCGGAATACAGCTTTTGAGCATCGGCGTTATCGGCGAATACATCGGCAAGATGTATCTTGAGATAAAAGCTCGGCCAAGGTATATAATATCCGAAAAAACAGATGATACAATATAAAACAAACGCTGTGTGGAAATTCCACACAGCGTTTTTGCTGCCTAAGTCCCCTAAATAATTTAATAAAAGCTGATTATTACCCGCAAAATTTCGTAAAGATGCGTTTTTGGCAGTCCCTCGGAGAGTAATCCCACTTGGAAATATTATCCCCATCATAAAAATATTTTATTTCGGGTGAATATCCCGTTTCAAAACTGTCAATAATAATAAGTTTAATCTTCATTTTTTCTTTAATAATGCTTTTTATATAAACGCTTGCCTGCTGACCTACCTTGACACCGGGCTTCGGCTCGGCAAGGCCTGCTAAATTGGGGGTTATTTCTACGAAAACACCGTAGTCCTCCACACTGCGGACAACTCCTGAAACGGTTTGCCCAGGAGCGAAAAGCTCGGCATTTTCCTCCCAGGTGCCCAAAAGCTCCTTGTGGGATAGGGTTATTTTACCGTCGTCTGCAATGTTTTTGATAACGGCCTTTATATTTTCTCCCACATAAAACCTATCCTTAGGGTGAGAAATTCTCGAAACCGAAATCGCATCAATAGGCAGGAGGGCAATATTGCCGCAACCTATATCGCAAAATGCGCCAAAGCTTTCAAGGTGGGTTATTTTGGCACAGGTGATATCACCCGATTTTTTATTGCTTTTTATATGCTCATAGCATAGGGTTTGCGCCCTCTTGCGTGAAAGCAGAGCGTAAGGACGGCCCTGTGAGTCGGCAAGGATATCCTTTACAACAAAGCAGACCGATTTCCCCACCCTTGATATAAGAGCTATATCTCGGGTGGAGCCGTCTGAAATACCTAAAGCGCCCTCGTTTCGTGGGATGATTCCTTTCATACACCCAAGGTCCACCACGAGATTATGTGACGCATCGCACATCCTGACCGGAGCCTCAAGCACCGTTTCCTGTAGCTTTGCCTCTGCAAGGTCTGCAGAGGTGAATTTATTTTGCTTTTTTTCCTCAATGTTCCATCCTTCGGGATAAAAATCGTTCATTATTTTCTCACCTTTCTTTTAAAGCAAACATAAGCTGTTTGCTCCTCTTTCACTTTTTACAATACTAATTATATGAAAGAATATATGAAAAAATGAGAGAATTATGTCCGCTGTAAAAAATAATTAAAAAAATAAAAGAAGGCAAATTTAAATTTGCCTTCTTTTTATCATTTTGCCCTTGTTTCGCAATAGAGACAGCGGTATATACGCTTTTCCTTGTCTGCGAGTTTGAAAATTTGCGGCAACTCCTGCTCAGTGGCGGAGATACAGCGCGGGTTTTTGCACTTCAAAACATTTGTAAGCTGCTGAGGCAACGCGATAGTCTTTTTCTCAACGGTTTTGCCATCTTTAATAATATTTACGGTAATGTCGGGGTCAATAAATCCGATGGTTTCGGTGTTAAGCTCAATAGAGGCATCAATCTTGATAATATCCTTTTTACCCATCTTTCGAGAGGGAGCATTTTTAATAAGTGCGATGGAGCATTCAAGATTATCAAGCCCTAAAAGCTTATATATCTGCATACCCTTACCTGCGGTTATGTGGTCTAAAACTATGCCGTTTTTGATTTCATCAACTGTCATTTTACTCCACCTCCAAAAGCATAAGTATTAGCGCCATTCGCATTATTTTACCGTTGAAGACCTGCTTGAAATAGCAGGCTCTGGGGTCGTTATCAATTTCAACGCTGATTTCGTTAACGCGCGGCAGTGGATGCATTATGCAAAGGTCGGTCTTTGCGTTTTGCAACTTTTGAGGGGTTAAAATATAACTGTCTTTAAGCCTTAAATAGTCCTCTTCGTTGAAGAAACGCTCGCGCTGAACACGGGTCATATAAAGAATGTCAAGCTCGGGCATAACCGATTCGAGGTCGGTCGTTTCGCAGAAGTCGACGCCTTTCTTTTTAAGGCTGTCCTTAACATAGTCAGGCAGCTTTAGCTCGGCAGGGGAAATAAGCACAAAACGAACACCCGAATAACGACTCATTGCAGAAATTAAGGAGTGCACCGTTCTGCCAAATTTAAGGTCGCCGCAGAGACCAACCGTAAGGTTATTAAAATGCCCTTTTTCGCGGTGGATGGTGAGCAAATCTGCTAATGTCTGGGTGGGGTGGTTGTGGCCGCCGTCACCCGCGTTTATAACAGGAACACTTGCATTCATCGAAGCCACAAGCGGGGCACCCTCTTTTGGGTGGCGCATAGCTATAATATCGGCATAGCAGCTGACGGTTTTTGCCGTGTCAGCAACACTTTCGCCCTTAGCTGCCGAGGAGCTTTGAGATTCTGAAAATCCCAGAACATTACCACCAAGCTCATACATTGCCGCTTCAAAACTGAGCCTTGTTCTTGTTGAAGGCTCAAAAAAGAGGGTTGCGAGCTTTTTGCCTGCGCATTTGTGGGCATACTTAGCAGGATTTACTATGATATCGTCGGCAACCGTTAGAAGATTATCAAGCTCCTCTAAAGAAAGCTCTGCAATATCAATTAAACTGCGCATGTAGAACAACCACCTTTCTTTTCTAGTGATTAAGCTTTTGCACCGTTAACCTCAAGATATTTCTTGATGCGGTCAACATTTTCGCGGTTACTTTCGTCTTCTTCCAAATATTCGATAATATCGTAAACATCTACTACCGAGTAGACAGGGAAACCGAACTCCTCGCCGACCTCGGCCATGGCGGATTTTTCGGTTTGGCCTTTTTCTTTTCTGTCGACCATAACAAAGGTTGCCGCAACTTTTACTCCCTTAAGGCCCGATAGGATAGCCATACTCTCTCTTATAGCAGTGCCTGCGGTAATAACATCCTCAACGATGACGATTTCCTCTCCCGCCTGGGGCTTGTAGCCTACGAAAACGCCACCTTCGCCGTGGTCCTTTTCCTCTTTTCTGTTAAAGAAGAAGGGAACATCCAGACCCTCTTTGGCAAGAGCAACTGCTACAGAAACCGCAATCGGAATACCCTTGTATGCGGGGCCGTAAAGAACAGTCTTTTTATTGCCAACCTTTTCAAAATATGCTTTAGCGTAGAACTCGCCGAGCTTTTGGATCTGCTCGCCGGTCTTAATATCACCCGCATTTATGAAATATGGGATTTTTCTGCCCGATTTTGCGGTAAAATCACCAAACTTTAAAACTCCGGCAGATTCTAAAAACTGAATAAATTCTCTTTTATAGCTTTCCATTTTCATTTCCTCCGATTTTAATGAGTAATGATTTATCCGACAAACTCAGCTACACAGCGTTCGTATGCCGCTACGGGGTCTTCGGCAGCTGTGATAGGGCGGCCGACTACTATGTAATCACTGCCGATTTTCTTTGCTTCGGCAGGGGTCATAACCCTCTTTTGGTCACCCACATCGCCGTCTGCAAAGCGAACTCCGGGAGTGACTGTCAGGAAATTTTCTCCACAGGTATTATGCACCTTTTCGGCTTCAAGGGGAGAGCAAACAACGCCGTCAAGCCCTGCCTTTGCGGCATTGTGAGCATAGTGCATAACAACCTTGTCGATAGGCTCGCGAATCAGCAGGTCGTTTTCCATTCTTTCCTGATCGGTAGAGGTAAGCTGAGTAACGGCGATAAGCAAAGGTCTTGTGCCGTCGGGGCGGGTGAGCCCCTCTAAAGCGGCCTCCATCATAGAAACTGTACCTGCCGCGTGGAGATTGGTCATATCAACATCAAGTCTTGAAAGAACCGCCATAGATTTCTTAACCGTGTTCGGGATATCGTGAAGCTTGAGGTCTAAAAATATTTTGTGGCCTCTTGCCTTTATCTCTCTGACAATTTCGGGGCCCTCGGCATAGAAAAGCTCCATACCGATTTTAACAAAGGGCTTTTTGCCGGTGAATTTGTCAAGAAAACTGAAAACCTGCTCCTTGCTCGCAAAATCGCAGGCAATAATTACATCCTTACCCATTATGTGCTCCTCCTATTATATCTGTTAAATTTTCGATTTTGTATTTTTGCATTGCTTTGGGCAGATGTTCGATAATATTCTTGCAGGCAAAGGGCTCAACAAGATTGGCTGCTCCGACCTGGACGGCAGTGGCTCCTGCAAGCATCATTTCGATAACATCCTCAGCAGTTGCAATGCCGCCCATACCGATTATCGGGATTTTAACAGCCTCATACACCTGATAAACCATTCTAAGGGCCACCGGTTTAATTGCTGCACCCGAAAAACCACCCATTTTATTAGCCAAGATAGGTTTCTTTGTTTTTAAATCTATTCTCATACCAAGCAGAGTGTTTATAAGGCTGAGTCCGTCAGCGCCGGCCGCTTCACAGGCCTTTGCTATCTCGGTGATATCGGTCACATTTGGCGAAAGCTTAATATATACAGGCTTGCTTGTCACCTTTTTGACCGCTTTTGTCACTTCTTCGGCATTTTTGGCGCTTGTGCCGAAAGCAAGACCGCCGCCGTGAACATTCGGGCAGGAGATATTAACCTCAAACCAACCGATTTGCTCCTCGCTGTCGAGCTTTTCGCAGGTATAGGCATAGTCCTCCACAGAAAAACCGCTGACATTTGCCATAACCGGCTTTTTGAAAACCTGCTTTAGCCTTGGAAGTTCTTCTGAAATAACCTTTTCAACGCCGGGGTTTTGAAGACCTACCGAATTGAGCATACCGCAGGGGGTTTCGGCTATTCTCGGGGTGGGATTGCCGAAACGGGGGTCCTTTGTTGTTCCTTTAAAAGAAAAGGTGCCTAACATATTGATATCATAGAGATTAGCAAACTCATAGCCGAATCCAAAGGTGCCGCTTGCGGGGATAACAGGATTGGAAAGCTCAATTCCGCTTAAAGTAACACTTGTGTTTACCATATTATCTCCTCCCTTTCAAGCACGGGGCCGTCCTTGCAGATACGCTTGTTGCCGTACTTGGTTTTGCAACTGCAGCCCATACATGCGCCAAAGCCGCAACCCATACGCTCCTCAAAGCTGAACTGCCCGCTGGTTTTGGCCGATGCCTCAATCGCTCTGAACATTGGCTCGGGGCCGCAGGTGTAGAAATAATCGTAGGAGATATCCTCCATCGCGTTTGTAACAAAGCCTTTTATACCGTAACTTCCGTCAACGGTGGTGACATAAACATCTGCGCCTAAGGTTTTAAAGGCTTTTTCGTAGAAGATTTCGCTTTTAGTGTTAAAGCCTAAGATAACAGAGGGCTTTTTACCCATTTTTATAAGCTCCTTGCAAAGGCCGTAAAGCGGGGGGATACCCACACCGCCGCCAATTAGTAGAGGCTTTTCGCAGTCTATTTCGGGGTTGAAGCCGTTACCGAGGCCAACTAACAAATCGAGCTCATCGCCTGCGGCCATTTTGCTCATTTGCTCGGTGCCCTCGCCCACCACCTTGTAGATAAGGACTATTGTTTTTTCATCATATTCACAAACCGAGATAGGGCGGCGCAGAAAGAGGCCGTCAAGCTTTATATTTACAAACTGACCGGGTGTCAAAAGCGCCGAAGTGTCCCCCTCAAGCACCATTCTGAAAACCGAGGGGGCGAGTTCAAAATTATAAAGAATTTTATAAATTCCCTGTTTCATCATAAAGCATCACCTTATGCGTCTATTGTGGATATTGTGATGGTGGTCTCCTCTAATACATCAAGCAAAACCTTAACGGTATCGAGAGATGTGAAGATAGTGACATTGTTTTCGGTAGCAAAGCGGCGAATTTCATAACCATCACTTACAGTGCCGGCGGAGTTGATATCGCGGGTGTTTATCACATAGGCTATGTGGCCCTGCCTTAAAGCCTCGGGTATCTCTTCGCTGCCATCGCCGATTTTTTGCAGAACATGGGTACGAATGCCGTTCTTTTTAAGGAATTTGGCGGTGCCGCCGGTAGCCTCGATATTAAAGCCGAGATTATAAAAACGGCGGATAAGGGGCAGCGCCTCCTCCTTGTCGTTGTCTGCAATAGTGGCGAATACGGTGCCGTAGTTCTGCAGCTTCATTCCCGATGCCTGCAAGGCTTTATAAAGCGCGCGGTTTAGCTTGTCGTCGTAACCGATAGCTTCGCCGGTAGATTTCATTTCGGGAGAGAGGTATGCGTCAAGGCCTCTGATTTTGTTGAAGGAGAATACCGGCACCTTTACATAATGGCGCTTCTTCTCTTCGGGATAAATATCGAATATACCCTGCTCCTTAAGGCTTTTTCCCAAAATTACCTCTGTGGCAATATCAGCAAGGCTGTAGCCGGTAGCCTTAGAAAGGAACGGAACGGTTCTTGAAGAACGGGGATTCACCTCGATGATGAAAACATTATCATCCTTATCTACGATGAATTGGATGTTGTAAAGGCCGACAATGCCGATACCGAGTCCCAATTTTTTGGCATACTGCAAAATTATGCCTTTGACGCGGTTGGATATACTGAAGGTCGGATAAACGCTGATACTGTCGCCCGAGTGGATACCGGTGCGTTCAACAAGCTCCATAATGCCCGGAACAAATACATCCTTTCCGTCGCAAATAGCATCAACCTCAACCTCTTTACCCTGAATATATTTATCAACAAGCACAGGCTTGTCCTCGTCGATTTCAACAGCAGTTTTAAGGTAATGGCGAAGCTGGGCTTCGTCTGCCACAATCTGCATTGCTCTGCCCCCGAGAACAAAGGAGGGGCGAACAAGCACGGGATAGCCTATTTCGGCGGCGGCCGCAACACCCGCCTCAATATTTGTGACCGCTTTACCCTGCGGCTGAGGAATATTAAGCTCTTTAAGGATTTTTTCAAAGCTGTCGCGGTTTTCGGCTCTTTCAATTGCCGCGCAGTCGGTACCGATTATTTCAACCCCGCGCGCCATCAAAGGCTCGGCAAGGTTAATAGCGGTCTGACCGCCCAACGAAGCGATAACGCCCTCGGGTTGCTCGAAGTCGATAATATTCATAACATCCTCGGGGGTTAGAGGCTCGAAGTAGAGTTTATCAGAGCAGGTGTAATCGGTTGAAACGGTTTCGGGGTTGTTGTTTATAATGATAGCTTCATAGCCAGATTCTTTAATCGTGGTAACGGCGTGAACGGTGGAATAGTCAAACTCAACACCCTGACCTATACGGATCGGACCTGCGCCCAACACAACCATTTTCTTCTTATCTGTGAGAATGGATGAGTTTTCACCCGTGTAGGATGAATAGAAGTAAGGAATATATGCCCCTGTGTGGCAGGTGTCTACCATACGGAATGCGGGCAAGAGTTTGTTTTCTTTGCGGAAATTATAAACATCAAGCTCGTCGCACTTCCACATTCTCGCAACATATTTATCAGAGAAGCCCATCTGCTTTGCGCCTTTAAGGGTGGCAAGGTCGAAGGGGTTGTTTTTAAGGCTTTCTTCCATGTCTATAATTCTTTTAATCGCTTCAAGGAAGAAGGGTGTGATTTTTGTGATCTCGTGAATTTCCTCAACCGTTGCGCCGTGATAGAGAAGCTCTGCGATGGCAAAGAGATTATCATCCCTAAATTCGCTGATATATTCGAGCAGTTCTTCCTTTGACATATTGTCAAATTTATGGTGGTAAAGGTGGTTGACACCGATTTCGAGAGAGCGGGTGCCCTTTAAAAGGCTTTCCTCCAAGGTGGAACCGATTCCCATAACCTCGCCGGTGGCTTTCATCTGTGTTCCAAGGCTGTTTGAGGCGGTGGTGAATTTATCAAAGGGGAAACGGGGGAGCTTTGTGATTACATAGTCAAGCTTAGGCTCGAATGAGGCGTTTGTATTTGCAACAGCGATATCTTCAAGCGCCATACCGACGGCGATTTTTGCAGTGACCCTCGCGATTGGGTATCCGCTTGCCTTTGAAGCCAATGCCGAAGAGCGCGAAACTCTGGGATTTACCTCAATGAGGTAATATTCGCTTGAGTGGGGGTTGAGCGCAAACTGGACATTACAGCCGCCCTCAATTTTGAGCTCTTTAATAATTTTAATAGCGCTGTCATTAAGCATTTTTAAGTCATGATCATTAAGAGTCATGATAGGAGCCACAACCAGAGAGTCGCCCGTGTGAACGCCAACGGGGTCAATGTTTTCCATACCGCAGATGGTTATGGCGTGGTCGTTAGAGTCACGCATAACCTCAAATTCGATTTCTTTATAGCCTTTAACGCTTTTTTCTATAAGCACCTGATGAACGGGAGAAAGCTTAAAGGCGTTAAGGCCCACTTCGATAAGCTCGTCCTCATTGTAAGCAAAGCCGCCGCCGGTACCGCCAAGGGTGAAGGCCGGGCGCAAAACTACCGGATAGCCGATTCGGTTTGCAGCTTCCTTTGCTTCTTCTATACTGTAGGTGATTTCAGAGGGGATGGTCGGCTCGCCGATAGACTCGCAGAGTTCTTTGAAAAGCTCTCTGTCCTCAGCGCGTTCAATACTTGTGCTGCTGGTGCCGAGAAGTTCAACGCCACATTCTTTGAGAATACCCTTTTGTTCAAGCTGCATCGCAAGATTAAGCCCTGTTTGGCCGCCTATGCCGGGCAGAATAGCATCGGGACGCTCGTAACGAAGAATTTTTGCAATATATTCCAATGTTAGGGGCTCCATATAAACCTTGTCGGCAATGGTGGTGTCGGTCATGATGGTGGCGGGGTTTGAGTTGCAGAGAACCACCTCATAGCCCTCTTCCTTTAAAGCAAGACAGGCCTGAGTGCCTGCATAGTCAAACTCAGCCGCCTGACCTATAACGATAGGCCCTGAGCCTATAATTAAAATCTTTTTAATGTCGGTTCTCTTTGCCATAATAAGCCTCCTGATATATTCTAAATATTGTTATAAACTATTTTGCTGTTGCAAACGGTCAGTCTGCAAAGGCCGAAGAGCTTTTCGCCCTCAAAGGGAGTGGCCCTTCCTTTTGATAAAAACTCCATAGGGTCTACGGTGTACTCTGCGGCTGTGTCAAACACGCAGATATCTTGTGTGTCCGCAAGGCCAAAACGCCGTCGCGGGTTTATCGACATCACCTCAATGAGCTTTTCGAGAGAGATGATGCCCTCTTTGACAAGGTGGGTATACAGCACCGAAAATGCCGTTTCAAGACCAACCACACCCATAAGACTTTTTTCAAGGCCTTTGCTCTTTTCCTCTGCCGAATGGGGCGCATGGTCGGTTGCTATCATGTCGATAGTTCCGTCTTTTAGACCTTCGATAAGGGCTAGACGGTCACTTTCACTACGGATAGGGGGATTCATTTTAAACCTGCCCTCGTTTTTAAGCTGCAGATCATTCATCACAAGATAGTGCGGGGCGGTCTCGCAGGTCACATCCACACCCTGTGCCTTAGCTTTTCTTATAAGCTCAACACTTTCTTTGCAGGAAATGTGGCAGACATGGTATTTGCAGCCGGTTTCTTTGGCAAGCTTTAGGTCCCGCTCAATAGGCTTCCATTCGCTTTCGCTGCAGATGCCCTTGTGGCAGTGAAGCCTTGCATACTCCCCAGCGTGAATATATCCGCCGTCAAGCAGGCTGTTGTCTTCACAGTGGGCTACGATTATTTTGTTTAATTTTTTAGCCTTTATCATAGCATCGCGCATAAGAGCTTCGCTTTGCACCCCGCGGCCGTCATCCGAAAAGCCGGCGCAACAATCAGCGAGGCTTTCGAAATCGGCCAGCCGTTCACCCTTTTGCCCCACTGTTATTGAAGCGTATGGGTGAACATTTATAATCGCGCCCGTAGTTATCAGCTCTTGCTGGAGGTTCATATTTTTGACGCTGTCAGGCACGGGGTTTAAATTCGGCATTGAGAAAATGTCGGAATATCCGCCGCGAGCTGCAGCTGAAGTGCCTGTCCTGACAGTTTCTTTATATGAAAAACCCGGCTCCCTGAGATGAACATGAACATCACAAAAGGCCGGAAAAACAAAGCAATTATTCAAATTAGAAACAATACCGCCGCTGTGCGGAAAGGAAGAAGCGGCAGTATCTTTAAGGAATAGGGAAAAATCACCCGAATGAAAAGCATTATCTTTATAATAATTTATGCCTTTGAGGGTGAATTTCATAATTTACCGCCTTTCGAATTGCATCAAAACACACTATGTATTTATCCTATGTATTTTACCACAACGCGCTTCTAAAGTCAAGGCGGAATAGGGAATTAAAGACTGATTTTTTTAATAATTTCGGGGAGCTCTGCAATGGTGTCTACACAAAGCTCAGGTTTCTCTATTTCCGGAAAACTCCAGTTCCCCGTGGTGTTGACCCAAACCGGCGTGTATCCTGCTTTTCGGGAACCCTCAACATCGTTTAAGGGGTGGTCTCCCACATAGATCATTTCCTTAGGGTTGAGATTGAGCTTTTTGGCCATGATATTGAATATCTCTGTATGGGGCTTGTGAAAACCGTAGTCACCGGTAATTACTATCTCATCAAAAAACCGAGCGATGCCTAACAGTTCGATTTTTCGGGCTTGAAGTTCGTGATCGCCGTTTGTGATGATACCCAATTTGTAGCCACGGTGAAGCTGCTCCAAAACCCCCGCTGTGAAGTCAAAGTTTGCGGCATAGGCCGAGAAAAGCGGGCGCACATATTTGGGAAAAAAATCCTCATAAACTATGCCTTTATTGAGAAGTCCCTTTTCTTTAAGATGGCCGTAGATATACTCCCAGCCGGTATGAACATATTTGCGATCGGCAAATTCCCACTCGGCCTTTATGGCCTCTTTAGAAACATTAGGGGCAAAAAGGGCTGAGCTCTCTTGGGAAACGACTATTTTTTCAAAGGTTGCATATCTGTCAAACAGGGTGTGGTCGAGATCAAAAATGATGGCTTTTAACATTATACCCCTCCTTTAAAGAGTTATATCATAAGAAGCAGTTAAAACAATATTCCCGAAAAGCAAGCTTTTTGGGGCTGTATTATTTTGAAAGCATAACCTTATCGCTTGTGAATTCGCTGCCGCTCGACTTTTCGAAAAGCTCCAGCAGCTGGCTGATGGTGAGCTTTTTCTTTTCCTCTCCCGACACATCTACCACAACGCGGCCCTCGTGCATCATAATAAGGCGATTGCCGTAGGCAATAGCATCGTGCATATTGTGGGTAATCATCAGGGTGGTGAGGTTGTTCTCGGAAACGAGCTTATCGGTTATCTCAAGAACCTTTTTAGCCGTTTTAGGGTCAAGAGCGGCGGTGTGCTCATCAAGGAGCAAGAGCTTGGGCCGTTTGAGGGTCGCCATCAATAGGGTGACGGCCTGCCTTTGGCCTCCTGAAAGCAATCCCACCTTGGTGGATAGCCTTGTCTCAAGCCCGAGATTGAGGGTTGCGAGCAGGTTTTTATACTGCTCGCGTTCAGCTTTTTTAATTCCCCTTACAAGCTTGCGTTTTGAACCTCTTCTGGCCGCGATAGAAAGATTTTCGGCAATTTCCATATCGGGGGAAGTACCTTTCATTGGGTCCTGAAAAACTCGGCCTAAAAATGCGGCGCGTTTATGCTCGGGCATGTTTGTAACATCAACACCGTCAATCTCGATAGTGCCGTAATCCGGCTTCCACACTCCGGCAATGGCATTGAGCATGGTTGATTTACCGGCGCCGTTGCCGCCGATAACGGTGACAAAATCTCCGTCTTTGAGGGTCAGATTAAGCCCGCTGAGCGCGGTTTTGGAATTGACTGTGCCGGGGTTGAAGGTTTTTTGCAGATTGGCGATTTTAAGCATCGGCGCCACCTCCCGCGGAAGCTTTTGATAGGTCGAGCGGCACCTGTTTTTTGAAGTGCTCATTTTTTAAATACGGTATTGCGAGGAAAAGAGCCACGATAACGGCCGAAAGCATCTTAAGGAAATCGGTTTTAAGACCGAGCAGAATAACGAAGTTGTAAATTATGTAGTATACAACACTGCCCCCCACAACCCCTATAAGACTGATCACAAAATTCGGCTTTATCTTGGTTGAAACCGAAAGCCCGATAAATATTGCGGCAAGGCCTATTACTATAGCGCCGCGGCCGTCGTTAATGTTGGCCGAGCCTTTATACTGAGCCAGTAGTGCGCCCGACAGCGCAACAATTCCGTTTGAAATTGCAAGACCGAGCACCTTGTTGAAATTGACGTTAACACCCTGCGCGCGGCTCATATCTGGATTATCGCCGGTGGATTTAAGGGTTAAACCTATTTCGGTGTAGAAAAATTTCCAAAGTAGTATTATCGCCGCCACAATAATCAGCCCCGCTGTCAAGATAGCTTTAGGATTGTTGCTTATATGAAGCAGCAGATTATTTGCGCGCGGGTCTATAGCAACAAGGGATTTGCTGCCCAGGATAGAGAGATTAACCGAATAGAGTATCAACTGGGTCAAAATACCTGCCAAAATCGCAGGTATACCCAAAACCGTGTGAAAAAGTCCTGTTAGTATACCGGTCAGAGCGCCGGCAAGAAATGCGATAACAACGCTAAGCCACACCGGCACGCCGAATGCAATAAGTACAGCGCAAACACATCCGCCGGTGCAAATAGAACCGTCCACTGTCAGGTCGGCAATGTCAAGTATTTTATAAGATATATAGACGCCTATCGCCATTAATCCCCAGATAAGCCCCTCGGCTATAGCGCCGGGTAATGCATTTAAAAAAGCCATCATTCACCTCAAAAAGGATTAGTTTTCAGGAACTGCGATACCGAGCTGTGCGCAAAGGTCCTTGTTGTACTCAACAGAGGGGGTAAGGGTTTTTATCTCGATATCCTCGGGAGTTTTGTTGCCTAAAAGTATCTCGGCGGCCATTTTGCCGGTTTCAAAACCAAGTTCATAGTAGTCAATAGCAAGGCTTGCATAGCAAACCGAGCCGCCGTAGCTTGTGTAAACGGGGACCTTTTTCTCGTTGCAGATAGTGCCCACGATGGAGTCGTTATCGGCAACGGTGTTGTCCGAAGGAACATAAACCGCCTTGCAGTTGCCGGCCATACTTGTAACGATGGTCTGCAGCTCTGTGGTTTCTGAGAAGGTGTAAGGTTCAACAACTATGCCCTTTTCTTCGAACAATTCTTTAACAGCATTGTATTGAATAAGCGAGTTCGATTCATTTGTGCAGTAAAGCACTCCGACCTTGTCACCCGCAACAAGGCCAAGGGTGTTTATCATCATTTCTGCCTGTTTGTCAAAGGGAACGGCATCAGATGTGCCCGATACGTTAGCAGGGATGTTTCCTGAGAAGGTATCGGAATAATCTGTTACAGAAGTGCCGAGCACTGGGATGGTTGTAGTCGCATTAGCGGCCGCAAGAAGCGCGGGGGTGGCGTTTGCCATAATAAGGTCAACACCTTTTGAGGTAAAGGCGTTAACAACTGTGGTGCAAAGGTTTGTTTCACCCGCAACCTTAGTGTCAAACTTAACGGTTTTGCCTTCTTTTTCAAGCTCTTGTTCAAGAGCTGCAATAAAGCCGTTTGTTGCCTTATCGAGCGACTCGTGCTCCATAAGTTGGCAAATACCTACTGTGAAGTCTGCTTTATCCTGGCAGGCAGTAAGCGAAAGGCAAGCGCCCGCGCAAAGAACAAAGGCTAAAATAACGGACAATATCTTTTTCATAAAAATCTCCTTAAAAAATATTTATGATTAGCGCGGCGTTTTAGCTGTGAAATTTACCGCATAAAAAATCTGCAGCTCTCAAACGAAAGCTGCAGGGACGGAAAAACCGCGTTACCACTCTGCTTCGCCCTTTTTTCACAAAAAGAGCCTCAACGGGTGCATAAACACCTCGGCGAATAACGGCCGCCCGCCGGCAAAACCTACCCAGCAAATCTGCCTTCAGCCTGCAACTCGCGAAAGGAATTCGCCTATCCAGCGCGCTGCTGTTTTGCACCGGCCAACAGCTCTCTTAAACGCCCTTGGAAAGGTTACTTATTTCCGCTCAAATGTTTTTAATATACATATATGTAATTATTGTATAGAATGATTTTAATTTTGTCAAGATATTTTAAAAAATTCCTAAATGCCCAAGTTATTTATTTTATTAATTTGTTGGAAAGTCTGATTATTTAAGGGGCTATTTCCCCCTTTCCCTGAATTTTGGGCATAAAAGCCAGGAAGAGTTTTAATTCATCTACCTGCTAAATTTAACGATATTTTGTTTTCAGGGATTTACATCTATTGGAAAAGGTTGTACAAATTCGAAGTCTTTTGCAAAAAAGACCTATATGTTCGAACCCTCGTAACATTTAAAAGCTAATTTTATGATATGATTTTATACTCAAAATTTGGAGTTTCATTATGAACATCATCAAAAACTTCTAACATCAATTTGCATTCATCTTGTAATTCTTTTTTCATGGAATAAAATCCGTGAAGTTCTGCAGAGAAATTTTCACGTTCATAAAATAAACTGTCCAAACAATCCCAAAGAGCATCCCAGTTAGCTCCATAGTATTCTGGCAAACCAAACTTTTCTTTAAGCATTAAGTGAATTTCGCCTAAATATTTACATTCAGAAAAATCCAATATAATGGGATTTTCTGTTATTTCTTTAAACTTATGATAATCATTATAGTTCATTTTTTCCTCCTATACAATTTCAAAAAATGTTTGATAATGGTCATACGAAACAAATATTAATCCATCATTAGGATATATTATTCTTTGACCGTTTCGAAATCCGCCTTTATAATTGATATCTGCTTCATACCAAATACGACCCTCTTTACATGGTAAATGGCTATTACGGTTTTTGTATTTTCCACCAAATATCATCTTATCCGGACAAGCTACTCCTAAATTCGCTATTTCGGGTATCCAACCATTTGCTTTAGCGTCGGCACTGGTCAAATAATAATCCGGCAATTTTGATTCGAATTTTAAAGTCCAATCCGCAGGGGTTTAGATTTCAATGGTGTCTTCAATACACACCTAAAGGTGTGATGAGATACAAGGGCTGTATCACCGCCCTTAATGATATACACGCTATGGCGTGATGATATGCCATTGCTTTCGCAATGGATAAAAAAATCGACTTGTGAAAAAAAGTCGATTTTTTGAAAGGATTGCACAAATTCCAAGATTTTTAATTTTTTGACCTATGTGTTCGAACTCCCGCATTATTTAGTGATATTGTGCCTTGTGGCACAGTGATATTTTTATTTCATAAAAGTGATATTGAAACCTACGGTTTCAGTGATATTATATTCGCCCTTAAAACTCGCGAAGCGAATATCACTTGGACGAA
>JAZORP010000002.1:0-11608 GCA_045656665.1 Acutalibacteraceae bacterium | reverse complement strand
ATTTTGTGGGGTCGGATTTGTTGCGTTAATTGTTTTTGCAATTTTGTTCTTGATTTTATACTATAATGAGACTATAACGCTTATTACAATTATTATAGGTGGATTAGCAATAGGTGGCACAACAAATCTTTATGAGAGAAGAAGATATCAAGATAATAGGTTGCCACGGAAAAAAAGAAAGATAAACAAAGGAGACAAAGCGAGGTTCTCTGATTGATACATTTTAAGGAGGAAGTAGTATTTGCCTACTCATAATATTAAGAAGATTTTAATATATGTTATAAGTATCTTTCTTATCGTTGCATTGATAACTAGTTTAGTTGTAAAGTGGAATGACTTTATTTTACCGTATCGAAACATAGATAAGGCTTCGAAGAAGTTTTTTAATATAGAAGAAATCACAGATTATGAGTTGATTAAGCATTATGCGGATAGAATTCATTATCTTTCTTTTAGAATATCTAAACCAGTATTTTTAGTTGATGTTACATATGAAGAAAGTGTTTATAAGGAAAAAAAATCTAAAGAGCTGGAAAACAGGGATATTTATTTAGAATTTGAAATCGATGATTTTTTTGGAATTGTTGTATCCGAACCGAAAGATAAAGATATGAAGATAATAGGTTTTTGCGATGAGCTGAATTTAATAAGATATGTTATAACTTATGATAAAGAAATGAAAGATTTTGGAGAAGATATAAATTCTTTTAAATCAGAACTATGTGATTATTTATGGTTTATGGGTTGCAAATGGGAGAAAAATAGAATATTACATTTAGACAAAGAGCAAGATATGCCTGATGATTTATTATGGGAGAAGAAAGGCGAGAATATAATGGACGATACTGTGTCTTGACAATTCAGTTAATTCAAAGACAGGGGACGGTTCTCTGTAAAGACAGGGAAAGACAGGGGACGGTTCTCTGTCTTGACAAACAATTTGCTTTCGGGCAGAGGACAGGGGTCAGTCCCCTGTCTTTCTACGACGATTTCGGCAGAAGCAGAACGGTAAATGTCGGCTCAAGAAAGCTTAGCGAGTATGTTTACGGGTTATCAGGTATGGTCTAAGAGGGCACACAAGGGGACGGTTAGCGTGAAACCAAACAGCGGCAGTTCTCTTTGGTAAGAGCATTGCCCTCGTTTACATCAAAAAGAACGACCACTTTTAAAAGTGGTCGTTCTTTTATTTCTTCTTGCGTTTATGGATATTTCGTATGGTCTTTTTGCGGGTGGTGCTCGCAGGCTTGCCGCCTACTCCCCTTTCGGGAGGAACAAGGCAGTTTTTGCCGGTGCCGATAAGGTCATATCGCCCCGCCTTTTTGAGAGCGGACAAAACTATCGCCCTGTTCTCAGGCTTGAAATACTGTAGCAATGCCCTTTGCTGAGCCTTTTCGGAAGGCGTTCTCGGCACATAGACCTTCTGCATAGAGAGAGGGTCAAGCCCTGTATAAAACATACAGGTTGAAACCGTTCCCGGCGTGGGATAAAAATCCTGCACCTGCTCAGGCTTAAGATTATTCCGCTTTAAAAATAGGGAGAGCTCTATAGCATCCTTAATAGTACTGCCCGGATGGGAGGACATAAGATAAGGCACTAAATACTGCTTTTTACCCGCCGCCTTTGTCAGCTCATAGAACCGCTTTTCAAACTTATTGTATACCCTCACGGGCGGCTTGCCCATATATTTAAGCACATTGTCTGAGCAATGCTCCGGCGCCACCTTGAGCTGACCGCTTATATGATGCTCGATTATCTCTTTGAAAAACTCCTCATTTTTATCAGCTATGAGATAATCAAAACGAATACCCGAGCGGATGAAAACCTTTTTGACCTTAGGCAGAGCCCGCAATTCCCTGAGTAGCTTCAAATAATCCTCGTGCGAGACCTTAACTGCGGGGCACATCTCAGGAGCTAAGCACTTCCTTTCGGCGCAAAGGCCCTTTTTGAGCTGACCGTCACAAGAGGGGGCTCTGAAATTGGCGGTAGGGCCGCCTACATCATGGATATACCCTTTAAAATCAGGCATTTGGGTGATTTTTTTGGCCTCTTCCATAACAGATTTTCTGCTGCGGACCGAAATCTGCCTACCCTGATGATACGCCAGCGAGCAGAAATTGCAGGCTCCGTAGCAACCCCTGTTATGAATGAGGGAAAATTTCACCTCTTCTATCCCGGGAACACCGCCCAAGGCCTTGTAGCTCGGGTGGAAATCCCGCATAAAGGGCAGCGAGTAAACCTCGTCCATTTCCTCGGTAGAAAGGGGCGGCATAGGCGGATTTTGAACAACTATCATATCCCCGTGCTTTTGGATAACCGTTCTGCCGCGGACGGCGTCGTGCTCATTGTGCTGTATTCGGCAGGATATGGCGTACTGCCGTTTTGAGCCCTCGTCTTCCCTACTAACAAGCTCATAAGACGGGCACTCCACAGCCCCCTTTATCGGTTTATAATGTACCGCCTTTACTGAATAGCAGGTGCCTTTAATATCCCTCATCTCGCTTAAATTCTCACCGCCTGCAAGCCTGTGGGCAATCTCGGCAATGTGTTTTTCACCCATACCGTACATCAGCAGGTCTGCACCCGACTCTATCAGCACAGACGGGCGGACGGTGTCACTCCAATAATCGTAATGCGCGAAGCGGCGCAAGGAGGCTTCTATCCCGCCGATAGCTATATTCACATCCCCAAAAATCCGACGAAGCGTTTTAGTATAAACCGTCACGGCGCGGTCAGGCCTTGCCCCCGCCTTGCCGCCGGGGGTGTAGGCATCATCGCTGCGCTTTCTCTTGGCGGCGGTGTAGTGAGCAACCATCGAATCGATATTTCCGCCGTTTACCAAAAAGGCAAGCCTCGGCTTTCCGAAACGCTTAAAATCCGCATCAGAGCGAGGCTGTGGTATGATGCACACCTTATAGCCGCAAGCTTCAAGCACGCGCGAGATTATGGCCGTGCCAAAGCTGGGGTGGTCTACATAGGCATCCCCCGTCACGATTATAAAATCTGCTTCACTCCAGCCGAGAGTGAGCATTTCTTCTTTTGTTATAGGTAAAAACGGCATAATATCATCCTAAAAAGAAATATAATGATTATAGAATGTCGAAACACTTTTATTTATTCTACCATATATCTACAAATTCCTCAAGGAGAATTACACAATGGAATCACAAGAAAATCTCAAAAAGCCCACCGAAAGATGGATACAGGTCATAATAACACAATGCATCTGTGTGGCGATAATTTTGGCAACTGTCCTTGTCACAAAATATCTTTTCTCCGATAACTACGCCCAATTAAAGGATTGGTACACCCAAAACATCTGTGCAGACACGGATATTAACGAGGTTTTATTATCGGAAGGTGAAACGGATGAGATTTAAGCTTTTAGGCACCGAGATATACATATCCTTTCTCTTTGCGGCTGTTGTCACTGTTCTGCTTGCTACCGACCGCACGGGGCTTATTCTCCCTGCCCTTTTCGCGATAGTGATGCACGAACTCGGTCACCTCTTTGCAATGTGGGCCACCGAGTGCGCCCCTAAGCGCATCAAGCTGATACCAGCCTCGGTTCAGATAACAAACAGCTTTTCAAAGCAGTACAAAAACGATATTATCATAGCCGTTTGCGGGCCGCTTGTTAATTTTATACTCTTTTTCACCCTCTACTTCAACTATTTTGCCTTTAAGAATGAAAACACCCTCTACTACGCGCTGATAAACCTTTTAATAGGGATTTTTAATTCTCTGCCCGTTTGGGGGTTAGACGGCGGAACGGTGCTCTTCTCTATTCTGGCAAAAAGGTATGACCTCAACCGCGCCACCCTCACTGTAAAAATCATAACCTTTATCACGGCGATTGGTGTGATAGTGGGTGCTGTAGTCCTTACAATAAGGGGTAAACTCAACCTTTCCTTGTATATTGTGGGAATATACCTTTTTATATCGGCTATTATCAAAATGTAGTTGAAAGATTGCTTAGAATATTGTAAAATTAGATTATCAAAAAATGTTAGGAATTTTAAAATGGATAATAACAAATTTGAAAAACTGCTGCTGTCTGTTCAAAAACCCGGCAGATACTCGGGCGGAGAGATAAACAGCGTTATAAAAGATAAAGAGAGGGTCGATGTTCGGTTTGCATTTTGCTTTCCGGATACATACGAGATCGGTATGTCGCATCTTGGGATGAAGATCCTTTATTCTCAGTTTAACTCGCGCGAGGATATCTGGTGCGAGCGGGTTTTTGCGCCTTGGGTGGATTTTGAAGAGGTTATGCGAAAAAACAACATTCCTCTTTTTGCCCTTGAAAGCCGCGACCCTATCAAGGATTTTGATTTTATTGGTTTTACCCTACAATACGAAATGGCCTACACCAACCTGCTTAATATGCTCGATTTAGCGGGTCTGCCGTTGCGCTCTACCGACAGAAAAGATCTCAGTCCCCTCGTTGTTGCCGGCGGCCCCTGCGCCTGCAACCCCGAGCCCCTTGCCGATTTTGTGGACATTTTCTTCCAAGGGGAGGGCGAAGAGGTTGATTTAGAAGTAATCGACCTCTATAAAGAATATAAGAAAAAGGGTGCCTCAAAAGAGGAATTCCTCAAGGCCGCCGCAAAATTAGAGGGTGTGTATGTACCCTCGCTTTATAATGTAAAATATGATGAAAGCGGCAGAATAGCTTCTGTCTCTAATGATGCCGCCGCGCCTCAAACCATCAAAAAGCGCATAATAAAAGATCTCGATAATGTTTTCTACCCTGACAAGTTCGTTGTGCCTTTGATTGAAATAGTGCACGACCGTGTCGTGCAGGAGGTTTTTAGAGGCTGTATAAGAGGCTGCCGTTTCTGTCAAGCAGGGTTTATTTACCGCCCTGTGAGAGAAAAAAGCTCTGACACGGTTAACCGCCAGGCAAAATGCCTTTGTGAAAACACAGGGTATGACGAAATATCCCTCTCTTCCCTCAGCACCAGCGACTACCGCGAGATTGAGACACTTTTAAACAAGCTGCTTGCTTGGACAGATGATAGTCACATTAGCCTCGCTTTACCGTCGCTGAGGATTGACAACTTCTCGGACGAGCTGCTCGACAAAATCAAGCACATCAGAAAAAGCGGGCTTACCTTTGCGCCCGAGGCGGGCACACAAAGGCTTCGCGATGTGATAAACAAAAATGTTACTGAAGAGGAGATACTCACCACCTGCAAAACCGCATTTTTGGGCGGCTACACCGCCGTCAAGCTATACTTTATGTTAGGGCTCCCCACAGAGACCGATGAGGACCTTAAAGGCATTGCCGATTTAGGGCAAAAAATCGTTGATATGTATTACAATATGCCTAATAGGCCCAGGGGTAAGGCGGTGTCGGTTTCGATAAGTGTTTCCACCTTTGTGCCAAAGCCGTTTACACCCTTCCAGTTTGAGCCCCAGATAGATGAGGCAGAAATCCGCCGCAGGCAGGAATACTTAAAATCCTGCATAACTTCGAGGAAAATTTCGCTCAGCTATCACGATTCCTCAACAAGCTTTCTTGAGGGTGTAATGGCAAGGGGTGACAGGCGGCTCGGCGCCGTCATAGAAAAGGCATTCTTAAACGGCTGCCGATTTGACAGCTGGAGTGAATGCTTTGACCTCGAAAAATGGCTGGCGGCATTTAAAGAATGTGGGCTCGACCCCAAGTTTTACGCCAACCGCACCCGCGAATATGACGAAATCAATCCTTGGGACCATTTTGACTACGGTGTCACCAAAAAATTCCTTATAAACGAAAACCTTTTAGCACATAAAGCTTTGACCACTCCCAACTGCCGTGAAAAATGCGCGGCTTGCGGTGCGGCTTGCTTCGGGGAGGGTGTTTGCTTTGAAAAGCGTTAGAATTTTTTATAAAAAAACGGGCAGAATGAAGTTTATTTCTCATCTTGATATGAACCGCTTTATGTCCCGCCTTATAGCCAGAGCGAAAATTCCGGTATGGTATACCGAAGGGTTTAATCAGCATATCTATATGAATTTTGCCCTTCCACTCTCTTTGGGGTTTGAGGGGCTCTATGAAATATTGGAGATTCGCCTTGCGGATGAGGGCTACCCGCTTTTAAAATGCCTCGAAGCGCTATGCAGTGTGGCGCCGCCTGATATCGAATTTTTCGATGTAAAAGAGCCTGTAATGCCTATGAAGGATATCGCCTTTGCAGAGTACAAGCTTTCTTTCGAAGAGCTTTCTCCTGCAACAAAAGTCGCTTTAAAAGAGTTTTTATCAAGAGAGAGTATTCTCTGCCAAAAGAGCGGCAAAAAGGGTAAAGTCAAGGAGATTGACCTCATTCCGAAAATCAAAGCTTACCAACTCTCAGATAACGAATTGACCCTCATGCTATCAGCCGGAAATGAGGACAACCTCAACCCCTCGCTCGTAATGTCTGCATTTTTTGAGCAGTGCGGCATAGCCCCGATTTTCTATTCGGTCAAAAGAACCTCTGTTTTAGCTAAAAACGGTGATAAATTCATATAATACCCCCCTTTAGCTCGATTGACAAATATGGCTTCTGGGAGTATAATGGACATTAATGTGAAAGTTAAAATTTGCTATTAAGGATGTATCTGTATGCAATGGACTTCTTTGAATGATCTTCGTGAAAAATATCTTGCCTTTTTTGAGTCAAAAGGGCATTTGCGGCTGGGGAGCTTTTCCCTTGTGCCCAACAACGATAAATCCCTTTTACTCATTAATTCAGGTATGGCACCTATGAAAAAATACTTTACGGGGGAAGTCACTCCCCCGTCGGTTCGTGTTACCACCTGCCAGAAATGTATCCGCACGCCCGACCTTGAGCGTGTTGGTATAACTGCCCGCCACGGCACATTTTTTGAAATGCTGGGCAACTTCTCTTTCGGTGACTATTTCAAGAATGAAGCTATTGAGTGGGCTTGGGAGTTTTTGACAAAGACTCTCGAAATTCCCGCAAACCTGCTTTGGCCCTCGGTTTACGAGGAGGATGACGAGGCCTATGCTATCTGGCGGGATGTTATCGGTGTGCCCGAGGAGCATATCGTGAAGCTCGGCAAGGCCGACAACTTCTGGGAACACGGCACCGGCCCCTGCGGCCCCTGCAGCGAGATATATTTCGACCGCGGCGAAAAGTATGGCTGCGGCTCGCCCGACTGCAAGCCCGGCTGTGATTGTGACAGATATATGGAAATCTGGAACAATGTCTTCTCCCAATTCAACAATATGGGTGACGGCACCTACACCGAGCTCGAGCACAAAAATATCGACACCGGAATGGGCCTTGAAAGGCTTGCCTGCATTATGCAGGGGGTTGACAATATGTTCGAGGTCGACACCATTCGCAATATATTAGATAAGGTCTGCGCTATTTCGGGCAAGGAGTACGGTAAAGATAGCTCTACCGATATTTCAATCCGCGCTATAACAGACCATGCCCGCGCCGCTACATTTATGATAAGTGACGGTATCATCCCCTCCAACGAAGGCAGGGGCTATGTCCTTCGCAGAATTATCCGCAGAGCTGTTCGCCACGGCAAATTAATAGGCATTAACCGCCCGTTCTTTATGGAGCTCTGCGAAACTGTTATAAACGAAAACAAATCGGGCTACCCCGAGCTTATAGAGAAAAAGGAGCTTATCTCTAAGGTTATTACTAACGAGGAAGCAAGCTTTAATAAAACTATTGACCAAGGTCTTAATATGCTTGAGGAACTCACCAAAAACGGTGGTATGCTCTCAGGCGAGGATGCCTTCAAGCTTTATGACACCTATGGCTTCCCTCTCGACCTTACGATTGACATTCTTGCCGAAAAAGGAATGAGTGTTGACGAGGAGAAATTCAAAGAATGTATGAACCGCCAGCGCGAATTGGCGCGTTCTTCCAGAAAAGCTGCTGACAGCGAGAGCTGGAAGAGTGACGGCATCGCCTTTGAAAATATCCCCTCAACCCTGTTTGTCGGCTACACTCAAGATGCCTGCGATGCCACTGTTGTTGATATAGTGAGCGAGGGCGAGCATGTTGGCTCTGTTAACGAGGGCGCTAATGCAATTATCGTTCTTAACCAAACAGTTTGCTATGCTGAGAGCGGCGGTCAGGTTGGCGACACAGGCGTTATTGAAAGCGGTGATAATAGCTTCACCGTTTTTGATACCAAGAAAACTGCCGACGGCATCTTCACCCATGCAGGTAAAGTGTCAGGCGGTGTTATAACCGTTGGAGATTCAGTTAAGGTTTCGATAGACACTGCCCGTCGAAATGAAATTCGCCGCAACCACACCGCAGCTCACCTTTTGCAGGCTGCTCTGCGTGAAGTATTAGGCTCTCATGTTGAGCAGGCAGGCCAACTTGTGAACGAAAAGGCCGTCCGCTTTGATTTTACTCATTTCTCAGGCCTTTCTGCCCAAGAGCTTTCAAAGGTTGAAACCTTTGTCAACAAGGCTATCTTAAACGGCATAGAGGTAAGGAATGAAGAAATGCCCATAGCAGAAGCTAAGAAAATGGGCGCAATGGCATTGTTCGGCGAGAAGTACGGCGAAGTTGTCCGCGTTGTAGCCGCGGGGGACACTTCGATTGAGCTTTGTGGCGGAACTCATGTTGACAACACCGCAAAATTAGGCCTTTTCCACATTGTTTCAGAGTCAAGCGTTGCCGCAGGTGTTCGCCGTATCGAGGCGGTCACAGGATATAACCTTCTTAATGTTATCTACAAAAATGCAGAGCTTATGAGCGAAACTGCCGTTGCTTTAAAGGCTCAAAATTCCGGCGATATTGCAAAGCGCGCTGCGGCTGTGATGAATGAGCTTAAAGAAACAAAGCAATCCCTCGAAAAGGCCGAATCAAAGCTTGCAGGCTCTAAAATCGGCGATATTATTAAGAATTCCGAATCAGTCGGCGCTATCAGAGTAGCTACTGCCCGTCTTGATGGAACAGATGCTAACGAACTTCGCAAAATGACCGACACCATTAAGTCCGAAAATGAGGACATAGTTGTCGTTCTGGCCTCCGTTTCAGGAGAAAAGCTAACATTCTGCGCTTCTTGCGGCAAAAAAGCGATAGCAATCGGCGCCCACGCAGGCAACCTTGTTCGTGAAATTGCAAAAATTTGCGGCGGTAACGGCGGCGGCAAGCCCGACAGCGCCATGGCAGGCGGTAAAGACACCTCCAAGGCAGACGAGGCTATAAACAGCACTGCAGACATCGTCCGTTCTCAAATAGGGGGATAAATATATGGCAGATTGTTTGTTTTGCAAGATAGTCGCGGGAGAGATTCCCTCAACCAAGATCTATGAGGATGAATATGTATACGCTTTTATGGATATTGACCCTAAAGCCCCTTTCCACGCCATAGTCATCCCAAAAGAGCATATATCATCCGCCGATGAAATTTCGGCCGACAACAGCATCCTTATTTCCAAGGTTTTTGAAGCTATAGCCAAAATCTCCAAACAGGAAAATTTAGGGAACGGCTATCGCGTTGTCAATAATTGCGGAGCTGATGGTGGCCAGACTGTTGGCCATATCCATTTCCATCTTTTAGCCCGCCGCAATCTTGCTTGGCCTCCGGGTTGATTATAATGATTATAGAATGTCGAAACTTTTTTAAGCGTTTCGACAAGTCGATAAAATCACGCCTTGTATTTTGTAAAGTTACAGAAATTGTCTTGAAATTTACATTTTGATTTGGAGTTGGAAGTAATGTCTGATTTTTTTACAACTAAAATCGCGGGTCTTGAAAGAAGGCTCGAAAAATTCCCCGTAAACGAAAAATTAGACATCGCCGCCTTTATTATCTTTGGCGATGTTGAATTGACAATTAAGGGGTGCGAAGAACTGCTTAAAAAAGTTCCGGATTTTGATGTTATTATCACTCCCGAAGCCAAAAGCATCCCGATAGCCTATGAGATGTCACGGCAGTCGTCAAAACCTTATATAATAGCCCGAAAGGGTGTTAAGGTTTATATGAGAAACCCGCTCGAAGTCTCTGTAACCTCGATCACAACCAAGAAAGAGCAAAAGCTTTTCTTAGGAGAGACAGAAGTAAATATGCTTAAGGACAAAAAAGTGCTTATAGTTGATGATGTTATAAGCACGGGTGAGTCCTTAGCTGCTGTAAGAGAGCTTGTAGCCAAAGCCGGCGCGAAAGAGGCCGCATCCTGCGCCTTTTTAGCCGAGGGCGATGCCGCCGATAGAGACGATATCATATTCCTTGAAAAGCTTCCCCTTTTCTTCAAATAATTAGAAAGCTGGTATTTATTATGAATAAAATCGTTAGCTTTTTATTAGCGATTTGTATTCTTTTCAGTTTCTCCGGATGCAGTGATAATAGCAGCAGTTCAAAACCAGAAACTCTTGACCTTTCGGATAAAAACATTGTCCCCCTTTCGAGCGAGGACTTGACCAACGATGAACGCTACTTCTGCGGAAACAGAGATTTGCTCTACTCCTACTATGAAAAAACTAAAGATGATTTTTTGAGTGTTTGCAAGTATTATACCGAAGAGGGATACGACCTTTACTCCTACAACGAGATAAACGGAAACCTTTTCGCTACATACACATATGAAGAAAGAATGCTTCATATTTATTGGATTGAATGTGAAGAAGAGCTTAACATCGTTTTCTCTGCCAATAACGGCGGCAACCTTCCGCCTAAAAATCCTGAGATTACTTCGGGGAATTATAAAACAACCATAACACAGCTCCATTCTAAAGAAATCAACGAAATGGGTTATGTTATTCAACTGGCCGACGGCAGCTTTATTATTTACGACGGTGGATATGCTAATCAGGCCGATCAGCTTTGGGAAACCCTGACAGAACTAAAAGGCAGCGAAGCGGATATCGTTATCAGAGCCTGGCTCATAACCCACGCTCACGGCGACCACTACCCCTGCTTTGCCGCTTTCGGTCATAAATACGGCGACAAGGTAACCCTTGAAACCCTTTTGATCAACCCTATCGGAAATAAGACCGGCGCTATCGAAGACACATATCTCAACAAAGCCGTGCTGAACGATGTTAAATTATTTGAAGGGGCAAAGGTCTGCTATGTTCATACCGGTATGATGCTCAACTTCTGTAATGTTCAAATGGAGATACTTTTCACTCACGAGGAGCTTTACATTGCCGACGCTTCCACCAACCTTAACAATACAAGCATTGTCTCCCGCATCTATAACGGCGATTACACCTGCCTGATGCTGGCCGATGCCGGTGAGCCTGTTGGTGAGAGAATGGTTATCTACTACGGCGATGAATTAAAGAGCGATATGTGTCAGGTAGCTCACCACGGTGTTGAAGACTTCCCGCTTATAGCCTACCGCCACATTAAACCCTCTATTCTTTGGTACCCCTGCAACTCAACCTTATATAATGAAAATGCCCGTGATGTAGAGGTAAGAAAAGCCTTGAAAAACTCTAAGCACACAAAAGAAATCATTTTATATGATGAGGCTCGCCAGACAAGAGAGCTTGTAGCTACAAAAGATTAAAACTATATAAAACAAGCCTCCGGCTTAGCCGGAGGCTGTCTTAATTCGAGCAAAACGGCTGACCTTTCGGTCAGCCGTTTTTATGCTGATTTTATTTGATTAGATCTCAGCGAAGTACTTAAT
>JAZORP010000001.1:0-12867 GCA_045656665.1 Acutalibacteraceae bacterium | reverse complement strand
GGTTACATACTTTGAATTTATACCTATCTCAAAGATAAAAAAGTGATATTATATTCGACTTAAAACTTTACGAAGGACAATATTACGATGCGAAGCATCATATAACTGAGGCACACTTCCTTACGGAGTGTGCCTCTTGTATGGCCCCTTTTACAGAGGGTGCCTCAAGGTGGGGATTGCGGTTTATTTATTTATTTTTTCGTCAATGGCTTTTGCGGCGGCCTCAAGGTAATCACATTCGAAACGCTCAAATTCGCCGTTATCAACCATTTGCGCCAAGGATACATCTATCGGCATCTTGCCCAAAAGCGGCAGGCCCAGCTCGTTTGCGATATTTTCGCTTCCGGAGCCGAAAATGTTAAATTGCTTTTTGCAATCGGGGCAGACGACATAGCTCATATTTTCAACTATTCCAAGCACCGGAATGTTCATAAGCGATGCCATATTGTAGGCCTTTTTAACTATCATTGATACAAGATCCTGCGGCGAGGTGACTATAACCGCCCCGTCAAGCGGGATGCTCTGGAAAACGGTCAGCGGAACATCACCCGTTCCGGGAGGGCAGTCGATAAACAAATAATCAAGCTCTCCCCATAAAACCTCCTGCCAGAACTGCTTGACAGCCCCCGCAATGACAGGCCCCCTCCATAAAACGGGGGATTCCTTTTCGGGCAGCATCAGATTTATAGACATAAGTTTTATGCCTGTTTTGGTCTCGGCAGGGAGGATAGCAATTTCGTTCTGCATTGCGCGCGAGTTTATGCCAAAGGTTTTAGGGATAGAGGGGCCGGTTATGTCGGCATCGAGGATACCCACCTTGTAGCCCATACGGCTCATAAGAACAGCCAACATTGAGGTCACCATAGATTTGCCGACTCCGCCTTTGCCGCTGACAACCCCGATAACATGCTTGATATCATTATATTCTCCCGTAGGAGCTATAAGGCTTGCAGCCCCCGAGTGTGAGCAGTTTTCCGAGCAGGACGAGCAGTTACCTGAGCAGGCGTGAGATTGATTTTCGTTCATTTTTAAGACTCCGTTTCGTTGTTTTAATATTAATTAGTATATGCTTTAATTTTAAGAAATCAAGGGTATTATAGGAGAAGAACGCCCTCGCAATGCTCTTTTTCGGCAGAGGTTATTAAAACCTCTTTTATTTGCCGCTCAAGAGAATTTTCACACTTTACTGAAACTCGAACATAGTTAGGCGTGTACCCCTCTGCGATGCCGTTTTCATAGGTTTCAAACAAAACCGGAACCCTTTTCCCTATTTGTGATTTTAAGAATTTGGCCTCGGTCTTGGCGGCGGCAGTCAGCATCAAATGGCTGCGGCGAGCCTTTTCCATATTTGTGATCTGGTTGGGTAGCCCGTAGGCAACGGTACCTTTCCGCCTTGAATAGGCAAAAACATGAGCCTTTGCAAAGCCGATAGCTTCAAGGAAATCGAGACTTTCTTCAAAATCGGCCTCGGTCTCACCCGCAAAACCGACCATAATGTCGGTCGTGATAGCGGCATCGGCAAATATATTGCGGATACGCTTTACAAGGTCGGCATAAAAGGCGGTGTCATAATGGCGGTTCATCCGTTTTAAGGTGCGGTCGCACCCCGATTGGAGCGAAAGGTGAAATTGTGGGCAAAATTTTTCCTGAGAGCGCAGGCGTTTGAGCATATCATCGCTTATATGGTCAGGCTCAAGGGAGCCGAGACGAACCCGTTTTATCCCCTCGGCAGAGCAAACGGCCTCTAACGCGTCGCAAAGGTCGACGCCGCAATCCTTTCCGTAGGAGGTGAGGTTGATGCCTACAAGCACCACCTCAATAAACCCTTGATTTGCAAGCTCTTCAGCCTCCCGGCGGATATCTTCGAGAGGTTTTGAGCGGATGGGCCCTCTGGCTGTCGGGATAATGCAATAGCTACAATATCGGTCGCACCCGTCCTCAATCTTCATATAAGCGCGGGTCCGCTCGGCAAAAGCAGATATCGAAGGGGTGTTAAAGCGGGCGGGCTTAGGGTGAGGAGTTATTTCAACTATGCGCTTGCCTTCAAGCAGGAAGCGTTCGGTGAGGCTTATTATTTTATTAACATCGGTGTTCCCAACAATAATATCGGCATCCGCAAGGGAGGCGGCCTCTTCGGAAAAGGCCTGAACCATACACCCCGTCAGAATGATAACGGCGTTTGGATTCTCTCTGCGAAAGCGCCTAAGCGTTTGTCTTGTTTTGCGGTCGCTTTCAGAGGTGACTGTGCAGGAGTTGATAACAAGCACATCAAAATCCGCGTCACAAGATACGGCTGTATGCCCCTTTTTTATAAACAGCTCGCGCATACTTTGAGTCTCATACTGATTGACCTTGCAGCCGAGCGTATAAAAAGCAACCTTCATAGTTTCACCCCAAAAAAACATTCTCGGTATATTATATACCGAGAATCAAAGCTTTTCAATATATTTTAAACTTTAATCTTCTTCAAACTGCGGTTTCTAGGCTATACCGCGGGCGATGAAGCTGCCCGTCAAAGCAGTCGAAAGCCGGGTTTATGAAAAACCTGTGCTTGACAAGGGTAAAACGGGGTGATATAATCTACTCGCAATAGGGAGCTTGATGAAACTCAGGCTGAGAGGAAGTCCGTTTTTTGACTATGGCTTCGACCTTTAACCTGATGCGGATAATGCCGCCGTAGGGAAATACGAAAAGTATGGCCGCAGGTGTATTGCCTGCGGTTTTTGTTTTTCTGCGAGCCGTTTTGCCGATTTTCAAGGTTTTGTTGTTGCAAAACTGAAAAAGGAGAAAAGAAAAATGAAAGAAAATTCCAAAAAAAGGGTCTACAAATTAACCCTCAGTGCTGTTTTTGTAGCATTGGCAACGGTGCTCAGCCTTATTAAGGTTGTGAAAATGCCGCTTGGCGGCTCTGTCACGCTGCTTAGTATGCTGCCTATCGTTATGATTTCGATTATGCTTGGGCTCAAGTGGGGATTCGGCAGCGCCTTTGTTTATTCGTTGATTCAGCTTGTCCTTGGAATCGCGCTTGACGGACTTTTGGGCTGGGGCCTTACACCGACAATGCTTATAGGCACAATATTGCTTGATTATATTGTTGCATTTTCGGTTTTAGGCGTTGCAGGCGCCTTTTCGAAGCGGGGTTATGCGGGAATATGCGCAGGGGTCTCACTTGCGGTGGTTTTAAGGTTTATAAGTCATTTCCTTTCAGGGTTTGTAATTTTCACAGAGCTTGAACAGTTTGAGATTTTCGGAAATGTATTTACAAACCGACCGATTTTGTATTCCCTTAGCTACAATGGTCTTTATATGCTGCCCGAACTTGTCATAACCGTTATAGCAACGGCGATACTTTTCAATCTGCCGCAGATAAAAAGAATTACGGAAAAGGTCTGCTAAACTCAAAACGCCGAGAGATTTTCTCTCGGCGTTTTGCATTTTGAAATAAAGTTATTCGGCAGTCTCTTCTGCGATTTCGATATCCGCAATGTTGACATTGACCTGTGTTACCGCTGTGCCGGTCATGGTTTGGATCTTATCCTTGATATTTTCCTGAACCTTTTCGGCAACCTCTTTGATTTGCGCGTTTCTTTCAACACAAATGTAGACGGTGATCTTTATCGCGCCGTTGACATTTTCAACCTTAACACCTTTGAATGCGGATTTGGATTTGACAGCGCCTTTAAGATCAATCGCGCGCTTTGAAAGACCGGCAACTCCGGCGATCTCTTTAGCGGCGATAGCGGCCATTTTTTCTAAAACTTCGGTGTTTATAGAAAGCTCCGTGTTGTTATTATTCATAAGGTTACCCTCCGTTGTGAATTTGAATTCATTATCTATATTATACCACATTTTTCAAATAACACAACATTTTTATTTTGTGACGGGGACAATTTTAATATTAGCAAGCGAAATGTCGGTCTCGGAGGTGACAATGTCTTGAATTTGAAGGGTTTGAGCAGAGGTTAGCCCCTCGGATTCGACTACGATGCTGATTCCCGAGTCGCCAATCACAGCCAACGCCTTTGAAAAGCCCTTTGCCCCAAGCAGAGTCTCGATATTATCCTCTTTTTCAATAGTGGCGGCTAATTCTTCAATTTTCGCCAAGGCGGATTTCTTATCTGCATCGGTCAGGTTGTTGTTATCCAGCAACTCCTCCACCGTCTCGGCTGCTTCCTTGCGGGCGTTTTCGCGCCCCTTTTTCGCCGAGGTGAAATAGTCGGTCTCCTCTTTTTCGACCTTTGCGGCGGTTTCCACCACTTCTGATTTATTCGAGGTGTTGCTCACATAAGAAGCTTCGCCCAAATATTTTGTTGAAGAGGGCATATATTTGGCATTAAGCCATATCGCGGCGCCGAGCGCCAAAACCATGACTGCTACAGTAATCTGCCCTTTTCCTAAAACCTTACCTTTTTTCATTGTTGTTTCCTCCCGCAAATATATACTCTTTTTGAAGTTATATTAAGCGCCGTGCAAACGGCGTTTTTAATTTTTTCATTTGTGGTCTCAATGTCGCCCCCCTCGCAAACAATGGCAACACCCCGCACTTCGGGCATCTCGGCCGTCACAAGCAGGGCGGTTTGGCCACCGTCCGCATTTTCTATGATGATGTAGTTTTCTTTCAGCTCGCTGTCAAAGCTTGCAGAATCGCTTTCGGTTTTGTCCGAAAGGGTCTCCTCGCGGATATCGGCATAGGAATAGCGTATCCCGCTTTCAAGGGTCACAACCACGCTGACATCTTCACTTCCGGTGATTTTTGCGACCATATTTTTGATATCATCTTCAAGCTGCTCGGAAAAAATCTCGGCCGAAAATTCTTCTGTGGGGGAGGCGCTCATCTTATTGTCCTCCCCACCCGACAGGGAGGACAATAAGATGAGCAAAATTCCCGTTATCCCTGCGATAATAAGAAATTTCGGCGAGCGGAGTTTTGATAAATATTTGGTAAAAGTTTTATTCATTTATAATTTCAACCTCTATATTCTTCGCCGCATCGCCCAAAGCCTCTAAAATCCTCTCTCTCTCGCCGCTTGACCGAATTAAAATCTTATTAATACTTATGCTGCCGGAATCGGATTTATCCGTGAAAACAGTAATTTCACTAAAATCTATTCCGGCGCGATTCAGAGCGTAGGAGTAGACATACTCTGCGGCGGCGGTGTCAAGGGCGGCGGTGTCGTTAGCGGCGAGCGCGGGAGCTTCTATTTTAAAATCGGCTTTTTTAACGGTTATGCCGCAAGCGGCTATCACACAAAGTAAAAACACCAGCCCCAAAATATATTGGATACTCTTTTTAAGTCCTCCTTCGGGGCAGAGCATATGGAGCGCTCCGATAAGGATGCAGGAGGCACAAATCGATATCAGCAAAGATGAAAATTGGTTCATTATGTTTTACCCATAGATATGACCACCGTGAGAGATATTATAAACATTGCCCCTGTCAGCAGGATTATTCCGCACAGGACCGACATGACCGAGTCTACACACCGCAAAAATTCCGAGATTTTAGGTAGGGACAACAGGTCCGAAACACAGGCGTTGAGTGTGAGGGTCAGCCGCCAAAGCAAAAGCTCGGCTATAATGGGCAGAAAAATCAGAGCAAGTGCCAAAACGGCATATATCCCGACCGAGGTTTTCAAAAGTCCCATTGATGCGGTCACGGTGGTCAATGCCTCCGAGAGGGCGGTGCCGGCCATCGGGAAGGAAGAACCCACGATGAATTTTGCGGTTTTAAGGGTCAGCGAATCAGCAGAGGAATTGACGGCGGTTTGGATGCTCAAAATCCCCACAAAAACGGTAGTTATTAAAGACATTATCCAAAAGCTCAGCTTTTTCATACCCTCGGCAATTCCGGTTTTGGCCATCACGGGGGAAACCGAGGAAGAAAGGCTTATTGCAAGATATCCACCCATCAGCGGCATTACAGCAAAACTTGAAATATAGTTAACAGTTTGCGCCGCTCCTAAAAGAAGCGCGCTCATCGAAGCCGAGGTGGCCGCCCCTCCCGCAGAGGCCACTATCACAGCAAAAATCGGCACAAACGACATCATAAATACAGAGCACCCCTGCATAGCATTGATGCCGGCCGATATAACCGAAAAAACCGGCCCCGCAATAACGGCCGCGGCAGATAATGCTGTTGCGTAAAGGGCAGCAGAGGCGGCACCGCCGCCAAGGTCGAGGGATGAGAGGGCGGCGCTTATAAGAATAACGGCGAGCAGCGCCGCTCCCCCTGCGAGAGGGGCTTTTGCTCCTGATTTTAAAAATTGCCATATATGAGTGAAAACATTTTCGGTGCTAAGGCCGGTTACCCAGTCGCCTGTTTCGGGAGAGATGCCGTTTTCCTGCAAATACTCCCGCACATCCTCAGGCAGATAATCTCGTATAGAATCGGCTCCGCTGGTTTCATATTGTTGGCGATAGAACTCCTCTGCCGAGGGGTCCTTGGCCGCAACCGGCTGGGAGAAAATCAAAAGAAGCAGGATGGTTAAAAGTAATTTTTTCATCATTGTATAAATCCCACCGCAGTTTCCAGCACCGAGAATATAAGGGGCAGCGAAAGCAGGAAAATTGCACTTTTCCCCGCAAGCTCGGCTTTGGATGCAAGGGAGGTCTGTCCACTATCGCGGCAGGCATCGGCTATAAATGTGGTTATGTAGCCAATGCCTAACGATTTAAGTGCTACCTTGAAATACTCCTCTTCTATGCCATATTGCGAGAGCTTGTATTTTACCGATTCTATAGGTGCGGATATATTTTTTAAAACAAGAAGTATTACCGCCGCGCCCGCCGCCACCGAGACTAAAAGGGCGTATTCGGCATTTTTTTGCTTTAAGATGATGCAAACCGCAGTAGCCACAAGGCACAGGGCAACAATTCTTATAACATCCCCCGTCATAGTCCAAACAGGCCTTTGACTGTGGAGAAAAGCTCGGCGACCGCGTTTACAACCATCAAAAGTACTACAACGAGGCCCGCTAGGGTGGTCAGCATCGCCTGCTCCTCCCGTCCGGAGCGGATAAGCACCTGATTTAAAACGGTCACTATTATGCCTATGGCGGCAATTTTAAAAATAAAATCAACATCCAAAAAAATCACCTACAAAAAGAAAATAAAGAGGAAGACCCCGCAGAGAAAGCCCAATGTGTTGTAAAGGCGGCAAAGCTCGGAACATTTTTTCTCGGCATCGGCAAGGCGCTTTTCCAGAAGAGCGGCAAAAAGCCGCGTTCTTTCCTGCTCGGAAACGGCATCTCGCATTCCTGCGCCCGCAAAAAACTCCTGCAGAAGGGAAAGTTCCTCCTTTTGAAGAGCGGCTCTGCAGGGAGAGGGCTGTCCGTCTTCAATCCTAACAAGGGAAGAATCAAAGCAAATTTCAACAAGGCTCGCAAGCTCGCCTGCATCAGCGCCTATTCGCGAAGAAAGTTCTTTTAAAGAATTTACCAACGAGCAAAGAGAGGCGGCCCGTTTTTTAAGGGAAAAGGATTTAAAAATCCCTGCAAGGGCGCAGGTGATAAAAAGGATAAACAACCCCGCGAATTTAAACAACTGCGGCACAGTAAAGCTCCTTTGCAGAAATGATTTGTATATTATCTCCACGGATTTTAGGCAGCAGAGCCACCTGCGAAATGGCGCCGCTTTTTATGAGACGGGCAGTTATATCGCGCTGCATCAATTCCCCCACAGCGCCGATATGGGCGGTGGTTATCACCGCTATCCCTGAATAAAAACTTTGGGTGACACTTTCAAGCTCCTTTGCATTTCCTATCTCATCAAAAGCAATAATATCGGGGAACATTGTTCGTGTAGCTATTTCTACTCCGGCCCCCCTGTCGGCGGTCACAAGCACATCGCAGGCGGCCCCCAAATCATAAGTTGCGCCGCCGCCGAAGCCTCCCGAAAGCTCGCAACGGCTGTCAATAACAGCAACCCGTAGATATTTGCCGACGGTGCCGTTTGAAAGCTGGCGCAAAAGGTCTCGCAAAACGGTGGTTTTTCCGCTGCCCGGCGGCCCTGCTATGAGCAGACCCCCTCCTTTGTAGGACTTTACAATATCGTTTGCGGCTCCGAAAACCTCTCGGGCAATCCTTATATTTACAGAGGTTATATCTTTCATAAACCCGTTCTCGCTCAATGTTCCGAAGACACCTGCGCGACAGCCGTTCTTCATCATTATAAAACCGTTTCTCAGTTCTTCCCCATGAGCATAGGCCGAGCTTCCGCATAAGAGCTTAAAGCTTTGCTCAAGGTCGGCTTGTGAGACCTTGGGCAGGTCATAATTAAAGCCAAAGCAAATCTGTCCGTCTGCTTTAACAAAAACAGTCTCACCTGATACGGTCAGGGCTATCGGCAGACCTTTTCTTAGCCGAATCTCCTCGGCAGTTTCCTTGACCGTTTTAGGCAGATTTTGCAAAATGCTTCGTATACGCTCGCAGGTGCCATATAAAGCGAGCTCAAACCGTTGACTGTTGTTCAAAATATCACTCCGCTCAAAAATGAGGTATAATTTTCTCATATTTAATTGTATGAAATGGTTGTCCTCGTTAGAACAAGCCCCCTTAAAAAAGAAAAACGACTGTGAAAACACAGCCGTTAAATATTTTTAAAAAGGTTATTTTTTAATTCGCTTTTTCATACTGCCAGACAGCATCTGCGCTATAAGTAGGGATATAATGTCCTTTAAAAGAAATGGCAGGGAGGAGGTAATAAAAGCGCTTATAATGCCACAGCCGGATACTGCGGCAAAGCATACGCATCCGAGCAAATGGCAGATAAACAGCCCTATCAAGCTAAACATAATTTTAGAATACCGAGTTTTGGCTTTATTTGAAAGGGAACAAAAAAACACAAGCGGCAAAAAGCCCAGAATAAAGCCACCGGTAGGCCCGGCAAGCAGACCGACTCCGCCGCGCAAGCCTGAAAAAACCGGCAGGCCCACACAGCCGAGCATTATATATGTGAAAATTCCGGCCACCGACCATTTAGCGCTTAGCATATAACCGCACAAAGCAACCGCCAGCGTTTGAAAGGTAAAGGGGACCCCGCTTGGAGTGACAATGGTTATTTGCGATACGGCGCATACAATCGCGGTGAAAAATGCAGACACAGCAACGTCGGTGATTTTCGGTTTGGAAGAAGGCTTCATTATATGGCCCCTTTCTGCAGATGGCGATACTATAACCATTATTATAGCTTTGAGGCAAGGCGGTTGTCAATAACCGCCGACAGAATTGTAATTTCTCCTTTTTCGCAAAAAAAGATTGACATTTGTCCTTTTCATATATATAATTATTAGGCTATATTTTATATGTTGCGCCTAAACAACTTTTGGGCACCGCAAGAGTAAGCTGCGTAGCAGCGCGGAAAGACAAGAAAAAAGTTCCATATCACAACAATTTAATTTATATGTCGAGGCGTGGCTCAGTTTGGTAGTTTTGAATGCGACCGCTGCCTGTGGCAGAAAAAGGGAGCTTTCAAAAGGCGCCGCGGTCAAAAGTTGTAGGCGCTTCAAGCCTAAACAACTTTTGGGCACCGCAAGAGTAAGCTGCGTAGCAGCGCGGAAAGACAAGAAAAAAAGTTCCATATCACAACAATTTAATTTATATGTCGAGGCGTGGCTCAGTTTGGTAGAGCGCTGCGTTCGGGACGCAGAGGCCGCAGGTTCAAATCCTGTCGCCTCGACCAAAAATCCGTGTTTCCCTTATGGGAGACACGGATTTTCTTTGCCCTATATTTCTCTTTGTGTAATATTTTTTCTTTAAAAAAACATATGAAATTTTCGAAAAACCATGTTAAAATAAGTATAGCTAATTATAGGAATGAGGGGCAACTATGTTTAAAATTAACGATATAGTCATATATGGAACGGAAGGCGTTTGCAAAATAGCGGACATTAATGATAAAGATTTTATGGGTACAAAAAAGAGATATTATGTGCTTAAACCGGTTAAAAATGAATTTTCTACATTTTTTGCGCCAACAGACAGTGAAAAGGTTCTTGCAAAAATGCGGAGAATACCATAATGATAACCAAACAAATTGATATAAAACAAAAAACAGGAACCGTGTCTTATTATAAACAACAGTAAGACAATCGAGTCCATATTTGAATATTTAGAAGTGAAAGAATTTGTGATTTTTTGTTGCAATATATCCCATTTTCTGTTATTATAAGAGCAATCTTTTTTTACTTTGAAACAGGGTGGTTGCATTATGGATGGAAAAACTATACAAATTTTGATCGCCATGGTTATGTACATGGCGGTAGTTATTGGGATTGGCGTGATTTATGCAAAGCGCGCAAATAAAAATTCTGAGGAATACTTCCTTGGAGGGCGTTCGTTAGGCCCTTGGGTTACGGCGATGAGCGCCGAAGCTTCAGATATGAGCGGTTGGCTTCTGATGGGTCTGCCCGGTGTTGCTTACTGGTGCGGTCTTGCAGACGCTGCATGGACAGCGATAGGACTTGCGGTAGGCACCTATATTAACTGGCTGATTGTTTCAAAAAGGTTAAGGCGGTATAGTGTAAGGGCAAACAACTCTATAACCTTGCCCGAATTTTTCTCCAACCGATTCAGAGAAAAGAATAAAACAATTATGTTTATCGCCGGAGCATTTATTTTGATTTTCTTCACTGTTTATGCGGCAAGCTGTTTCGTTACTTGCGGCAAACTGTTTTCCACCTTGTTTGGCGTGCCTTATGTAACTATGATGATTGTTGGCGCGGTTTTTGTATTGCTCTATACATTGTTGGGCGGTTTTCTTGCCGAAAGTGTTTCTGACTTTATGCAGGCTATCGTTATGATTGTTGCTCTATCTGTAATTGTTGTGATAGGAGCGGCACAGGCCGGCGGCATTGGCGCTGTTTTAGATAACGCAAAGGAAATTCCGGGATTTTTAGAGTTTTTCGGTTTGGCCACACCGACCTTGGATACTAACGGTCAGCAGATAATAGAAGCCGGCAAGCCACTGTTTGGCGAAGCTTCAAATTATAGTTTTTTAACCGTCTGTTCAATGCTGGCATGGGGTCTTGGCTACTTTGGTATGCCTCAGGTATTGCTTCGCTTTATGGCTATCCGCAAGGAAGAAGAGCTCAAGCGCTCGCGTCGCATTGCAACTGTATGGGTTGTTATATCCTTGACAGTTGCTGTGTTTATCGGTATTGTAGGCCGTCAGCTTTTCCCGACTGCTCATCTTACAAAGGGCGCGGCCGAAAGTATTTTTATTACCTTGGCAACTAGTTCCTTGCCCGCGCTTCTTGCCGGGTTTGTTATGGCGGGTATTTTAGCCGCAACAATCAGTTCTTCCGACTCTTATTTACTTATCGCTGCTTCGGCATTTTCAAAAAATATCTTCCAAGGAATCTTCAAGAAAAATGCGACAGAAAAGCAGGTTATGAAGGTTTCGAGGATAACTCTTTTAGTGTTGGCTTTGATTGGTATAATTATAGCCTTGGATGAAAAAAGCGTGATATTCCAAATAGTATCATTTGCATGGGCAGGATTTGGCGCCACATTCGGACCGCTTATGCTTTTCAGCCTTTTCTGGAAACGCATCAACAAATCGGGTGCTATTGCCGGCATGATTGGCGGTGCAGGTATGGTCTTCCTTTGGAAACTTGTTATCAGCAAGTTAGGTGGCGTTTTTGCAATTTATGAATTATTACCTGCATTTGCATTTTCTTCTATCTGCATTATATTGGTCTCATTACTGACAAAAGCTCCCTCCAAAGAAATTCAGGAGGATTTTGAGGCGGTTCGTAACGGTAAAACAGATATTGCTTAATGAAATAAAGAAAAAATTTAAGTTGAAAGAAAGACCGCAAGGACACTGCCTTGCGGTCTTTCTTTCACTTATTATTTTGTGTTATTCGGTTTTGTACTGCCGCGGCTGCTGCAATTCCCGCCGCATTGTTTGGAATAAGGGCAGCCGATGCAGGTTTGGCCGCGTTTTTTGGCTTTGTATAGATAAATCACAACGCCTACCACAATACACAAAACTATTGCAATTATTATAAAGTTTTCCATAATTATTTAACCGTTGCGTGGCCATTTTCGCTCTTGGCCAAATTGCCGAGGGCATATTCTACCTTCAGCTTCTTGTTGGTGTGGTTGATCAGCATAACCACAACGCTAACCATAACAAGAACCGCAACAAGACCTCCTACAGCAGCGCCGATATTAAGGGCGGCGGGAGCGGTGATGAGAGTGCCTATAGTGTAAACCAGATATGCCACGGTATAACCCACTGAGAGCTGGAGACCTATACCGCCCCAAAGCCACTTGCTGCTCTTCATTTCGGCATTCATAGCGCCTATAGCAGCAAAACAGGGAGGGGTATAGAGATTGAACATCAAGTATGCAAGCGCCGCAACCTTTGTGATGGCCATTACACCGGCAACCTCGGCTCCTGCGCCCTCCATAAGGGCAAGCTCTTCAGTATCAATGAGGTTTTCAAGACCGACGAAGCATACCGCCAATGTGCCGACAACATTTTCCTTGGCAATGAAGCCTGTAACAGCAGCTGCTGCGAGCTGCCAGGAAACAACACCGACAATAGGCGCAAGCAGATAAGCAAAGGGGCCTGCGATGGAGGCGAGGATGGAGGAATCGGCAGACTCTGCAACCTTGAAGCTCCAGGTGAAGGTCTGCATAATTTGAACGGCAGTGTTGCACAGAAGAATGATAGTGGCCGCCTTAACTATGTAAGCCCAACCGCGGCTGCACATAGATTTGAAAGCGCCCCATAAAGAGGGAAGCTTGTATTCAGGCATCTCAATGATGAAGAAAGATTTTCTTGCTTTGTAGCCTGTGATCTTGTTTATAAGCAGAGCACCGAGGAAGATAAGAACGATGCCCGAAAGGTACATTACTG